>DPLL01000220.1:287-2982 GCA_003542015.1 Microcoleaceae cyanobacterium UBA9251 | reverse complement strand
CCCCTTAACAAGGGGGGGACAAGAGGACTTAAAGTCACCCTTTTTAGGGGGATTTAGGGGGATCGAGACTCTACTACATTCAACAGATTTGCACTTTACAAAAAACAGGAGAAAAACGATGAATTCCCAATTTCACAATTCTGCCAGCCATTCCCAAGTTGGAATCAAATCCGAACAATTGGATGAGATAATTTCAGCGATTTTGTCAGGAAAGTATTCTTGGGCTTGTTTTTTACTTTTGCGTTGTACCGGTTACAATCCTCTCGACTACATCCCCTATCGCACTTCCAACCGCTTGCTTAAGGAAAACAGTCAAATCAGCAAGTCGAGTCAATCGGAAACTAAGTCTGCATTGGGCAAAATTGCTGATTTAGATTATCTGGAGGTGGCGAGGGACAAACGAGCCGGAGTTCGAGGGGGTTTTGCGCCTGAAGTCAAGGAAGGGGTTGATGTTCAAAATCAAGGATTTTTTGCGGGATTTCAGACAGGTTTGTTTAATTTCGCGGGCGAGTAGATTGTGCGATCGCAACATAACCCGGTTGCTGGGGTTGGCTGTACCAGTTTGTTGGTTGACTCGCGGGCGATCGGGTTTTTCAGTATTGAGCCAAATACTACAATCTTCCAGTCTCGTTAATAGACTCTAAAACGAGGCTGATTTTTGTATTTCAAAATACATCGATCGCCTCTAGTGGTTGAGCAAGTAATTAACAGATATTTATGAAGTTAACTTGACCTTTGAATTTTCCACAAATCTGCCAATTTGGCAACACAGATTTAATTATTCCAGATATATTAGGTACTGAGAACACAAAATTGCTGACAGCAACCAATCAATTTCAACAGCAGTGATTCTGACACAACTGCTCCTCCAGAAGTTAGCAACACAGAAAACGATCCTGCGTGTTCAACTGTCACCTACGACAGCAACGGCGGCGAACATTGGCTGGGTTCTCCTGACAGCGATGTGATTGCTTGTGGTAGCGGATTCGATCCAATTTTTGCAGGAAATGGCGACGATATTGTCACAGGGAATAGAGGCAATGATATGATGGATGGAGGTGATGGAAACGACTATTTGCGAGGAGGAAGAGGTCAAGATTTACTAATTGGTGGCAAGGGCGATGATTTTCTGTGCGGCGATTTCGGATCTGATACATTGACGGGAGGTAACGGTGCTGATATGTTTGTATTTAGACCGGAGACAGCGACTCAATTAGCTAATCTAGCTGATGCAGATATCGTCCAAGATTTCAAGGCGGATCAAGGTGATAAAATTGGGTTGACAGCCGGAATTTCTGCGACAGAGATTGCACTGCAAGTATTGGATACTGACCAATAATTTCAAAGGTGNNACTCAGGACGGAATCAATCCAAAATCCCAAATCTAAAATCCTCAAGCCCCCGCATTTATCCGTGGGGTAAATCTAAAATCTAAAATCTAAAATCTAAAATCGATTGACGGTGACGGTCAAGCTGATGCGACTCTAGTCAAATTTAGTTCCAATAATGGCGATCGCATTTTAGCTGTAGTTTTAGGAACAGTTAATGCGGTGGGAGCAACAAATTTGACCAATAGAGATTTTAGGAATTTGCCAAATAACAGTTTTTAATCTCTGCTAAATTATCGCAAATTTTTCATTTATAGTCGGATCGAACGGACTAATGTTATTAAGATTATCGGGTTTGAAGTAGAAACATGAAAAACTTTTACCAGCCGATTGAGGCTAATGAAATTATCGATTCACTCAGACAAGAGTTGCAATTAAAGCAATTTTTTCAAAAAAGTTTGCAGAAGAAAGTCATTGACAAAGCAGCAAAGGAACGGGGGTTAACCGTGACTCCCGAAGAAATTCAAGCAGAGGGGGACAAACTGCGGCGCGATCAGCGTTTGGAGAAAGCTGCGGATACCATTGCTTGGCTGGCGGATCAGATGATTTCGGTAGAAGATTTAGAGGCCGGAATTTGCGATCGACTCCTGGCTAAAAAACTAGCCGAACATTTATTTGGAAAAGAAGTAGAAAAGAATTTTGTCCAAAATAAATTGCGATTTGATCGAATCATTCTTTATCAAATAATTGTCAAGGAACCTGAGCTGGCTCAAGAACTATTTTATCAAATTGCAGAAGGAGAAATCAGCTTTTTTGAGGCGGCTCATTTTTACGACATTGACGAAAATCGTCGGAATTTATGTGGTTGCGAAGGCAAGGTTTATCGGTTGGGTTTAAATCCAGATATAGCCGTCGCAGTATTTAGCGCTCAACCGGGAAAGGTGATTCGTCCAATTAAAACTGACCTAGGATATCACTTGTTCATGGTTGAAAAGTTTCTCCCTGCTGAATTAACCCCTGAACGGTATGAAGAAATCTTGCGAAATATGTTTAACGAATGGTTGTCTAATGAGGTAAACTATTTGTTATACAATCAATCGGAAACTGCGATCGCTCGGTAATAAAACGGTAATAAAACCATGAAAAAATATAAAACTATAATCAAACGGATGATCTCAGCGGATGGTTCTGCAAAAGCTGAAGCAACAAGCACAACTGTAGAGGATGGCGAAACTCAAGTCAGTCAATTTGGATCGGCAAAAGTCAGTCATGGGCACAGCAGCAGCAGTTCCAGCTCTAGCTCTGCTAGCTGTAGCAGTTCTACCAATTTAAGGTGAAGTTGCATAGAATCTGATCCCCCCTAACCC
>DPLL01000220.1:0-152 GCA_003542015.1 Microcoleaceae cyanobacterium UBA9251 | reverse complement strand
CACACTACTTGCGGTTGGAAAGGTGTCGCTAGTTATTACAGCGTCGAAGTCGGTGGACAAGTCAATAAAGATGCCGCTTGGTATTATCCTACTCCGAAAGATGCTGCCAAAAATATTGGAGGCTACATTGCTTTTTGGAAAGGAGTTAAAGT
>DPLL01000219.1:5548-18650 GCA_003542015.1 Microcoleaceae cyanobacterium UBA9251 | reverse complement strand
AGTATTGGTGTAATCACCAGGGGCTGTAGCAGTACCATCAGTCAAGTTCACGGTGGCTGACACAGCACCAGCGCCGCTACCCGTGCGCGTCACCCTTACGGCTGCAATCGGCGTTCCATCTTCGTTGACGCTAAAGGTGGGGGCACTAAATTGCAGGGCGCTGGGAGGGAGAGTGTCATTGTCCACGATGTTCAAAGTGGCAGTATTCTGCGTTCCAATCGTGGCGCCTGTAGGGCTACCCAAAGTTAAGTTGACAGTTTCGGTACCCTCTACCAAAGTGTCGTTGACGATCGGAATAGTGACCGTCTTTGTCGAATCCCCAATGGCAAAATTCACAGGGATGGCAGTATTGCTGTAATCACCAGGGGCTGTAGCAGTACCATTGGTCAAGTTAACCGTGGCTGAGGCTGCACCAGTCGTACTGCCAGTGCGTGTAACTGTTACTGCTGCGCTCGTCGTTCCATCTTCGTTGACGTTAAAGGTGGGAGCACTAAATTGCAGGGTGCTGTCATTGTCCGCGATGTTCAAAGTGGCGGTACTTTGCGTTCCCAAGGTGACACGGCTGGTGCCGGTGGGGTTGGTCAAGCTTAAGTTAACGGTTTCGTTACCCTCGACCGCAGTGTCATCGACAATGGGAATGGTGATAGTCTTGGCTGCGGTGTCCCCATTGGCAAAATTGACGCTGATGGGAGCATTGTTGTAGTCACCAGGGGCTGTAGCAGTTCCATTAGTGAGGTTCACGGTAGCTGAGGCGGTACCGACGCTGCTGCCAGTGCGAGTGACTGTCACGGCTGCAACCGGCGTTCCATCTTCGTTGACGCTGAAGGTTGGGGCACTAAACTGAAGGCTAATCGGATCTTCAGTCCCTTGATATTCAATGTTCCGCACTAGGTAGTCGGAACCATCGTCTTTGAAGGGGGCGGCGAGGTAGGCAGCCGTGGGGCTATCGTAGGGTTTGGTGGAGAACCGCAGTTCGTCAAAAGTAGTGCCGCCCAGAGGGTTTGCTTCTATCTTGAATTTGAAACTGCCATCGGTGCGATCGCCAATGAAAGTCACTCCATCTGAAGACAAGGTAATAGGTTTTGGAGCGATCGGAGCGTTGAGGCGAGCGATCGTAAAATTGCTAGTCGGTACCAAAACCCCATTATTGAAGATTTGTAGGAAACCAACTTCATTGCCTTGATCGCCCAGTCCTGGACTTGTTTTGGGACTCAATGCACTTAGATCGATCGTGGTGCTAGTGATGTTTTGGTTATCTGCCCATTTCAGCTTCAGCGCCTGAGATTGATTGGTGTTGGGGTTATGGTTGATTTCCGCCCGAATTTTATTGGGGTCCGTGAACCAACCATCATAAGAGGATGGGACACCAATACCAGCGCTACTGCCATAGCTCAACCAGCTTTTAGGGTTTTCGTTCGTTGCGAAGGTGAGGTTGCTGATGACAGTAGGGTTAAGGTAGTCAGTTTCCACGCCATCAAAAGCTACCCCAAACAGTTTGATGCCTTGATTCTGGGCAGCAGTAGGCCATTTTGTTATTAGGTCATTGATGCTGCTGTAATTATTGGGTTGACCGAAAGAACCAGTGAAGGAAGTAGCCATAGCTTCTCTTTTGATAGTAATGAAGGATTAGAAGTGACTGAAAACCAGAGGTTGGGCTTTCTTTATAGTTATCGGTCACTGCCAGAAAAATTTCGTCATAAGTACGTGCAGGTAAATCAAGTAAAAATGCTTAGGCTGCCAAAATGCTTGCCCAATAAGCATCTGAAGGCTTTATTGCCCCTGATTAAATGTTGAGTGTAATTACTTGCACCTACTTAATAGAGATACTTAACTTTCATCATCAATAACTTTGATCCGGAAAATTTTCTGATAATTTTTTCAGCCCTATAAAAAGCGGGTTTTCCACATCTGTAGAGGAGAGCTTAAATAATTATCACAATAGGTAATTTTTATGGTTGAATGTTGACTGTTGACTGTTGGCTGTTGACTGTTGACTGTTGGCTGTTGACTGCTCGATCGATTTTGAGTAAGCAATCAATCAGGATTTACCTACTCTCGTGTCTCAAACCTCGATCCCCCCTAGCCCCCCTTAATCAGGCAGGGCTGTTTCATTCTCTTGTAGGGGCGGTGCCAAGAGTGCCCGCCCAGAGGTCTGAAACACATACAAAATCGTGGACGAAGAGGGTAGGCACAGGGGCACTACCCCTACAAAATGATGATTTGTCTGAGAATGAAACAGCCCTGCTTAATCAGGGGAGTAGGGGGTGGGACAAGAGCACTCAAAGTCACCCCCTACTCCCCTTGGGAAGGGGGATTTAGGGGGATATAGACTCAGCTATAAGCGACATATAGCCCAAACAAAAGGGCAGAGAATTAACTCTCTGCCCTTTTGATGCTTTAAAGTAACTTTCAAATGGTTTAAACCATTGATTTTACGCTACCTTTTTTATGGAACTGGGCAGAATCGAACTGCCGTCCAAAGCGGGTATTTACCTTCCGATCGTTCACAGGTTTATCCCCTCTGATCCTCGGGGCGGGAACCATCTTTATCCTAAATGGGAGGATTTTCTAGTGATTGCTTTCCCAGCTAGCCGACTAGAAACGTTTAGCTAGGGCATCCGTTGGGGGTTGTTATGCTACCGTTAACGGAGTTAGGCGGCATACACTCTAAACCAAGCTCAAGAAGTTTTTAGGCTACAGCTACGGCTTTGCGAGCGAAAGGAACGATGTTGTTCGCATTTACTATTTTGTTTGAGCCGATATTTACGAGAGTAGACTCCCTCTCGACCTGCATCACGGAGCAGCTTTCGCCACCCTGTCGAAACCATTACAGCCCCTTGTGTGATTTCTTATATTATAGACAAGTTTTTGTGTTGCGTCAACTCGATTTTGGATTTTCGATTTTGGATTTTCGATTGGGGATTTTAGAAACCGGGTTTTTATGGGTTTCTGGGAGTTGTGACGCATATTCTGGCAAAAACCCGGTTTCTGATGACCAGTGCGTCAGTCCGATCGCATAAAACCCAAGAAACCGGGTTTTTATGGGTTTCTGGGAGTTGTGGCGCATATTCTGGCAAAAACCCGGTTTCTGACTACCGCATAAAACCTAAGAAACCGGGTTTTTATGGGTTTCTGGGAGTTGTGGCGCATATTCTGGCAAAAACCCGGTTTCTGACTACCCGTGCGTAATTCCTATTCATGCAAGTTTTCGTCCCAGACGCCGATGTATATTCGATCGCGCTCATTACGTTCGATCGCACCTTTAAGCGCACCCTTCCTAAAAGTAAACCGACTTTTCCGGCGCTGATGCACCTCTCGGAAGCCTTCCATGACTTTCTCATCGGCCCCCCCCAACATCCCATTTAACGCGGTTTTCACTACCAAATTGTCCACAGATTGAGCAAAAGAACCCTCTGTTTGGACTAGCTGGCCGGAATCGCGATCGTAAATGTGGCCGAGAGTAATCTGGTTCGGTACCAAGTCATAAAGTGCGGTGCGAGTATTGGGCCAATAGCCTTTACGTTGAGTGTCTGTTGGTTTTCCCAGTTGCTCTAAAATCTGACTTTCCGGCGTGCCCACCGCAAAACCAGGCACTCTGGGGATTTTTTGATAACTGGTTGCGGGTTGTTCTTCGCGGGGGGATGGTGTGGGGGTCGATCGATCTGTCGCTTGGTTTTCAACAGGTTTTTCCGTTGGTTTGGGTGACTCCGCTACAGGAGAAGGTTTGGGTGACTCCGCCACAGGAGAAGGTTTTGGCGTTGGAGTTTCTATCGCTGGCGCTGGAGTTTCTACCGCTGGCGCTGGAGTTTCTATCGCTGGCGCTGGAGTTTCTTTGGGTGTGGGAATTGCCGCAGGGGTTGGAGTTTTTCGCCGAGGTTTCGGAGTTGCTTCGGGTGTGGGAATTGGCGAAGGGCGATCGGGCGTACTTGTGGCTGCGGGGGGAGAAGTCCGATTTTCCTGGGCTATGGGTGCGGGTCGATCGGACTGGCGATCGAGCAAAATCCTCGCTATACCCACAAATCCTGCGAAAATAAGGGCGATCGCCACCAACCCCAAAATCCACCAAATTTTGCTTTCCCCAGCCCCAGAAGGCACGACAGCAGGCGCTGTTCTCGCTCCCGCAGGCATCATAGGCCCGTGTCCCGGCATCACTGCCAGCGTCGGGCCAGTCATCGATGCTGGCGAGTTGGACAGCAGCGACAGCCATTCATCCACAGTAGCCGGGCGATTTTCAGCCTCTAAAGTCATCCCTCGCATCACCGCTTGACTGATGGCCGCACTTAGCTGAGGCTGTAAATCGCGGGGTGTAGCCATCGGCTGACTGGGGCGAAAAACTGCCGGCATCGGCACTTGTGCTGTCAGCAAAGTATAAAGCGTCGCGGCTAGAGCGTAAACATCTGTTGCGGGGGTGTATTTTCCTTGGGCGAAATACTGTTCTGGCGGTGCGTAGCCGTCGGAAACCATATTAGTATGACTTTGGGTGACACCGGGAGTAAACTCGCGGGCTATGCCAAAATCAATTAACACAACTTCCTGGGTGTTTTGGCGCAGAATAATGTTTTGTGGTTTGATATCTCGGTGCAGCAAATTCTTTTGATGAACAGCCTTCAAAGCCGCGCCAATTTGAGTTATGTATATAATGGCGACTGCTTCTGGAAGCGGTCGATTTGGCAATACGACATCGCCCAAATTCTGCCCTGGAATGTAGTCCATTACCATGTAAGGGCGATCGTCTTCCACAAAGAAATCGCTGACTCGGACTATATTGGGATGAACGCAGGAAGCTAGGCGTCTGGCTTCGTCTTGAAATTTGCGATCGAACTCGGCAAAATTGGGTTGCTGTCGCAGAGATTCGTTGAGGGTTTTGATGACTACAAATTGTCCTAAATAGCGGTGAGTTGCTCTGAAGGTAATCCCAAAGCCGCCGCGTCCTAATTCTTGTTCTAGGGTGTATTTTCCACCTTGTAAAGTTTTGCCGATTAGCGCATCCATAGGTTCGGGCGATCGCACTTCAAATAATATGGTTGATTATGGCACGTATGGTTGGCCAAGTTACCAGTCCAAATGGCGTTAGCGAAGCCCTCGAAGAGGATCGAGGATTGCGATCGGCCCTAAATAGCAGGTTTGCTTCTAGCTGACGTTGATACTTTTCTCCGGCATCATACCAGATGTGAGTGTATCCGATGCTCTTCTGGGATCGCTGAAATATCTGGATGTTTTCTGGAATCAGCATTTCAATTCATCCTGGTTTCAATTTTCAATTAATACTTTTGCTACTTTTTGTAACAATGACAATTGACTGTTTTCCCCTAGTTTTAAAACATCTTGAGTGAGCGTACTAAAATGTAAAGCTGTGATGGGATTATCGATCAGATCGGATGTGGGAATAGACTCTTTGGAATATCTGTTTCCAGTCAAATGATAGACTTTAAACCCTTTCTGAATCGATCCTCCGATATTTTGTGCGGGAGGAACATAATACTGAATAAATGTTTCGTTCTTCAAATCCAAACCGATCATATTTTTGATTCTGTTAATCGGTTTGATCTCGCTGTTGTAATAGGATACCACAGGTAACAATCTACTACTATTTTCATCTTTAATTGTGCGGTCTATTGTTAATTCTCCGCTTTCCATATCTTCAAGAATACCCACACGTCCAATTAATGTTGGCGTATAAAAATTATCTGTATAACAACGAATATACAGCTTCTCTGATTCATCTACCAAATAGTTTTGATCGTTAATTAATTTTTCTGAGTCATTTTTTCTCTTTCTTAAAAATCGAAATTGCCCTTCGATAGTTTTCAGATCGCGGATGACATTTTTTATATATATGCAACCATCTTTGTAAAGAAATTCTACCGCAACTGCTTTAGCTTCCTTGTTTTTAGGGCTGCGTACATAAATACTAAAAAATTGTTTTTCAGTAAATGATTTAGGAGGAGTAATACGCAAGCCCAAGTTGGGATTTGAAAAACTCTGCGCGATCCAGTTCTTAATTCCCAACTCAATCAAGACTTTCTCAAATTCAGGTAAAATCTTTATCTTGTATTTATCGCAGAAAGTATCCCATTGTTTGCTATCTTCTTGTCCTATTAGATAGCAGGAAATATAACCCTCTACATCCAATAATTTCCCCTCGGTAAAAGCTTTCGTATCCTCGTGGAGACTATCTCGATCAATTTTATTTTTATCTGTATCTGTATAATTAAGAACCGCCCAAGCCGATTTATTCTTGGCGACAGCAGTAAATTCAGGTATATTTATCCCCTGCATACTCACAAAAACTCCTGTCTCTAAATAGTTAAATCTTTTCTTTAGCTGTGAATAGAAATCTACTGGCGATTTATGATCTAATGTTGTTGATGAACACCATAGAGCGTCTTTTCTCTGGTACGCCATTGAACCCGCGTCTTCCTCTAAAAGTTTATTAAAAACCAAATAGTTTGTTTCCGGTTCGAGTTGAATATCTGACCATTTAATAGATTCCGTAATTCTCCAGCAAACCTCTTCCTCACCTTCAAATTCTACTTCATAGGTACTAACAGTTTTTCCCTGATGGTAAAAAGCGATGGTCGATACCCCTTGATGTTTCAGAAATTGTTGCAGAAATTGTTGGTCATCTTCAGTTAAATCGACTCCAGTATTGTTAATAATCTCTAACGATCCTACAGATTCTATGTTTTTAATGAAAGGGTTTTCTAAGTAGTGGTCAGCCTGAAAATCAAGAGATTTAAAAGCAATATTGCACTCACTTAAAAACCCCTCAAGTTTTGTCATGAGGTTTTGGTAATGATAAAGCTGAGTCTTTTTGAACTTGTCATAATTTTTGGGGTCGCTATCAAATTGCATAAAACAAATATCATTTGTGGCGCGAGCATCAAGGTTGCGATCGAAGTAGTAATTCTTATTGTCGTAGACCAACAACTCTCCTAAATCATCACCATCTACAGTTTTGTACTTTTTTTGATCTTTTGGTAATAAGAATTGTCGTCTTTTTCTAGACAAGGTTAATGTGAGTACGCCATGTTGATTGTATTTGATTAACAAGTTTTGTCCCCACACAAAAAGAGCCTCTTTCGATTTTTTGGGCTCCTTGGAATGGAGTAACAGTAATTCTTCAAAACCATTCAGTGTCTCAAAGTATAAGCCTTGAGACAGAATATAAAACTTGAAAATGAGGTTGAAAATTCTTTCTCGATTGCTAGAATTATCGGCAAATAACTTTTGCCATCCAGAATGATTTTTATTAGGGGATAAAAAGAATACATATTTTTTGCCGTCAGTATATGATAGGAAGTATTGAATTTCTGATTTTTCCCGTTTCTCCCCATGTGCAGCAAGCCGTTCTTGGACTTGCTCTTTAATGTATTTATGCTGCTCTTTATAAGATGTCGCCCGTGAATCCTCATTATTTTCAGAATCTTTATCTTCAGCAAGCGGATAGTCAAGAGTAAAATGTTCTATCCCTTTTCCCATTTTAAATAGATACTGACGCAGTTTTTCGGCAACATCTTTGAGATTTTTTTCTTCTATTTTTAGTTGGTTGGTTCGCGATATATCTGACAAGGCTGCTGTTTTATTTTTCACTTTATTTCTCCTTTTGAAACAAAAAGTCTGTGAGGATATTGGATTGTACTGGACAATTGCGATCGTCAAAGAAAATCAAATTTCCCGAAAATAGCGTGGGTGAGTATTGTTGATTTTTTTCTTTGGCTGCGTGCAAATTAAGAAGTAGCCCCCTTGCGGTGCTAAATTCTGGATAGTCTGAAACAATTTCCTTCAGCTTGTTTTCGGTTTTATCCAGGGTCTTTTTGGACAGGCGATTTCCCGAAGCCAGGCTCCAAGCTTTAACATCAATACAAAATAACGTATTCTCCTTGACATAGTACAAATCAAACCGTTCGTATAGCTTACGATACTTTTGGAAATCTTGCAATGGCTCAAAACGATCGCTGGATTTTATGGCTTTCCAGTCTTTACCGTTGAAAATTACATTTTGAATCCAGCATTCCACAAAATTTTCAGCCAGTGAGGGAGACAACACATCGTAAAAGAAATGCGGACGCGGAATATAAGTATTAAAAACTTCCGGTTGTGGAATCAACTTGTTGTACAGTCTGTAGATTGAATCAGTCGAAGGATCTCGCGAGCCAATTTCCTGATCTTCTGAATCATAGGAGGGATCGCTGATTTTTAGAGATTCAGGATATAACTTATTCTGGTAAGGATAGATTTTTTCCCCATTGATGCTATCGCTGATAATCTGGAATTTTTGGCCTCTTTCTGCCTCGGAAGCTAAATATGGCGTAAATTCAACTTGTTCAGGGTTGTGATAGAATAAGGAATCAATAAAATCATCAGGAAATAGCCCTGAATCTCGCAACTTTTCCAGATACTTGGCTGGGTCTTTGAAAACAATTGAGTCGCGCAACGCATTCCACGCTTTTGTGATGTCAAAAGTATTTTTTTTAAGATGAAACAGATCTATTTCCTCCAACATTTCTGTTCTAAATTCTTGAAAAGCCAGAGTGGCATCAATCTCATCAATAACATGATCGTCATAATCCTTAATTGCTCGTTTTTTCTCTTCTTCTCGAACGCTTAAGTAAACTTTGTGGTTGTTAACGGAAAATTTCCGAATTTCCTCCTTTTCTTTCCCTTCCAGGTATCTGTAAAAATTAACTAAATTTTTTCTGGTTTCTTCATTAACAAATATTTTTGCCACTTGGTTTGGAAAATCGCGTCTCTCCGATCGCCCGATCGCTTGCAAAACTTGTTTCCCTAATAAAATCTGGTGTTGCTGCTGTCGAAATTCTCCAGCTTCTGGTCGGCTGAGGTATTGGTTGAAATCTTTGATTTCAATATTAGACTCTCCCAAGTTTACAATACTTTTCATTAAGGCAAAATGGTAACGTGTAATAGAAAGTCCAGAATCTTTTGATTTGTTCAGTGATGGACCCATTACTGTATAGTAACTGTCCATTAACAAAACTAAAGAATCGAAATCCTTTTCCTCGCCGTTGTGGGTTTTGATGATAGGATTTAACCCTTTGGACGCTGACTGATAAGCCGATATAAAGAAGATTTTCTCTCCTTCTTTTTCTACCAGCTCATTCAAATAGTTTTTTTGAGCTTTTTTGTCGGAGTAAAGACTGTTGAATGATGCCTTATACAAAATTATTTTAATCCGAATATTACTCTGATATTTCTTATGCTTAAGTTGCAGATAATATATATTTGGATGCTCTGATGACACCTCAAATATAAAGTTGGCATGATTGAGTTTCTCACAATGTTGGATCAACTTTTCAATCCAGCGTAGAGTTTGAGTAAAAGCAATTGTTTCTTTAATTGAGTCATCTTCAAACAAGTAAAACAAGAAACGGATAAACTTTTGAACTTCTTGGATCTTGTAAATACCCAGCCAATTCCCATCCTTCTTTAGATCGTCGATAAAACTTTTTAAAATAGTTTCTTCAAATCGTTCCACAACTTTTTGAGTTTCGTTATTTGGGAAAGACAATAAATCCTCACCGAAAAAATTTACGGTAATCTGTCGCTTGGCCTCACGACTATCTCTGATGTCTTCGCAAAGCGATACTTCTTCATCGCTCATTTCCTGAAATGAACTTTGACCGGATTCATGATCATTCCGCAATTTATCTTTTAAATACTGCATATCATAACTGGTGCTTAAATCTCCTAAAATTCCTCCTGTTGCTGAAATCAGAAAAATCACATTACTATTATTGCCTAACATGGAATTTATCTTAAATTCAGGCGACGTCAATATCGCGGTACTACCAATAGACACTTCTCTCAGGGCGCGATCGATCAGATTATTTTTAGGATTTTGATAACGAGAAATTTCTTTGATATTTACGATCGACTTATAACTTTCATAGACATAAGTAGTATTTAAGTATTTTAGCAGTTGATTTGGCGAGGCGCTTTCTTCAGTTGCCTTTTGGACTTTAGCTATTTGTTGCGACCAAATGTCTAAAGAATGGGATTGAGAATCTTCAGCATCTAAGACGTTAGCTAGAAAATCTTTGATGGTTTTGATTTGAGATCGAACAGCGAGAATAGCATAAATTAACTCTCCTACAGAAGTATTATCTGCAACTTTTTCCTCTGTGATTTGGACGTGTCCCCCAGAAGGTCTGGTTAAAAACAATTTTTGCAGAGGTTCGAGGTTATAAATGTATAAGTTGTTGTATGAAAAAATGTTCATTAAATCATCACAGATTTTATTGTAAAGCTTTTGAGGAATCAACAAACTTCTATTATTCTCGAATTTTGAAATTACTCTGGATAACATTTCAAAATCCAATGTTACGAGATTTCTGTCGTCATAATTATTGATAATCTCAACAATTTGTTTCATAGATTCGTCAAGACCATTTTTGATTCGTACTATCTTTTCTAAAAAATTGATAGAGTTTCCCTCCTCAACAGTCAATCTTTGATAGATGGTGGCGAATCTTTGCAGTTTTTCTTCTAAAGTCTTGTCTTTTTCAAAGTGTTCTTGAAATTCGTAAAAAGCTCCCTTATTCTTATCTACAAAACTTAAAAACTCTCTGTTTTCATGATTTTGAGTTGAAAACAGCATAGAAAATTCTCTATTGATAGATGACAGCGCATTATTGATTGCCAGTTTTTCAGGAGAGATGATATCAATCTTCTTCTCTAGCATAATTTGATAGCCATCTTCCTGCTCGTCCAAGGCCAGGATAAACTTTCGGGAGTTGTCTGTATGCTGAATAACGTATTGATCGAGATAACTGCTTTTCTTGACCCATGTTTTACCGTTGTGGATAAAGTACGGAATAGCCGTTTCAAATTTATCATAGGTGAGCATCAAAATTCCAGATTTTTTTTGCAGAAGATGAAGGGGCAAAAATATTTTAATTAACTCTAAACATTCATCAGGACAATTTTTTTGATCTAATTCACACTTGATGAAAAATTCTAAAAAGCTTTCAATTAAACTATTCAGTTCCAGTATTGCTTTCTTAATCTCAGATTTATTAAAACCCTCATCTCCAAAACCTGTGTTTTTTACATATTCAAGGCGTTTAATCACGTTTGGGACTGTCTTAAGTTTTTGTCGATTTTCCTGAACTTTTTCATCAGGACAGACTTTTCGATCGATCTTCCAAAGATTTTTGTTTTTGAGAATTGAAGATATCCATTTTGGGTATAATTTGAGATACTCATCCGTCGTTTTCATTTCTAACGAATTGATTTTATAGACGGGAATATTTGGGTATTGGCTCACAACAGAAGTGGGAACAGATAAGTGTTCTCTCAATGGGGCAACATATATACCGATTATTTGAATATCTTTATTTTCTTCTATGGTTTGATAAATTGCTTCAAACAATTGGTGAGTTTTTCCTGAACCCGTACCATAATTGATTAGTTTTAGTTGGGGACGGTTTTCTTGAAAGCTATCTTCAATAGTTGTAATGTAGGAATTAATAATTTGGGAACGAACTGATGCTAAGGGCTGATTAAGATCGTCTGTTTGCTTTGGCATTATGTGTTATCACCTTATCGAGAGTAAATAGATATCGTGGTATGGTCTTCTCTTTAACTAATACCCATAACTGAAAGAAGATACAGTGACTAGATTATAGCTTTTACAGTCCTGGACGCATCATTGACCGATTCAGGGGCAACCACGGGGGGACTGCCCCTAATTTTACACCATATAATCCCAAATCCGGGTATCATACCCCCTTGATGCCGATCGCCCTTGTAGCCCTTGTAGGGTGCGTCGCTACGAACCATTCTCGCGCAGAACACCAAGATTCGAGCAGCGACGCACTTTTGCGACAAGATAAAGGGGGTGGCTAACCCAGATTTGGTATTATCAAACATCAGTCCACTCACCGCAGCCGCACGACAATACACTATCGAAACGCTGTTCTCGGAACCCTTGCGAGTTGGTAAGGGCCACGACTATCCAGCAGTTGATATTCATTGGGATGCAATCCAAATTGCACAAATTTATCTGGATATCCTAACACCAAAATAGACGGAGAACTTTGATTTTTTGATGATTCAATGTAGTCGATCGCACCTTTGGGGAGTCGGTAGTAAGTCACCGCTAATTTGGAATAAAAAACTACACTAGGTTTCGCAAAACCAATCATCATAAACTCTTCCCCTGGCAGTTTTTGTTGAACGGCCACCTTTGCTAACTGTCGCAGAGGTAATTGGCGGTTGAGATCAACCAAATTGTAGGCTGGAGTCAGACCAAAGATGATAAATACTACTAATCCGATGAAGTTGGCAACCAAAATCCAGCGTTGCTGACGTTTCCAGAGTAAAAGCGCGATCGCCCCCGCCGTAATTATCCAAATCCCACCGCCCAAAATCAACAATCCCGACTGTTGAATTGCTTGGGGAAAATTTGGCATCGCCGGATCGTCTCCCAGCCAGTGATAGCAGTAGAAAATTGCTCCCGCTAGAATCAATAAAAATACGATGTTAACAATGAATGTAACTAACAGCGACTGCGGTAGAGAATTCGGTTGTTTTGCCGATCGCCCTGGCCTTACTTCCTCTTCTTTACCTGCAACAATATCGCCCCACAGCAACGTTACCAAAATCGCCGCCGCTGGCAACAAAGGCAATACATAACTCGGCAATTTTGTCACGGAAATTGTGAAAAACCCAAAGATACAGCTAAACCAAAATAAGGCAAATAAACTTAATTGAGCCGATCGCGGTTGGCGACGCCAGTAACTACGCTGCCAAAAACGGGTGCGGGCGATCGCCACTGGCAAATAAATCGACCAAGGCGCAAAACCCACTAACACAACAAAAAAGTAAAAATACCAAGGCGCCGAGTGTCGATTCACTACTTGAGTAAACCGCTGGAAATTGTGATAGCCAAAAAAGCTGTCAATATAGGTTTGACCGTTAGCTAAAATAACCAGAATAAACCAAGGTAGCGCGATCGCCAGAATAATCAAGATTCCAGACACCGGACGCATTTCACGCCAAAGTTGTCGAAAATTGCCCAAATAAAGGCTGAAGGAGCCAACAATCAGCGCTGGCAAGACAATTCCCACAGGCCCCTTAG
>DPLL01000219.1:0-5539 GCA_003542015.1 Microcoleaceae cyanobacterium UBA9251 | reverse complement strand
GGCGGCACCAATCCAAGGAGTAGAAAGAAAAATCGGAAGACGGGGGGAGTGGGGAAATTTTTCTGCTTCCTCATTCCTTCTTCCTTCTTCTTTCTTCCTGACATCCGTTAAATCCGTTACAGAATCCGTTGCCGAACTTCCTTCCGACTTCGATAGGGTATAGAATCCGAGGCAAGTAAGGGCGATCGCCGACAAAGCCGACGGAAGACGCACAGCCCACTCATTCACCCCGATCGCCCGATAAGCCACAGCCATCAACCAGTAAACCAACGGCGGCTTGTCAAACCTGGTTGCGCCGTTGAAATAGGGCGTGATGAAATCCCCAGTCACCGTCATTTGGCGAGCGGCTTCAGCAAACAACGGTTCGGTTTCGTCAACTAAACCAATATTGCCCAGATTCCACAGGAAAGCCAGCGAGGCGATCGCACACAGCCATAATAGGGATAACAGCAAAAGTGCGATCGATCGCTTCCTGGCATACTCTGACAAATTTTTAATAACTTCCTTCACCCGAAACTTCCTGCGATTTGAGATTTGAAATTTTAGCCCGCTCTAAAGTCTATCGAAAGATTCGCCTTCTCAAGACTCGAAATTAGATCAAAAAAGGGGAGGGAAGTCTTTCGTCCCCCTTTTTTCCCTTTTGGGGGGGCCGGGGGGTGAGGATTAAGGGGATCTCCGGGTCAATAAAACGGCCCTAATCGTCAAGCCGTGTCCCTCCCCACAGTTAAGCGTTCACGGCTGCACGACTAATTGCCATTCTCCAGCTTTGGTATTCCAAGCCGGTGAGGCTGTCTCCCCAGTGACGTAAGGCCCCCAGTAGCGGCGAGAGCCATCCTGAGCGAAGACAACCAGAATGTCTCCCTGTTTGACTTTTAGCTCGCCTTCAAGCGATAGCATCAGTCCCTTCCCACTGCCTTCTCCGGGCGCAAAATCCCAGTGAGCAGGTTTACCGTAGGATTTCTCGGCCGATCGCTTCGTCAGCAGCGCCACTCGCACGGGGTGTTCAGTGCGGTTGCTGACGCGCAGAGTACCGACGGCTTTGGCATTTGCCAATGTATTTGCGGCAAACTCCTCTGTATCTGTTGGGGAAATCAATTCCCCATCTGGTTCTGGGGGGGTTGGTATTGGCTGGGATTTGGGCCCTTTTGCGAGGTCTGTGGCCCTCGTGGCGGTTGGAGAAATGGGGGGTATTGGGGGGAGTACGGTTGCTGGCTGAGGCAAATCCCCTGGCAAATTTGAACCGTTCGAGATGGTAATTTCAAACCGTCTCAGGAATAGTCCTGCAACTAGGACGATCGACACCGCTATTATGATCTGGTAAGTTTTAAGCTTCATAAAAGTTTATGCTTAAACAATAGACTTCGCACTCGGAATTAGTCATAACTATCTTAATGAGGACTTACGGATTGCAACGTCGTTCTGTCATTAGTCGCGTAGCGAAGAATCTCCGAGATGCAACGCTTAACTCAGCATGACACAGACACTTTGCGTAAGTCTTGTTTAATGTAGTCACAAGTAGTTGCTCTTGTGCCACAACATCAATCTGCACCTCTGAAGACAGAAAGCAGGAATTACGAATTACGAATTACGAATTCCCAATTCCCAATTCCCNNCCCCATTCCCC
This sequence comes from Microcoleaceae cyanobacterium UBA9251, assembly GCA_003542015.1. Taxonomy (GTDB): domain Bacteria; phylum Cyanobacteriota; class Cyanobacteriia; order Cyanobacteriales; family Microcoleaceae; genus Microcoleus. Next base: position 3,915 of record DPLL01000219.1, on the reverse strand, counting down.
ATTCCCCATTTCCAATTCTATGCAGAATACCCGAATTAACCGATTTATTGATGTTCTCGGCGAGCAATTCCGACGCTGGCTGAGTAATCCTTGGCGACGGATTTCGGTGCTCCTAATTAGCCTGCTGTTCGGCAATTTTTTGGGAACAGCTATTTCGACGATCGCCGGACAAGCCGCAACTTCGGATATTCTGGTGGCTGGGCTGTTAGTGCTGTTGACAGAGTTGGTTAATCGCCTGGTTTACGGCGGTAGCCCACAGGCGCAGCGTTTTTTGTGGGTGGATCTGCTCAAGGCTCTGAAAATTGGCCTGACTTACAGTTTATTTGTCGAAGCTTTCAAGCTGGGTTCTTGAATAGTTAGGAGTTTTGAGAATATGTCGCGATCGCATTTAACCCCTGTTGCAATTTTAGAACGATGGATAGCCGGAAATTCTCCGATCGCTCCTGAATTCGAGCAGTTAGCTTTTTGGGAACTGGCTAGCAATTGTCGCGCGCGCGCTTTTGGTATTACTTCCGACAATGCAGCCGATGTTGTTCGCAGCAAAGCCGATTTATTCTTTTCTCTGATTGACCAACTGCACAATTTCCCCCTAAAGTCAACTACTTTTATCGAAAATTTGTGGAACTTTTGGTTGCCGCTAGCAATGCAATTATCGGCCCAAAAACAAAGTTTAAAACGTCCTTTAATTCAAGGAATTGTCGGAGGACAAGGAACGGGAAAAACTACTTTAGCTAAGATTTTGACGCTGATTCTGGGGAAATTGGGATATTCTACTGTTAGCCTTTCTTTAGATGACCTTTACAAGACTTATGCCGATCGCCAACAGCTCCAAAAAGCAGACCCGCGTTTAATTTGGCGCGGCCCGCCCGGTACTCACGATCTAGAATTGGGAATAGCAGTTTTAGACCGGTTACGATCTGCTCAAAATCATCAATTAAAATTCCTTGACAATTCTCAATCGGATTTTCCCGAAACTGGTAAAATTGAAAATATAGAAATTCCCCGATTTGACAAATCTGCCTGGGGAGGTGCAGGAGATAGAACTCCGCCTGAAATCATTGCAGGTGTGGATATTGTACTGTTTGAGGGTTGGTTTGTCGGAGTAGAGCCGATCGGCGATCGGCAATTAAACGAGTTTTTGGCCACTTCACCATTTCCAATTTTAACAGAGGGCGATCGGCAGTTTGCTCGCGATATGAATGCTAAGCTGCACGACTATTTACCCCTCTGGCAGCGCTTAGATAAGTTGATAGTTTTGTATCCCAAAGATTATCGTATTTCTGGAGTGTGGCGCAATCAAGCGGAACAGGAAATGATGGCAACCGGCAAGTCGGGAATGACAGAGTTAGAGATTAATCAGTTTGTGGAATATTTCCAGAAAGCGCTGCATCCAGAGTTATTTATTAAGTCGATGGTTGAGCATTCTCAGATGGTAGATTTAGTAATTGAAATTGAGAGCGATCGGGCGATCGGGAAAATTTATACAAAAGGCAGAACGTAAAACTATCTCGCGCTTTATATCCCCGAATTCTTTATAAGTGCTGCGGGGATATAACAGCGATCGCCTTTTACGTTTGATCGCTTGATTTTATGGCATTTCCATTCTGGCATTTCCCTTCAGACTTCAGACTTCAGACTTCAGACTTCAGACTTCAGACTTATGCTATAATTTGTTGAATTTGTCGAGGCAGTTCGAGCCGAAATGTTGAACCTTTTTCTAGTTGACTTTCGGCGCTGATTGTGCAGTCCATCATTTTGACTAAAGATTCACTAATAGCTAGTCCTAAACCGGTGCCAGGATATTTGCGACTTGTAGTTTGGTCTGCTTGCCGGAACTTGTCAAAAATGTGTGGGAGATAGGTTTCGGAGATGCCAATTCCTGTATCCTGAACTGTGATAGTTAGCCGATCGCTCCTTAGTTCTCTCACCTCAATGCAAATGCTTCCTTCGTGGGTGAATTTAACCGCATTGGAAATTAGGTTGACCAAGATTTGTCGGAGGCGCGACTTGTCATTAACTATAAACTGATGCTGCAAATGGACGCTGACAGACATTACTAAATTCTTTTCTGTAACTTGATTGCCAAATTCGAGAGCGACATCTATTACTAAATGCGCTAAATCAAATTCTTCAATCTCTAATTCGGTGCAGCCACTCTCGATTTTGGAGAAGTCGAGGATATCGTTGATTAGCAATAGCAGGTTTTTGCCGTTCTGAAAAATGCGTCCCACCAGGTCTTTTTGCTGGGTAGTCAGCAGTTGTTGGTGCTGGCGCAGCAACAATTCCGAAAAGCCGATAATCGCATTCATCGGTGTTCGCAATTCGTGGGAAATCGTACCCAAAAATTGCGATTTTAACTGTGCTGCTTCTAGCAGTTGCAAGTCTTGCTGTTGCAGAAGGCAACGTTGATTTTGTAGTTCTTCCTGCTGGCGTAGTAAGAGGTCTTTTTGTAAGTCTAAAAGCTGTTCCTGCTTTTTGACAGTTTCGATCGCCCGCACGCTGTCGATCGCGATCGCAGCTTGTCTTGCTATCACCGCCAGCAGTGGTAGAGTTTCCGCGTCAATGGCTTTGCTGTCTTGCCAATTGCCGATCGCTAGCACCCCCAAACGGCCTGTCTGGGGCGACTCGATCGCGACTGCACAAGCCACCCCCGGCACCTCGCCATCCGAGTAGGGCAGCGACAATTGAGACGAACCCGTCACAAACGCCTCTGACAGCAGCTTGTCTTGCAGGTACAGCCTTTTGCCCGCGCCGAAGTTTTCCAGCCCTCTGACAGCACTAAATTTGAGGCGGCTGCGATCGCATTCGGTGAGAGCAACCAGGCAAAATTGAGCGCCTGCAATCATCTCAATAGTCGCGTCCGCCAGCGCTGACAACAGTTCGCTGAAGTTTTGCCCGCGCGGGTTCAAAAGATTTGTCAACCTCTCTACAGCCTGTAAATGCTGCTGCTGCGCCTCCCTAACCTTCTTAGCAGCGCGCAAGCTTTCGGCTTTCTCCCTCGCGGACGATCGCGCCAACCCATGCAACAAGTCTGTTTCTGCTTCCAGTCTGTCTTGAGTTTGTTTAAACCCGTCTATATCTGTATAGGTTCCCACCCACTCTAAAACTCCCTCACTGTCTGTGTTTACTCGGGATGCTCTGGCTAGGTGCCAGCGGTAAATACCCGATCGCGCCCGGAGACGAAATTCTATTTCGTAACTGGGCTGCTGGCTGACAATTAACTGCGATCGCGCCCCGAGGCGATCGCGATCGTCTGGGTGGACTTGGGCCAGATAGCCGAAATCCAAGGCTGCTGATACAGGAATGCCCGTATAATCCTCCCAGCGCTGGCTAAAATAAGTCGCACTACCTCCAGCATTGGCTGTCCAAACTATGTCAGGAATTGCATCCAACAGGCGATCGTACTGCCGCCCGCCATCACACACTCCCCTTGGCGGATCTGTTATTTCCGCTGCATCCTGTGATGTTTGGGCCTCCGCAAAGTTCGATCGGGATGTGCTCAAAGAGAAATGGTTGCCGTAATAGTCAGTCATAACTACATTTTTAGTATGTTATCAAAGAGAAAGCGTCCAAAATTTGAGCTACCATCCGCTAAATAGGCGTGCTGTAGCTTTATTGATTTTGACGGTCAGAGTGCATCAAAAGTTTTTATACTCTAAATGTATCGAGGTAGTAGTATCTTTACCTCTATCAAGGGGTGGATAAGGAGATAATGCGGTTAAACTGTTAAAACATTGAGAACGCACCGATCGCGATCGGGTTCTTCTGACCAATAATTTCAAAGGTGGTACAAGCCCCCGGATTTATTCCTTCGAGGACTCAGGACGGAATCAATCCAAAATCCCAAACCTAAAATCCTCAAGCCCCCGCATTTATACGTGGGGTAAATCTAAAATCTAAAATCTAAAATCTAAA
>DPLL01000217.1 GCA_003542015.1 Microcoleaceae cyanobacterium UBA9251 | reverse complement strand
GGACTTCGTTTGTGTAGACGCGGTTTCAACCGCCGAATAATATCACAAAACTAATCCAACTCCCTCCTTCCCTCCAAAGCGCGGGCCAAAGTCACCTCATCAGCATACTCCAAATCTCCCCCCATCGGTAAACCAAAAGCAATTCGCGTCACCCGCGTAAAAGGTTTCAATAAGCGGCCAACATAAAGCGTAGTAGTCTCACCTTCCACACTCGGACTAATAGCAATAATTACCTCTTCAATCTTTTGCTGACTGACACGCCGCACTAATTGTTGAATGTTCAATTGTTCCGGGCCAATGCCATCCATCGGCGAGATAACACCACCGATAACATGATATTTGCCTCTGTATTCCCGCGTTTTTTCCAAAGCAATAACATCGCGGGAGTCTGATACTACACAAATGGTAGAATCGTCGCGGTTAGGATTGCGGCAAATTTCGCAAACAGGTTCAGCGGACAAGTGAAAACATACCTGACAAAAACCTACTTGCTGTTTGGCATCAACCAAGGAGCGAGCGAGGGCTTGCACCTCTTCCTCCGGTCGTTTTAAAATATGCAAAGCGAGTCGCTGGGCACTTTTTGGGCCTATGCCCGGTAAGCGCTGCAATTGTTCGATTAAACGGGCTAAAGGTCTAGTATACATTAAAATCGGCGGTAATTTGTAAGCTCATTTCCGGTGGATTGGTTCTTGTATGATTGGCGCGATGTAGGGGCGGGTTTACCAACCATCTATGTTGAAAACTAAGTATCTCATAAAACCGCCCCGCCCCTACTAATTTACCCTCCACTAATTTTAGCTTTATAGCCTAATTTTGTGAGAATTTCTAGCAGTTTTTGCTTGTGTTCGCCTTGAATTTCGATTTCGTTATCTTTGACAGTGCCACCTGTGCCGCATTGGGCTTTTAATTGTTTTGCTAAAGTTGCTAATGTTTCGGGTTTTCCCTGAAAGCCGCTGATGACTGTAACTGTTTTGCCGCCGCGTCCTTTTCGGGATGCTTCGATTTTTAGGTTTTGTTGATTTGGGGGGATTTCTTGTATGCCTCGTTGGAGGGCGGCGGAGTTGTCTATGTTGCCAAATTCGGAGTAAACTATTCGTTTTCCTGATTGATTATTTGTATCGGAGTTTTTGGGTTTTGATGTACTCATAGTAGTTTGGTGTTTGGAGATTTTTTGGTGGGTGGGAGCGGGTTTATTTAGATTGTTTGCACGATTTGAAATTGTTGGTGAACCCGCCCCTACGGGAATTGATTCTCTGGTGGTCGATCGCACATTCCCCGGTTTCAATTGAATTATATCGTGTTCTGACTACGATAGTTAGTTGCCTGCTGAATGTACTCCTAATCGCCCTATGATATAAATTGCCGATCGACTGTGATAAAATTATGGAAGTACAACCCAGGGAAATTCGACGTTATATCCGACCCGATGGCAGGATTCCTTTCTTAGAGTGGTACTATGCTCTACGAGATGGTAAGGCCCAAGTTAAGATTGATGCAAGGCTTGAGCGAGTTAGTCTCGGTAATTTCGGGGATTATAAGTCAGTGGGAGATGGTGTCTATGAACTCAGGATTAACTACGGCCCTGGCTACCGGATCTATTTTAGACAAGTAGGAACGACAATTGTGCTTCTGCTCTGTGGTGGGGATAAAAGTACCCAAGAACAAGATATTCTCAAAGCGAAGGAGTATTCGACTGACTATGAAACAACTGAAAATGCCTACCAGCGATAGCTACTACGAGTACCTAATTGAATCTCTGAAAGATGCGGAACACGCTGGTGATTTTATCGGGGCTATCTTGGAAGAGAAAGATGCTGAACCTGAATTGCTCAGAAATGCAATTAGAAAGGTAATTGAGGCTCGAATCAGGATGAATGCTCTTTCGGATTCGGCTAAAAAGTATCATGAAAGACTTGACAAAATGTTAACAGTAAGTTCTGGTTCGGAAATTTACTGTTTTGTAGAGTTGCTGGAAGCGTTGGGTTTTAAATTAGGGATTACTGTGGAAGATAGTTAGTTGCCTGCTGAATGTACTCCTAATCGCCCTATGATATAAATTGCCGATCGACTGTGATAAAATTATGGAAGTACAACCCAGGGAAATTCGACGTTACACTACAGCAGAGGGTAGAGCGCCATTTACTGAGTGGCTTGATTCCCTGCGCGATCGGAATGTTAGATTTAGAATCAAGTCTAGGCTTGACCGAGTTGAGCAAGGTAATCTCGGAGATTTTAAGTCGGTGGGAGAAGGAGTTTTTGAACTCAGAATTAATTATGGCCCAGGCTACCGCGTCTATTTCGGACAAGTTGGTTTGACAATTGTGGTAATCCTCATAGCTGGGGATAAAAGCACCCAAGCACAAAACATTCAACAAGCTATAGAATACTGGAAAGATTATGAACAATGTGAAAATGCCTAGGAGTGATAGCTACCGCGAGTACCTCATTGAATCTCTGAAAGAGCCGGAAGAATCTGCTGGGTATCTTGAGGCTATCTTGGAAGAGAAAGATGCTGAACCTGAATTGCTCAGAAATGCAATTAGAAAGGTAATTGAGGCTCGAATCAGGATGAATGCTCTTTCGGATTCGGCTAAAAAGTATCATGAAAGACTTGACAAAATGTTAACAGCAAGTTCAGGTTCGGAAATTTACTGTTTTGTAGAGTTGCTGGAAGCGTTGGGTTTTAAATTAGGAATTACTGTGGAAGATGGTGAGTTGGGCGTTGAGTCGGAATCAACGATGATTGAGGAATCAAAGTTATCGCGGGAAACAGCTAATTTGTAGCTGATTGTAGCTTTTTTATAGATCGCACATGAGGTTAATCTAGATTATCGGTTGTGTGGGGGCGGGTTTATCTAGATTGTTTGTTGGTATTAAATATTATTCGTAAAACCCGCCCCTACAGGTCATGTAGGGGCGGGTTTTACAAATAGTCTACGTCGGAAACCAAAAATATAATAAACCCGCCCCCGCCCAAGGACAAAATTGCGTTGGATTAGCAAGAACAGAATTTATAATTGTTAAGTTTCCATTCAATTAGTTTCCCCAGCGAGTGGGGACTCAATCCACCCCGACACAAAGCAACCTTATTACTGGGAAAAGTTTCCATTCAATTAGTTT
>DPLL01000050.1 GCA_003542015.1 Microcoleaceae cyanobacterium UBA9251 | reverse complement strand
GCGCATTGTTTGTATAGATCGACCAACTTAACTCCTTGATGATCAATCCAATATCTAAGAGTTTTGTTTCGGACAAATTGAGCTGTGCGGATCATTTCGTCTATGACCCGATATTGCTGCGCTTTGCCCTTCAATTTAAACTCTAGTACAATCATGCCATTATTCTATCATTTTTACAAATCACTGTGTTTAAAAAGTGCGTATGTTTAATAATTATTTACACTTTATAGAAATTAAAGCCGTCCTAGAAGGACGGGGCTTTAGCCCTCCGCTACGCTCCACCCAAACTTTTGGTAAAATGGAATTGTTACTATGAAAGTAGTACCTAACCCGGTTCCGCTGGAAAATTCGATTTGACCGCCGTGTAAGTCTACACACTGCTTGACTATGGATAAGCCCAGTCCTGTGCCGGGTATTTTTCCTACATTTTGAGCCCGGTAATAAGATTCAAACAGTTGTTCTTGGTCTTCTATCGGAATGCCAATTCCTTCATCCTTAATTTTAAATATAGCTTCCTCATTATAACAATGTAACTCCAAATAAACCTGGCTGTCCATCGGCGAATATTTGATCCCATTTGACAGCAAATTTGTCAAGATGTGCCGCAGCAATTTTTGATCCATTGTGGGCAAGTATTGAGTATCATCAGAGGATTCGTTAACTAATCTCACCCGCGAGAGTAGGGGCCTGTAAATAAAGCAAATTGCATGATTTTTTCCGAAACTAATTTTGATTGATTCTACTAAATCACTGCAAAATTTTTTCAAGTCAACTGGTGCGGGATTGAATTTCAGTTTCCCTGCTTCTGCACTGCTGAGCAACCGCACATCATCTAATAGCTGAGCCATGTGTTTAGATGCTGATTGAACGTGTTCGAGGTATTCTTCTTTTTCCTGTACTTCGAGATCATCGCCGTATTCTTTGAGAATTTGAGTAGAAAACAAGATTGTATTTAAAGGATTGCCGAATTCGTGAGCAAGCATCGAAAAAAAGCGAGATTTTACTGCTCTGAGTTCCTGTTCTCTTGCTAGAGACCGACGAATTTCTATTTCTTGTTGCTTGCGTTCTGTAACGTCTCTACCTATGTAGACAAAATCGTGCATCCCTTTAAATTCTGTCTGAATTGCCGCACAGGAAAATTCCACCCAAATTTCTGCTCCTGTTTGAGTCTTACAGATTAGTTCCATTTCTCTGAGCAGCTCTTTTTGAGACACAATATAGCGGTGCCTAGCTTGGTAAAGTAATTTTTCTTCTACGAGAATCATAGACAGGGGCTGGTCGATCAATTCAGTTTCGCTGTATCCAAATAACAATTGTGCCGATTGATTGACTGTCTGGATAATTCCTAAGTTTGTTGTCACCAACAAAGCATCGCCCATCGAGCTAATAACTTGATCTATATAATCTTTAGAAGCCGCTAAGGCGCTGACTAAAAGATTAGCTTCATTAGCTCTTTGGATCAAGGATTGCTTCATTACCATTTTCTCGGTAACATCTGCAATCAAAATTAGCAATTCACTTGGCACATCTCCTTGTTCCTTTTCATTTTCGATTGCTAACAGATCAAAATATAAAGGATCATTATTGTCCGCAAAGCGAGCGATCGCTTTGACTTCAAAACTCGGTATCCGTTTCATGATGATAGACATCAGGATATTTTCAATGCCAATTAATTCAGGAAAACTGACGCGAGCATCTGCACCGGGTATAGGGTCGCCGGAAATGTCGGCAAACCGCTGCACAGAAGCGGAGGTTTCCTGAATGATGAAATTTTCATTGACAATAAAATACTCCGTTTGTCGCGGGCTTAGGAGTTTTTTCAACAAGAGGTTCATGCTTGTTCTACCATTGTATAAGCTAGTTTATGAAAAATTTCATCAACGTCTTTGCCTGTTTTCGCAGATGTTGTGTAAACTGCTATTACTTTGTCTTGACTTAGGGAATGGGCAATGTCCACTAGCAGTGCCAATTTTTCTTCGTCAATCAAGTCTACTTTGTTCAAAGCGATGATAATTGATCCTTTAGGGTTAACTGAAGAAAAAAGCTGAATGTGTTCGGAAATTCGTTCGACAGTTTCTGAGCGGCTGACATCAGCAACTATTAAAACGCCGCCTGATCCCTGCAAGTAAGTCGGGGCGATTCCTTTGAATTTGGTATGCCCTTCTAAGTCCCAAATCAGCAACTGGGCTGTGATGTCTTCCCGCTGTTTTACACCTGATAATTCTACGCTTTTGCGGGAAATTTTTACTCCGACAGTGGACAGGTACTGGTCGCTGAATTGCCGATCGACAAAACGGCGGATTAAGCTGGTTTTACCCACGCCAAAATCCCCGATCATGCACATTTTTTTAGATATAGTAACTGACATAGTTATTGGCCGTTTATGCTCTTAGTTATTGGTTCAAATAGCACGCATCTGCTTAACAGTAGCGGTTGATTTGGTGCCACGTCGGCTGGAGGATTTGAGAACCCGAGGACTTGGAGGCGCTTCGGGTCAACTCCTTGCAGCACGAGGGCATCTCGGACTGTTTCGGCGCGAAGCAGCGCCAACTGCTGATTGGCGGTAGCTTCACCGACGCGATCGCTATGACCAATTATCTTAATACGTTTTTGAGGATGCTGTTTAAGAAAATCTTTGATATTGACAATTGTCTCTTGATGTGCAGAGTCCAATCTGGCTATTCCCTGCTCGAAATATATCCGGGTTGCAATTTTCAACGGATTTAATTTAACAGTGCTGATCGCCGACTGAACTCCGGGAATTTGCTTGAGAGACTGAGCAATTTTCTGAGCGTCTGCATCCTGCATCACAGTTCCCTCTACTGTAACTCTGCGATCGCCATACCGACTAGAAATAGACACGCCCTCCATTTTGTTCAAAACAGCGGTGATTCGCTGCACCTCAGCCGCTGTCAAAACGGGATCTGGAGGTACATCTACAGCGACTATTTTATTATCTAATTTCAAATTTGGCGCAGTTGATGCAGCTATTTTTTCAGCCTTTGTCCGCAATTCTGGATTTGGCAACTTTCCGGTTAACTTTAAGGTTTCGCCCTCCACATCAACGTTTAAGCGATAAACTGCTAATTCGGGAGCCGATGCTAAAGCTGCTGAGGCATTTGCTTCGAGGCTGCGCTCAATGTTGCTGCGGTACTGATAGATTCCCCAAGGTACTAAAATTAAGCTCAGCGCTGCACCGCAAAGACCGATCAGGGCGAGCGGCTTTTGAGTTATTTTTTGCTGGTTCTGCTGGTCAAATAATTTTTTGATATACGGGTGCAACGACTCCGGTATCGTATCGGGATCGCCGTTAAACTCATGAATTAATTTAGCGTAATTTAGGATCAGATTACTGACTGTTTGCCGGACTTTCTCGATAAACGACGGTGGCGGTTCTCCTTTAATTACGACTGCCATGTAGCAGTATCCCGCTACTTCTAGCATAATCTTGGAGTCACCATATTCAATTTGATTGAGTTCGGAAATTTCTCCGGGCTGAATGATGCACTCGTTAACAAAGCTGCGAAGAGCTGTGAGCATTCCTGCTACCATTTCCGATTCTAACTGGTAGTTTCCTGAGTGTTGAGCTTCGGAAATTACCAAGCCTGATGCCTTGTGAATTAAGAATACCGCTTGGACGGTAAAGGGCATTGATTCTTTGAGGATTAATTCGGCTTCGGAGACTCCTTGTACTTTGGAGCGAATTTTGCGCTGAACTCCTTCGACGCTGAGGGCATTTGACACTTTTTCATTGATTGTCTTGATAGCTTCTGCCATGTATTTAGAGATCGTACTGCCAATTACGGGATAGAGGGCATCCACCATTGCGTCGCGTTCGAGTTCAATTTGGGCTGTAATCGCTTTGCCCATTTCCGGCGCTAGGGCTTGAGCGATCGCCTCTTTGTCGAGGCGAATTTGCTCTTTAATTGCAATGCCGATTTCCGGGGCGATCGCATGAGCAATTTCTGCTGGAGAATTATGTATTTGTTGAGCAAGTGCTTCGGGGAGTAATTCAGCTATAGCGGCGCTCATTGCGTGCTTATTTTCCTGAGTTTTCCCCCTAATTACTTCGTCAATAATGGGTACTATCGCCTGCACCACTTCTTCCTTGGAATCAGCTATTTTGCGGCTGATAATTTCTGCTATCCAAGGTAGGATCAGCGCGATTAACTGTTGGGGATCGTAAATTTGGTGCTCCAATTTTCCTAATTTGTAGTCGATTGTTGCCATCAGGTTCCGCACTCCCGGCAAATCGTTCTCTGCGAGGATATTTTTCAATTGCTCTAGATCTGATATTTTTGAGCCGAACATCAGATTTTGCAGCATTTCCATCGCGCTGTCGGCTTCATTTATATCCTGTTTAATTTGTCCCAATATCTCTGTCGGTCGCGCGAGCGCGCTCGGCGGTTCTAGCAAGTTTGGCATTTCTAGAGCCGAAGCCACCGCAGCATCTAAATATCCGGTTTCTGGTGGTGATGAGGCTGTTGTAACTACGGGGTGATGGGGAATTACCGAGGGTTCTATCTCGGTTTCGGGTTCGGTCAAATTCTCTAAATTGCGATCGCCCTCCTCGGATTTTTTTGTCTGTACTTCCTGTGGAGCATCTTGAATTTTCAAGCTAGACAAGTCCTGAATCTGCTGCGATTCCTGGTCTAAATCCGCCTGGTCGATCGCCAAAACATCTATAGTATTAACAGAGGAATAGTTTTTTTCCAGTTCAGCACTCGTGAGTTTCTCAGTAACGAATAGCCAACTTTTGAACTCGTCTATAAAAGCCAGAGGATCGCTAGAATCAGGTGAGGGAGCGAGGGTTTCTGGCTTGACACTTGCTGCAACTTCCTCATTAGCTAACAAATCGTTCAAGCCGCCGAGTACCTGAGCTTGAGGATTTTGATCAATGCTATCAGGTTCAGACTCTGCATTCTGCCAGTCTGAACCTGCAACAATTTTGAGCTCTATCAGCAGATTCAGCAACGGTTCAAGATCAGTTGCGGCACTCGCAGTGAGTGAGTCTGGTTTAGAAACAAAACCCTCTAACTGATTTTCAACCGTCGGTTCTTCTTTCGGTAAAGCCATGCGTTATTATCCGTGATGGTGGCGCTCCGGTAACAAAAATTCGTTGTTTAACTTATTATCGGCAACTCCTTTAAGTTCCGGCGCAAATTCAGTTCCTTTGAGCCTCATACCAAGTTCAAACAGAATTTCTGCCATATCGTCTCTGGAAACTTTCACCTCTCTGAGCATAGAAAAGCGCCGATCGAGTTCTTCAAAAACTTGTGTTTTCAGAATGCGAGTTTCTTCGGACAGCCGCTCTCTGGTTTGAGAGAGTTCGTCACGAATCGAACCTGTTTGATTGTCTATAGCCTCATCGAGGGCTTCAATGCTGCTCGAAAATTTTCGGTTAATGCGATCGATTTGCTGCCGCAGATCGGCGCTTTCTTCTTGGGTATTTAAGGTGATTGATTTGATTTTCTTCTCTAATGAATCAAATGCTGTCCTCATTTCTGTGGAAAGAACTGTTCTTACCTGTTCGATGCGAGCTTGTATATCTTGTTGCATCATCGACAAGTCGGAATCTATTTTGTCGAAGCGATTGTCGTATTCTCTAAGCTGCGCCCCGAAAATTATATCTCGGATCTGGTCGATATTTCCCAGCCGTTCGCGCATTTCTTCTTTAGTTATTTCGGCCATGATTGTACCTCGGATCTCCGAAAATTGTGAATTTGAGAACTGTGCTAGATTTTTTGGTGAAACCGCCAGTCGAGCCGTTTAAGCAGACTCTAGCTTAGATGTGAGTGTCTTGCATTGACATTTTCCATGATATCGCATATTTACTGTAGCTAAAGCCACAGCACCTTACCCACCGCTAACCAGCAGCGATCGCGAACACACATCTAATTATTTATCACGTTTCGACAGGATTATTTAATGCCGATCGCAACTATCTTGGCCCATTTCACCATCTTTCCCTCTACCTCTCCCCCTCCCCCTCTCTCCCCCACTCCC
>DPLL01000051.1 GCA_003542015.1 Microcoleaceae cyanobacterium UBA9251 | reverse complement strand
TAATGACTAATGACTAATGACTAATGACCAATGACTAATGACTAATGACTAATTACTAATGACTAATGACCAATGACTAATGACTAATGACTAATAACTAATGACCAATGACTAATAACTAATGACTAATAACTAATGACTAATGACTAATGACTAATGACTAATGACTGCTGACTAATAACTGATAACTAAACTGTTCCCCATCCCGGAGGTGGTAAAGCCACTTGTTCGTCAATTTTTGAGTGAGAAACTCGCTGCATACTAGCTGACAGCCAAATAAACATCTCCCTAAAGTCTAATCCTCTCAATTTTACAGGCGTGCGCTCAACAATTTGCGAGAGACGGGCGATATTAGCACCTTCGACTCCCACCGCAAAAAAAGCGACGCGCTTGTTAGTTTCTTCCTCTTTAATCCGCTGTGATGCTATTTCTACAACATCGTCTGATTCGCCTTGGGGTTCGCCGTCAGTAATCATAAATACCCACGGCCGATAATAAGTAATCCCGTTGTTGCGATATTCTGATTTGCGGGCGGCGATGAGATCTAGTGCTTGCTGAATACCTCCACCCATATGAGTTTGTCCTTGTGCTATCAGCAGCGGCGTCTCGAATTGATCGGCCGTTACAAAATCTTGCACGACTTTGATCTGGTTGTCAAAGGAAATAATCGCGACTTCGACTCGCTTTTTTGCCAGTTCGTCTCTAATCAGATCATCTCTAAAAGTTTGCAGCCCCTCATTCAAGGCATCAATGGGGGCACCTTGCATCGAGCCGGAGGTGTCCAACAAAAGGACGCAGGGACAACGCGGCTCTGGGTTTTCGGCAAATTCTACGGCTTCGTCTAGTCTCATGGTTCGCGATTGACCTGGGAGTGGCTTGATTTTTAGGTTTGCTACTTTCTAGCCTAGCAAGTTAGCCACCTATGGAACTGCAATTGCTATGGCGATCGCATTCTACCATAAGTGTAAAATATCAGCGTCAAATATGAGTGTCAAATACCAGTGCCAAATATCAGAAGGGCGATCGAGCTTTTCCTCATCCGCACTCATCCGCACTCATCTTTGTTCATCTGCGGTCAAAAAAAAAGAAATTCGCTACTAGCTGTGCTAATATAGACTAATAGTATTCCTGCCAAATAAGGCGAAATCTTATGATTGCAACATTCACCAAAAAATTGACCTTTGACCAATTCCTTGTAGAATGTCCAGAAGATGGACTCTATGAACTGGTAGACGGAGAGATTGTAGAGATGAATGCCACCAGAAATCATGCTGATGTTGCTAATTTCATGTTATTTGGCTTCAATGATGAAATCCGGCGACTGAATTTGAATTATGTAGTCAACACTACAGCCGTTATCAGAACTGTAACTAAAGCCGGAATCGAACAAGGTCGGAGACCTGATGTCAGTGTAATCGATCGCGATTTGTGGCGCTCGAACCGTTCTGGTTATGCTGCTTTGCGGGAACCAATTCAATTAGCAGTGGAAGTACCATCAACAAATTGGGATGACGATTATATTGACAAATTGGACGAGTATCAGCGCCTCGGAATTACAGAGTATTGGATTGTCGATTATTTAGCAATTGGCAGTAGAGATTTCCTGGGAAATCCGCAAGTGCCGACTGTATTTGTTTACCTTTTGGATGCTGACGGCAATTATCAAAAAACTGCCGTTAAAGGCAGTGAACGAATTGTGTCGCGGACTTTTCCAGAATTCATGCTGACAGCAGCACAGGTGCTGTATGCTTAAATTAGGTTAATTGAGCTAACTCTGATATGATCTATAAAAAATCACTGAAATTATGAAATCTATTTCTGAAGAAAAACCTGTTAGTCCTTGGAATTATAAACCTTGGTGGTGTCAGCCTTGGTCGATCCTTTTAACAGGAATTAGCCTGATTGGCGGGAGTTGGTTTTTCTTAAAAACTGTTTGGATTACTGTTTTAGTGGCGATACCGTTATTGGCTTGGATGGGTTTTTTCTTGTTGGTTTGGCCGAGATTGATGCTGTCTAGCGGAATTTTAGACTCTCAGCAAAACAAGTAAATCTCGTTTACAGCCCAGTCTCGATCGCCCCTAACCCCCTGATTCAGTTATGGCTTACTGACATCTTTCTGAACAAAGGCGAGACTGCTTCAGCCGTCGGAGACGGCGGGCGATCGCTCCGGGGGAGTATGATTGAGAACATGAACCGAATCAAGTAATCCGAGAATGACGGTAACAGAGGCGAGTCAGGAACGATGACTCAAAAACTGTCGCTTTTTTTGAAGATTGCGGTGCAACTAGGATAAGCTTTGATAGGTCTACACAAACACGACCTTATTCATCAAGATCTTAAACCAGCCAATATTATTATCAACCCGATTAGCGGAATTGTTAAACTGACCCATTATACCATTGCTTCCCGCGTCAGTCAAGAAACTGGGGCACCGCTGAATCCCGACCAAAGCCAAGGAACCCAGGCCTATATGTCGGCGGAACAAACAGGGAGAATGAAGCGCACCCCCGACTACCTGAGCGACTTCTCTGCTCTCGGCGTTACTTTTTATGAAATGCTGGCGGGACAGTTGCCTTTTCAAAGCCATTACCCTCTTGAGCTCGTTTACTGTCATCTGGCCAAGCAACCTGTATCGGTCCAGTAATTCAATCCTGAAATACCGGACGCGATCGCACAAATTGTCGCGAAAATGATGGCAAAAAATCCCGAATACCGCTATCATAGTACCCCAGGGACTGTTGGCAGATTTGCAGCAATGTTTTGACAAATTTCTAACTACAGGTAAGATGGTCGCCGATCTAGAAAACATGAATTATTGGGCTGAGAATACCCCGGTAAATTTTCAGTACAAGGACGATTTGGCAGCCGCCGAACGCTGTCGGATGTTGGGACAAACTTATGAAGCGATGGAATTGTACGATCTGGCAATTCAAGGAGCCGTCGAAAACGGTGGCATCGAAGCAGAAGCATTAGTCAATGAAATCGCTGCTAAATTCTATCTAGAAATCGGCAAGAAAAAGATTGCCAAAGCATACATGACTGATGCTTATTTCAGTTACGATCGATCGGGAGATACTGCCAAAGCCCAATATTTAGAAAAACAATATCCAGAGCTGATATTCGCCACCCCAAAAAACGCAGATTATTCCGAACCAGTGGCTGCAAGTAGCAGCATCGCACAGGTAAAAAGCTGCACAACAACCAGCAGCAGGATTCTAGATTTAGTCGCGATCGTGAAAGCGTCTGTCGCCATCCAGAGCGAAATTACTTCAGATAATTTACCCCGCACTCTTCTGCACATCCTTCTAGAAAGTGCAGGCGCTGAAAAGGGCTGTCTGATTTTGAAAAAGTCCGATCGCCTATTTATTGAAGCCATTGATTGCGGTNNCGATCCTTACATCCAACGCCAGCAACCCAAGTCGGCGGTGTGCGCTCCAATTTTTTATCAAGGTAAGTTAATCGGCATCTTTTATCTCGAAAACAATCTAACAATAGGTGCTTTCACGATCGCCCACTTGGAATTGCTGCAACTCCTCACATCCCAGGCGGCCATCGCCATCAAGAATGCCCGTCTTTATGCGCGCGAACAACAAAACTCCAAGCAGTTGCAGCAATCCTTGCTTGAACTGCAACAAACTCAAGTTCAACTGGCACACCAAAAAGAACAATATCGCAGCATTTTTGAAGCCGTCACCGATGGCATTTATATCAATGATTTGGATACGGGAGAAATCGTTGAAGTCAATCCAGCAGTGCTTCGCATCTACGGCTATTCCTATGACGAATTTGTCCGCTTAGCCCCTACCGATTACGTTCATCCTGACAGTTTGCCCCTGTTCGCATCCTATCTCGAAACTCTGCGGACGGACAAACCTTTTCAATGTCAAGCCATCAATATACGCAAAGATGGTACCATTTTCGATTTGGAAATTTTCGCAACGACTTGTACTTACAATGGTCGGCGTCACGGATTGGCAATTTTGCGAGATATTAGCGGACGCAAACAAGTTGAAAATGCCTTGCGGAAGTCGGAAACCCAACTTGCAGAGCAACAAGAAACCCTGAAAGCAATTCTCAACGCTGCTCCGATTTGGATTTGGATGAGCAATCTCAAAAATCAGATTCAGTTCGTGAACAAAACCTTCTGCGAAAATGTGGGAATTCCGGCAATTCGTTTTATCGAATCAGAACATTACCGAGACTTTTTAGGCGACGAAATAGCAGCCAACTGTCAGGCTTCAGACAGTGCCTGCCTAGCTCAAGAAACGCCGCATTTTTCTGTAGAATTGCTGCCATTTGTGGACGGAAAAATTCACAATGTGGAAGTGACAAAAACCAAAATTAAAGATCCGCAAGGCCAGGCGATCGGGATTATTGGTTTAGGCGTTGATGCTACGGAACGGACGCTGGCAAAAGTAATGGCCCAAGCACAGAACGAACATTTAGAAAATGCTTTGCAAGACCTGCGAAAAGCTCAAACTCAATTAATCCAAAGTGAAAAAATGTCTGCCCTGGGGAATTTAGTTGCCGGAGTTGCCCACGAAATTAACAATCCGATCGGCTTTCTCAATGGTAGTATCACCAATATAGAAGAATACATTGAATACATTTTAAAACATTTGGAATGCTATCAGCGCTGCTATCCCGAACCGTTACCAGCCATAGAGGAGAGTGCAGAAGATATTGAGTTGGAGTTTTTAACCGAAGATTTGCCGAAGATATTTAGCTCGATGAAAGTGGCGATCGATCGCATTCGCAATATCAGCACTAGCCTGCGTAATTTTTCCAGGGCTGATTACGATCGCAAAGTGGCCTGCAACATCCATGAAGGCATAGACAGCACGTTGCTAATTTTGAAATATCGCCTCAAAGCAAATGAACAGCGCCCGGAAATTAAAATCATCAAAAAATACGGCGACTTGCCACTAATACAATGTTTCCCCGGACAACTTAATCAGGTATTTATGAATCTGGTGGCCAATGCGATCGATGCTATAGAAGAATCAAATCAAGGACGGACTTTTGCGGAACTGAAAGCCCAGCCTAATACGATTACTGTCAGGACTGAAATAAGTGATGATTGTCAAAGTATCGTAATTAAAATTAAAGACAATGGCCAAGGAATACCAGAAGTAGTGAAAGCGCGAGTTTTTGACGACTTATTTACGACTAAAGGAGTCGGGAAAGGTACGGGGTTAGGATTGTCCATTAGCCGACAAATTGTCGAAGAAACCCACGGCGGAAAATTGATTTGTGATTCGGTATTGGGAGAAGGGACGGAATTTACGATCGCCCTTCCGATCGAGTAATTTAGGATACAGCAAAGCCGGTTTCCCTACCCTAAAATAATCCATCTTTCTCGCCAGCAACTCTGGATACGGCACCCTGCCCTTCTTCCTGTCAACAATCGCCTAAAACCTTTGATAAATCTCGTTGGTTATTGGTTATTAGTTATTAGTTATTGGTTATTAGTTATTGGTTATTAGTTATTGGTCATTAGTTAGTCAT
>DPLL01000037.1 GCA_003542015.1 Microcoleaceae cyanobacterium UBA9251 | reverse complement strand
TTAGCAAGGGGGGGTTGGGGGGGGTGAATTTGTGCTGGATTAGTATTTTTCGCTGGTTCCCTTGCTGGTTGCTGCTGAGTTCTAATTGCTGAGGGTAATAATCCCAATAGTGTTACTTCCAGCCACAAACGCGGCTGAGTCGTGTTTTTAATTTGCACTTCGTGGGTTTGCAAATGCTTCTGGCCAGCCAAAATTAACTCGGCATCCCAATGAGTCGCAAACTTGACGAGTTTATCCCAAGTTCCGCTGGTTAAAGCTACTAAATCTGACCGTTTTGGTGCTGCTTTGGCTATCAGCAAATCTCGGTAAAAACTGGCGAGATTCTGAAGTACAATCAGCGGTTCTCGGCCGCGATCCATCAGGTGACGGGTCATGTCTACTAAGGCTGTAGAGTCGTCTTTGTCAATAGCTTGCAGCAGTTCCATTAAGTCGTTTTCGGGGACTGCGCCGACTAAATCCCAAACTTTTTCGATGGTGATTTCACCGGGAAATAAACTTAGTTGATCTAGTAAACTTTCGGCATCTCGCAGTCCTCCTTGGGCGAGTTGAGCAACCATTTGTACTGCGTCGCTGGCAATATTGATATTTTCTAATTGGGCGATTTTGTGCAAGTGGGCGGTCATTGATTCGAGGGCTATCCGGCGAAAGTCGAATCTTTGACAGCGGGAAATAATGGTCGGTAAGACTCTTTGAGGGTCCGTTGTTGCGAGGACGAATACGACGCGATTTGGTGGTTCTTCTAAGGTTTTTAAGAGAGAGTTGAATGCCTGGGTGCTTAGCATATGGCAATTATGAACCAGAAGACCGTTAGCGACAAAGTTATGGTTGTCTTCTACTTCTATGTCATAAACTTTCTCTACCCCAACGACTTTTACAGATTCTACCTTCTCCGAATTTGTAATCCATTGAAGGGATTGAATACTGTTTAAAGTCTGCGACCCATTTTCTGCTGGTTTCAGCGCCCCTATGTATGTAGTGGTAGGTTTTACCTGTGTTAGACCTTGTGTAAAACTTGGTTGTTGTTGGGTATCCCAAGCCTGTAAGCCACTTGGTAATGAGTTGATTTTCTTCCCCAGAATATCCTTCTGTATGAATTTGAATATTTGGACTTCCTTCTGGCGAAATGCTGAGCGATCCATCATCCATGTACCACCAAGTAAGTCCTTCGGGAGTGATGCAATCGAGCCAATCCATTGTGACGTATTTTCCTTTTCCGTTGGGTTTAACAGCGTCAAAGACATCTCTAAGTTGGGGATGGCAGACTGTGTTGCAACAGACTGATATATTTCCGTATCCTTGGTTAGGTGTAACTCGTAACTTTGGTCGCAGTGTCGAAAGGCAAGAGGCTTTGTATTCCAACCATTCCCGCTGCGTTTCTCCCTGTGTCCAGCCCAATCTTGGAAATCGGCTATATTTATTTGGGTATGTGATAGAACCGTCTCCAAGCAATGTTCCGTAAATGAGTCCGAGTGTTTCTGGTTGCAAAACTTCGGCATTTGCCAAGAACTTTTCCGTTCTTGCATCCCAAAGTCCATGTCCTTTTTTATAGGGATGTCGCGGCCAATGAGACTGAATGCTCTTAATCCCTTTGCCTTTTTTTTGTAAAAAGTCTGGTATTTCGAGTTGTTCTCCACAGCCACACGCACAGAGAGGTCGGATGGCTTGAGCCTGTTCGAGAATAGAGGCAAAGTCGTAGGATTTTTGTCCGTAGGTATTCCCGTAAAATTGATGTCCTCTGGCAAATCTCCGCAAGCGTCCATCTGTTCCAATTTTGTGAATGAGGGTGCCGCACCCACATTCACAGGGGATAGTATCTTCACTCCTTCTTTTACGTCTTTTGCTGGTATCCATCCTTGTTCGGTTCTGATTAAGTGATTGCCGGTGCATCTGATTTCTCGATGGCTCGTCTTAATAACCAGTGTTGGTTTCTCACCCTGTTCTAACCACCTTAAAACTTTTTTAAATTCCCAAACTTCTGAGCTTTCGTTATAGCTGAGGACTTTTTTTCCTTTGATTTTGGGATTATCTATGCGCATTAGACCTTCGCTAGTTTGCACCTGAGAATCACCAGTCAAACACTCGTCAATCACATATACTTTATAGCGGCATTGCACCGGGGAAAATTGGGCCCGTTCAATCAAATCTCGGATGTTATCTACTCCTGTGTTGCTGGCGGCGTCAATTTCGATGACATCTAGTGTGGAACCTCTGGCAATTTCTTGACAAACGTTGCATTTGCCGCAGGGTGTGGGGGTGGGGGCACCCGTAGAAATACAGTTGAGGGATTTCGCAAAAATCCTAGCACTAGAGGTTTTACCGGTGCCTCTGGGGCCTGTGAATAGATATGCTGGTGCTATCCGATCTTGTAGGATGGCGCTGGTGAGGGTTTGGGCGATCGCCTCTTGACCGACTAATTCGGCAAAAGTCTGGGGGCGATATTTGTGGTGGAGGGGTTCGTAGGTCACGATCGACTATGGGTTGGTTGCGGTGTTATGTTAGCAGAGGATCTGTTTATGTGTCTGTAAAATCACTCCTGTTGTGCTAGGAACTGCTCCTGCTGAAAAAACATTTTTTTTTCAATTGTATTGATATAATATATCACGGACTATTCACCATCGCTTTTGCCACTGCCATCAGAGGATTTTCCGAGATTTCGGAAACCTGCTTGCGGTTAAAGATAAAGTATAAATTAGGGTGCCCATTTAAATTGTAGAAATCCAGTTGTAGAAAGATTGTGGTAAAAATAGGTCAGTGTGGCTCCATCGAGTTGTAATCTGATCTCCAATCAGGGCATTCTATAAATATAGCGTCAAATCTTACCCTTTAAAAGCCCATGTCAACCCAAATAATCCTTGTAGAACCAAGGTTGGCAGTAGCCTCTCCCAAGCCCAAACAGGCAAAACCAGGAGGTTTACCCTCCGATCAAGTCTTGATGGGAGCGTCGGGATTACTGTTGTTATTACTTGTCGGTTTAGCGGTATTTTCCAAGCTAAAAATGGATGGTTTGAACAAGAAGCTCAAGTTTGAGGAATTTAGAAATCGAGAACTCCAGAAAAAATACAAGATGGCTCTGGAAACCCTGTCAAAAATGGAAAAAAATCCAGACCTCATCCACTCGCGAGACTTTAATTTAGACTACTTAAGAATGCGGATGGCCGAAGAAGTCTTTCACTTTGCCATTGTGAATCAAATTAAGGTAAAAGTCAAAGATAAAATTAGTATCGCCCTGCGTCCGACTCAGGGTAATGTAGGAGATAAAACTGGAAATGCGGGCAGCGGCAGACAAGTGGATTCGATGTTTGATATCGAATACGAAACTGGCGATCCGGCGGTAAAAATAGAAAAGCGAGTGCTGTTTCGGATTCAAATTAAACTGATGAAACTGCCAACTCAGGCAACATCAGCGACAATTAATCAAATTATTGACTGTTTGGAAACTTACCTTAGTCCTTCAGACGATCATGATAGTTGGCAGCCGACAATTCAAGGTCGCATTGTTCACATTGAATGGGATCAAAAGGCGAAACCGACGCCGATGTTGGTGCTGGAACAGTCGAATGAAGGGGTGAATGTTACCTTTAGGACTACTAGAGCTGCTGGGGGCATACCTGCGAATGCTGAGGACAGTCAACTGACAGCAGTTAAGGGTGGAAAAGGTGCTAAGGGTGCGACGAAGAGTTCAACTAAAACTGCGTCTAAGACTTCTACTAAGACAGGAGCTAAGCGTCCCAATTCTCGGAAATAAGTGACTTTCAATTAACTTTATTTGCCGGAAAGAACGCCTGTTGTAGCTGGCGTCGCTGTGTCTTGTGCGAGGTGCCCGTCTTCCATGTGGATGATGCGATCGGCTATGTCTAAAATCCGGTTATCGTGGGTGACGAGCAAGATGGTACTATGCTGTTCTTTGGCTAAACCTCGCATGATTTCTACCACATCTCGACCTGATTTGCTGTCTAGGGCTGCTGTCGGTTCGTCGGCTAATATTAATTTGGGTTGGCTGACTAATGCGCGGGCGATCGCAACTCTTTGTTTTTGTCCGCCAGAAAGACT
>DPLL01000038.1 GCA_003542015.1 Microcoleaceae cyanobacterium UBA9251 | reverse complement strand
GGGAGTAGGGGAGTAGGGGGTGTGGGGGACAAGAACGTTCTCTTTCGTCCCCCTTCTTAAGGGGGATTTAGGGGGATCTAGACTTGACAACAAGCGACATTCATTAAACGAGAATACACAAAATGCAAATAGGATTATTTTGTTGCAAAGTTTTGAGATTCTTCGCTTCCCTCAGAATGACAGAATTACGTCTAAATGCGTAAGCCCTATAAACGAGAATACACAAAATGCAAATAGGATTATTTTTAGGAAATCTCGGAAATCCGGTAATCTATTATCCCAAATTAGCCAAGATTACCGGCGGCGTCACAGCCAGTATTTTTCTGTGTCAATTATTTCAATGGCAATCTCAACTTGCTAATTCCGAGAATTGGGTGCAAACTAACACCGCTGAAATTGAAAAAGCTACTGGTTTAAATTCCGAAGAACAGGAATTGGCGAGACAGCAACTAAAAGGTAGATTTCTCTTGAAAGAAAAACTACCAAATCCTCCCGCCGAAACCCTAGAACTCTGGGCAGATATTGACGCATTCGAGGAAAAAATCAATAAGTATTTCACAGCTAATCCTGACCATATCATAACACAAACTCTCCCCAAAAGCCTCAATTATCCTGTAGAAATAGTTGCTGATAATCCCCCATCAAATCCTAGCATTAAAACAGACAATTTTTTCGGTAAACCCCGCCCAAAAATAGCCGTTGCTGTCACCCCAAATTACCGATTTAGCGGCCCTTGGAACTCCCAAGAACAATTGCACAACTTTCAACGAGCCTTAGAAGCCTATGCTCAAGAACGTAATTTAGGTTTTGGTAATCCTTCGGGATGGGCATTTAAAGTTATTGATAGCATCACCAAGGGCTTAGCCTCGACTTTTTGGGATGAATTTATTGCCGGCATTCCTTTAGGAGAAAGTCAGAAAGTTAAGCGAGATTGGGAAATTGCACCAGAAGTGCCTTATCCGGCCTTTGAAGAGGAGCGAATTCAGTATTATGTCCACAAAGGTGAGCCACTGGAAGCAGCAGTGTCTAGGGCTCGTGCTGATTTGAGAAATCCTGTTTTGGGGAAAGATTTGTGGGAGGGTTTTTTGCGAAAGTGCGATCGCCTTGCTGATGATGCCCTCAAAGCCAAAAACCAAGGTGTCAGCACCCCATATTTGCCCTCTTCCTTCAACGAAAAACCGCAAATCACCAAGGATAGCGTTATGCGGAAATTAGGGGCGATCGCGCCGCAATTTGCCCTCAATCAATCGACATCTGAACCGATACCAGAACCGCCACAAATTGAACAAGCAGCATCGCCAACTCCCGCCGAAATTCCCAGTATTTCCTCTTTGCAAAAAGCTTACAATACTCCTCTTGGTCGAAGTATAATTGAAACACAAATCGCTGCCAATCCAGACTGGGGCTATGAAATAGTTGACGATGAAATAGTAGAATCAATTCCTTTTTAGGAGGCGAATATGAAACGAATTAGCGAGATTAATCCGCTGGGAAACGAGCGACCTAATCCTTCGGAGGAAACTCGGGAAAAACTGCGGCGGGAAAGGTTGCAGCGAGAGAAAGATGAGGGATATCAAATGTTAGTTGAACTTTGCAATTTGGGCGAATATGACATGGCCCAGCAGTTGGCCAATCGTAGCTGTAATTGGGGTTATGAAATAGTTGATGGGATTGTGATGGAAACAATAGATTAGATATTACCCAAAGTCAGGACATAAAAAAGAGGCAGGGAATATTCCCCGCCTCCAATTAGCAATGACTGTTAACCTAAAAATTAGATTAGCCAGCCAATCCTTTTTAGTAGCCTCTGGTGTTAGGCTTGTGGACGATGAAGCTGAGCACTTGGCATTGCTTCACGTTGTCAAAACCCATGACGCGGATGTAGCAAGCTGGGTTTTCTTGACGGCAAGCGTTGATTTCTGTCATGATTTCTTGGACGCTGCGAGCGTGGAACAAAGGCAACTTCCAAAGAGTCCAATAGCGCATTTCAGCGGCAGAGGTTTCGTTGAATTCTACACCGGGAATGTAGCCTTGATCCAAGATGTATTGCAGTTGCTTGGCAATTTGGGCGTCTGTCAGCGGGGGCAAATAGGACAGAGTTTCGTAACGACGCTCTTTAGGTAAAGTTTTCATTTTTCTATCTCTAAGGTGTGTGTTCGATTCGCACTTTGCGATCGATTAACTCGACAAATTATCTAGATTCGGTTCAGAATCTATGGATGTTTCAGGATTACTGCTAGAAACAGACCAATTAAGTTGCGTAATTCGCTCTAAATGCTGGCGTCTGTGTTCCATATTCGTCTGTTGAATGCCAGTGCGAACCATTTCAGGCAAAAATTCTGTCACATCGTGCGCCAGATATTCTCGCACCGTCATGATCCGAAATCCTAAATCTTGATTTTCCAATAGCAACTCTCGAATGTATAATTCTCCATCCTGGATTTTGCCCTTCGTGGAAAAGTTGTTCAACCAGATTGCCAGAGGAGGATTGGTTTCGCTCAACTGAGCGATCACAATCCGCACGGATTGATAGGTTAGGTAACTTGCCAGCACCTTAGCGGTGTCTTTCGCAACTTGTTTGAGATCCATTTTTGACCCCAGCCCTTAAGAGTTTTAGATTGTTGATTTTAGATTTTGGATGCAAACTTACTTGTAAATCTTCTTCTAAGATAAAGACATAACAGCAAGTTTGCTACCTAAAACCTAAAATCTCAAACCCAAATCATCAAACGGTATCCATTGCTTCATACTCGAACTTGATTTCTTTCCAAAGTTCGCAAGCAACAGCCAATTCAGGGCTCCATTTGCAAGCTTCGCGAATGATGTCTCCGCCTTCGCGCATCAAGTTGCGGCCTTCGTTACGTGCTTGGACGCAAGCTTCCAAAGCAACGCGGTTAGCTGTTGCACCAGGTGCATTACCCCAAGGGTGGCCCAAGGTGCCGCCGCCGAACTGCAAGCAGGAGTCGTCGCCGAAGATTTCGACCAATGCTGGCATGTGCCAGATGTGGATACCACCGGATGCAACTGGCATGACACCAGGCATGGAGGCCCAATCTTGGGTGAAGTAGATACCGCGTGCGCGGTCTTGTTCGATGTGGTCTTCGCGCATCAAGTCTACGAAGCCCATCGTGATGCCTTTTTCGCCTTCCAGTTTGCCCACAACTGTACCGGAGTGCAGGTGGTCGCCACCGGACATCCGCAAGCACTTGGCAAGCACGCGGAAGTGGATACCGTGGTTCTTTTGGCGATCGATCACGGCGTGCATGGCGCGGTGAATGTGCAACAAAATACCGTTTTTGCGGCACCATTTGGCCAAGCTGGTGTTTGCAGTGAAACCACCGGTGAGGTAGTCGTGCATGATGATGGGGGTTTTGATTTCTTTGGCGAATTCAGCCCGTTCCATCATTTCTTCAAAGGTAGGGGCAGTTACGTTGAGGTAGTGACCCTTGACTTCGCCGGTTTCTGCTTGTGCTTTTTCAATAGCTTCTTGAACGAACAAGAAACGATCGCGCCAACGCATGAATGGTTGGGAGTTGATGTTTTCGTCGTCTTTGGTGAAGTCCAAACCGCCGCGTAGAACTTCGTAAACGGCACGGCCGTAGTTCTTAGCAGACAGACCCAATTTGGGCTTAATTGTACAACCGAGCAAAGGACGGCCGTACTTGTTCAATTTGTCGCGCTCAACGGTGATACCGTGAGGAGGACCTTGGAAGGTTTTGAGGTAAGCAATGGGAATCCGCAAGTCTTCCAACCGCAGAGCACGCAGAGCTTTGAAACCAAACACGTTACCGACCAAAGAGGTCAGCAGGTTGGTGACGGAACCTTCTTCAAACAAATCCAAAGGATAAGCGATGAAGCAGATATATTGGTTGTCTTCGCCGGGGACTGGCTCGATGTCGTAGCAACGGCCTTTGTAGCGATCGAGGTCGGTCAGGAGGTCAGTCCACACTGTTGTCCAAGTACCGGTGGAAGATTCAGCAGCCACAGCAGC
>DPLL01000039.1 GCA_003542015.1 Microcoleaceae cyanobacterium UBA9251 | reverse complement strand
AATAATCATTTCAGAACGCGATTTTTCCGTGTTGCTTGCTAGGGCTAAAGTCACGTTTTCTCGCAAGTTTTCTGTCAGTAATGCACTGCACTCCACTTCTGCAACTTCAGAAAACATATCCATGCGATCGGAAATCGTTAATGCAAAATTTTTCTTGACTTTTTCTAGACTGAAATCACTGTATGCCATTTTTTTTATCCTCGATCCGCAGGTTAAACATCTCAAACATGAAATTTTATCTTTCCTTAATTTGTACAGTTTGATTGTACAAATTCATCAATAGAGAAATAATTAAGCTAATACTTAGATATGTTACCATAATAATTAGCATGGCTTCGATCGCCCTTCCGGTTTGATTCAATGTCGGGGAAGCAACCACAAAGTAGACATCGGGATAGGCGATCGCCACTGCTAAACTAGAATTCTTAGCTAAATTCAAATACTGGCTGGTTAACGGCGGAATAATTACCCGCAAAGCTTGAGGCAGAATTACCAGTCTCATCATGGTTCCAGATGTCAACCCCAAAGACTTTGCTGCTTCTGATTGTCCTTTTGGGACTGACTGAATTCCGGCGCGCACAATTTCTGCAATATAACTGCCAGTATACAGGCTGAGGCCTGTCACTAGGGCTGCAAATTCTGGAGTTAATTTTAATCCTCCTTCCAGTTGCAAATCTGCTGTCAGGCGGGGAAAATCTAAGCGAAAAGGTAGATTTCTGGTAATAATAAAAGCTGAGATTGCGCTGAGGGCGATCGCACTTAATGCCCAAAACAACTGTCTTCCCGGTTTAGCTTGTTCTATCATAACACGGGCGCGCCACTGCCACAGCCCAGCCGCCACCAAAACTCCGACAGTTAGCAAAATCAACCAAATTTCAAAACCGGGTAATACAGCAAGCCAAGGTAAAGCAATACCACGATTTGTCAAGTATACTGGGCCGCTCATCTGCGGGTTTTCTTCCAGTTTTGGCAGGGAAATGAAAACAGCAAAATACCAGAAAAATAGTTGCAGCAATAACGGCGTATTTCGCAGAATTTCTACATATAACCCTGCTAAATTTCGCAGCAACCAGTTGTCAGAAAGCCGAGCAATTCCTACCGTAAAACCCGCAATAGTTGCTAGAATTATGCCAATTCCCATCACCCTAAACGAGTTAATTAAACCGACAAAATAAGCTTGTCTATAACTGTTTTCTGGATTGTAAGCAATTACTTTTTCCCCAATATCAAAGGATGCTTGAGAATTCAGGAAGTCAAATCCGAAGGCGATGCCTAGTTGTGAGTAATTGGCGCTGAGATTGTCCCAGAGAATGGCTGCGACAACTATTACTAAAATTAGGGCGATCGCCTGTCCGCCAATTTTCCAAAAGCGATCGTCCCGCAGCAGTTTCATCATTGGTTATTAGTCAGTTGGCAGTTGACAGTTGGCAGTTGCGGTGCCCGCTCGCCCTTCGACTACGTTTATCCTGAGCGTAGTCAAAGGGCGATCGGGTAAACGCAGTCGTTGAGTCAGTTGTCAGTCAACAGTTGTCACTCAACAGTTGTTTTTATAATAACCGATTACCGATTACCGATTACCAATTACCGATTACCAATTACCGATTACCGATTACCAATTATCGATTACCAATTATCGATTACCGATTACCGATTACCGATTACCAATTATCGATTACCAATTATCGATTACCAATAACTAATGACTGCTGACTGCTGACTAATGACTAGCAAAAATTAGCGGAACGGTGGCGAGTAAAGCAAACCGCCATCTTTCCAGAGTTTGTTTTGACCCCGGTCTAACTTTAGTGTACTTTTGGGGCCCAGATTACGATCGTACATTTCGCCGTAATTTCCCACTTTTTTAACAATGCGAACCGCGTAATCATTCGGGAGTCCCAAACCTTTACCCAAATCTCCTTCTTTTCCTAGCAAACGTTTGATGTTCGGGTCTGTACTGCTGGCTACAATTTGGTCTACATTTGTCGAATTAATGCCCAAATCTTCAGCTTCAATCGCTGCGAAAATAATCCACCTCACCGCGTCCGACCATTTAGCATCGCCGCTTTTCACCGCTGGGGCTAAAGGTTCTTTTGACATCACTTCTGGCAAAATGACATTGTTTTCGGAATTGGGCAGGGTTGTGCGCTTGGATACGAGTTGCGATCGATCTGCTGTGACTCCCTGACAGCGACCTTCTTGATAGGTAGCAAAGGTAGCATTCACATCTTCAAACACGACGGGAGTGTATTTAACTCCTAATTTTCGCATTTGGTCGGATAAGTTTTGTTCGGTACTCGTACCTGTTTGTACGCAGATAGATTTACCTGCAAAATCTTTTAAACTTTTAATACCGCTGTCTTTTTTGACCATGATGCTTTGAGAGTCATAAAAAATCACAGGGGCAAATTCTAGTCCGGTGGTACTGTCGCGACTTACGGTGTAGGTAGTATTGCGACTGAGAATGTCGATTTCCCCGGCTTGCAAAACTGTAAATCTTTCTTTTGCGTTGAGATTTCGGTATTCGACTTTTTCGGGATCGTCAAATATTGCTGAGGCGATCGCCCTGCAAACATCCACATCCAATCCTGAGTATTTGCCCTTTTCATCTACAAAGCTAAAACCCGGTAGTTGACCACTAACGCCACAAATTAGTTTCCCACGACTCACAATTGTATCTATCCGACTTGCGCCTTGTTGTGATTTGCCTTCGGTAGCAGTTGTTTGTCCTGTTTGTCCTGTTTGTACCGATCGATCCCTACAAGCTGTCAATGGTGCGACCATTAACATAGTTGCTAGCAACAGAAATCCCCATTTACGCATAAATTTTAGTAGAACGCTTTCCTGACGATCCTACCTTGTCGCTGACTTTAACTGTCGCGAGAATTGTGGCGAGAATTGTGGCGATCGCACCTCACAACAGATTCCAGCTTCAGAATCGGCATTTTGCGCCCAGATGCGGCACGGCTACCCCATCGGCAGCCCGCTGGTTATTTTTTGTCCGTGAGGAGCGAGCGATCTTCGGTGTAAAATTTATTCGATTTTGATGTAATAGGCTCACAATGGCTCTGGTGCTAGGCGCTGCTCAGCTAAATCGCGGATTAAGGAAAGCCGAGACTGGATGTACTCGTCCAACAAATCTGCTTCTTTACCATTGAGCGCAGAGTTCATTTTCAACTGTTTCAGCAACCACTGTGCCAGGGTGGCATCATCCAAAGTCACTAACAAAGTGGCTTGAGTGGTTTCAATTAATGACCAGAGCTGACGTAACATGACTGGAGTCATAAAATCTCCTTGAGAGTGAATGCCCATTTAATGGGCGGGCTAGGCTCGTGGCTTCGACTTCGCACGCACCGGTCTTGGTGTTTTGAGCAGATAGACGAAACGCAGCCTCAGAGCCATCGGCTTAATGATTATTTTATATTTCACCACAATAACTGAATATAGTAGTGTCAAAGGCTACAACACACAAGATGTTATAATAGTTTCCAATCTCGTCACATAGAGATCAATATCTTG
Organism: Microcoleaceae cyanobacterium UBA9251; assembly: GCA_003542015.1. Lineage (GTDB taxonomy): Bacteria > Cyanobacteriota > Cyanobacteriia > Cyanobacteriales > Microcoleaceae > Microcoleus. The sequence continues at coordinate 5,226 of DPLL01000039.1, read as the reverse complement.
ATAAAAAATTAAAAATCTTTACACAATATCGACAGTCGGGTTGCCTGTTGCTGTTTCAGAAGCGGGCAGGATGCCCACTCCACAAGCATAGTCCTGGACGCATAAACTCTATCAGCAGGTGCTTAGGTTGCAGCTTACCGCTACCAATAGCCTGTTTTTGTTTCAGCTATCTGCGTAGGATGCCCCGGAGCCTCCAAACCAGTAGAAATCGAAATAATCAAGATCTGACACACCCTACAAGTTGATTTAACTCAGGAGGAGCCCAAAAATCACCCCCGCTCGATATTTCACTGACTAGCGACGAAATGTTGAACCCCCGCCAGAATTATTTCTAATTCAACGATAGTTCTCACCACACTGGTGTGCCGATGTTATTGTTATTGACGATCAAAGTTTTTTAAACATAAATTGTAAAATATCTGTAGCTAAAATACAATTGTTTGATATTGGTCCTGCATTCTACCTGAAAAAAAACAGTAGTGCTGCGCGGAAGCAAAGGCATACCACCAGGCACTTGCTTCGCTCCCGTTGCTGGGCCAGACGACGAAACTATCCCATTAAAATCACGGTATCGATGACGTGAATCACGCCATTATCAGCTTCGATATCGGCAGCGACAACTGTAGCATTTTTTACCTCAAAACCATCAGAGCAATCAATTTTAATCGGCGAACCTTCCAGGGAAGTAACACAACCAAGTTTTGCCAAGTCAGCTTTCATAAACTTCCCGGAGACGACGTGAAACATCAGAATTCTCGATAGTTGGGGAACGTTCTGTACTAGAGTTGTGATAGTTCCCGGCGGCAATTTGGCGAATGCGTCGTCATTGGGTGCAAAGACAGTGAAAGGGCCCGGACTTTTGAGCGCGTCTACTAAATTAGCCACTTGCACAGCAGTTACGAGGGTTTGGAACGAACCAGCACCTACGGCAATATCAACAATATCAGGCATTAAGTTTTACCTCATCTCGTAAAATTTATCCATTAAGTATCGTAAACTGATTTGGTGATTTGGTGATTTGGTGATTTGTTAATTGCTGATACATCCTGTACGGGCCTAGGGCGTGTTTTCTTTCCCCGGAGATCCCCCTCGCATCCCCCGCACCCAAGGGAGTAGGGTGTGAGTAGGGGTTGACGAAAGACGCTCATTCTCCCCCCTTATTAAGGGGGGCCGGGGGGGATCTTATTCGCAACAGACAGGTAAATATAGACTTGGAAAACACGCCCTAGGGCCTAGGGGCTAAGGCATGGTCGAACAAAACTATGATAACTATTCCACCGGACATGATATTAATCAGCAATTCCCAAAACAAATAGGGGACGCCCTGCGCCCCCTACTAATTAACTAACTAAATTGGCTAACAATTATTAGCCGCAAATCGGCACTTTAACTGCATGGTTTCTTTCGGATTCAGCCTTGGGTAAATTCAGGTTCAAAACCCCATTTTTGTACTCAGCTTGTACCCTGTCATTTTGAATGCGTGCCGGTAGGGGAATTACGCGACGGAAGGAACCGTAGCGGAACTCAGAACGAGTCATGCCTCTTTCTTCAGTCTTAGTTTCCGAGCGGCGTTCGCCACTAATAGAAACAGCTTCTGGCGTCACTTCTACGTCCAAATCCTTAGCTTCCAGACCCGGAATCTCTAACTTAAGGTGGATGGCATCAGGAGTTTCATCCATCTCGGCTGCTGGTACAAAAGCAATACCGTTAGAAGTGCGATCGATATGTGGTGTCAAGCTCTCAAACAACCGATTCATTTCGCGCTGCAAGGAGTCCATTTCCCGCAAAGGTTCCCAACGAATAAGTGTCATAAGTGTTCCCTCGAATCTCTTGACTTTCCGTCTGGTTGAATCATCTTTTATTCAACCAGTATCAATATATTCAAGATCCAGAAACTAGGAGATTCGGTTTTCTGTAACAGGAGTGATCGCATTTCCGAACATTCGCGATCGATCTCGCTAAATCATCGCAGGTGCGGGGTCAGGCTCCAACCCGAACCCAGCAATTTGAGATTTTAGATGCGATCGAGCATAGACGATCTCAAATCTCAAATCCCAGGTGGGTTAACCCCATCGTGAGTGCTGAAAAGAAGCATAGGTATCAAACAAAGCACCCACCAAACCAAAAGTCGTGCCAATCACCAACAATCCCTGGAGGGGACAGCCACTGCCAAAAGTAGCTAAGAACTGCAAAATCAGGTCTTCCCCAGAACGACCAACCCCTTGGAGAGCAGGCACCATACCGATCAACAAAAAGCTAGTCAACCCAGCGCCGATGAACAATAAGGGGGCGACAAAGCTCAACAGGCCAGCCAGCAGCACAGAGCGCAGAAAATTGGGAACAATGCTCATAAACAGTAAATTCAGCTAAACTGCCGAAAGGCGTACAAGTCAACAAAACCTGTCCTTTTCCAAGATAGGTAGCGATCGCCCTCAGCGGCCAAATCTGTCAGAAATCTTAAATTTAATCAAAAAAACTTGTTTAAGATTTGTAGATAGATGGGATTTTTTCCAGTTGTCAAGTTCTTATACAGTCGCAATCCCTTGAGTTCTAGCACTACACCTTCAAGCCTGAGTTTGTGGAGTCAGAGGTTGCTCGCAGCAATTTTATTGGGCGGCCAAGTCATGCTGCACTTACTCACCCACAAAATTAACCGCCGCAACACCCTCGACCAAATGGCAGCAGTCGGCCCAGAATCCCTGCTGATTGCTTTGCTAACTGCGGGTTTTGTCGGCATGGTATTTACCGTTCAGGTAGCAAGAGAGTTTATCAACCTCGGCGCCGGTAATGTCGTCGGCGGCGTGTTGGCCCTGTCTTTGACTCGCGAACTCGGCCCCGTTTTAACGGCTGTCATTGTCACCGGACGAGTCGGTTCGGCTTTTGCGGCGGAAATCGGCACAATGCAAGTCACAGAGCAGATAGATGCCCTGCTGATGCTCAGAACAGACCCGATCGACTATCTAGTAATTCCCCGCGTCATTGCTTGCTGCTTGATGCTACCAATTTTAACCATCTTGTCCCTAGTAACCGGCATCGCCGGCGGATTGCTGATTGCTACCACCATGTACGGCGTCTCTCAAACCGTATTTCTAGAATCAGTCCGCAATTTTCTGACTCTGTGGGATATTTGCAGCGCCATAATTAAGGCTTTTGTGTTCGGTGCTTTGATTGCTGTCATCGGCACTAGCTGGGGTTTAACCACCACTGGCGGGGCCAAGGGTGTCGGCCAATCGACTACAACTGCGGTGGTGACAGCTTTGCTAGCTATTTTTATCTTGAACTTTGTGATGACTTGGCTAATGTTTCAGGGGACAGGCAGTAGCGTACTCAAAGGCTTGTGATTGTTGGTGTAAACTTAAGACTGAAACCCATAATAAATGTCGCTTGCAGTCGAGTTTCGATCCCCCTAAATCCCCCNNCCCTTGTTAAGGGGGGCTAGGGGGGATCGAGTTGCTCATTAGCAGACGGTATACTGATACTACTTTTGACGTTAAGTTGACACCAATGGCCTGTAAGCTAGGAAACGGTAAAATATAAACTGTTGACAAAATTCGTTTGACTTAAGCCCGTGACTACAACTACCTCTTCGAACACACCGACAAATACGATCGAACTTGAACCGAGTTATGCGATTCCCCTAGTCTTGGTACTTGCCGCCGTGCCCCTGCTGTTCGTGCAGAAGTGGGCGAGTTTGCCGCTTTCGGTGTTCGGCTTGTTTTTGATGTATCAAGCCGCCACCATCCGGCTGCAATTCACCCCAACGGATTTGGACATTTATCGATCGCAAAACTTAATCCGCAAGTTTCCTTACCGAGAATGGCAAAATTGGCGGATCTTTTGGCCCGCAGTGCCGATTTTGTTTTACTTCAAAGAAATTAACAGCATTCACTTTCTGCCGGTTCTATTCGATCGTAAAATGCTACAGACCTGCTTAGAACAGCGTTGTCCCCGTCAAGACTGAAAAATCCGTACTTCGACTTCGCTCAGTAACCAGGCAGTTGGCAGTTGTCAGTTGGCAGTTGTTATAGCACTCCAAAATCATGTGTGAACTCCTCTCTTCTCTGACTCTGTGTTCTCTGTGTTCTCTGCGGTTAGTTTCAGTATGTTATCAAAGAGAGTCTCGTTCACAAATGACTGAGAATTGCTATAGTTGTAACTCAATTAAAAACTCCCAACTGAAAACTGCTTCTGGCTCTTTGACTCCAAAAATTAAAAATTAAAAAATTTAATTTTTCATTTTTTCCATTCCCCATGCCTCACAAAATTTGCTATGAATTCAGACGAATCTCTCACCCAAAAACCGCAAAACCCACGAATCGCCACACCAGTTGACGACGAACCAAATTTACCTGCTTCGGAGGCGATCGATCGACTCCCATCAGAAGCTACTGAACAGCCTTTTGAGGCAGACGAGTCACCGACAATCTCTGAAATGCCAGAAAAACCAGAGCCCCAACTAAGCGACGAAGACTCGGAAATATCCCTATTTTTTGAGGAAGTCGGCGCTAGGGGCGAGTCAGAGGAGGCGATGGAGCAAATCCCGCATCCGCAAGACTCCCAGCCAACAGCAATAGACGAAATGGTAACAGACATCCAAGAAAATGTTACCGAACATTTGGTAGAGCGAATCCAAGCATTGCAGCAGCAAGAACAAGATTTGACCGAAAAAATTGCCACCCTAGAAGCCGAAAAAGTCAAGGCATTAGAAGCATTGGGCGAGGCTCAAACGTCGATCGGGCGTTTGGTACAAGACGGCTTGATTCAATTAGAACAGCGCAAACAAACGTTACAAATAGAAGTAGAAAAACTCGAACGTCGGCGCGATCGAATTCAAAAAGAAATGCGGACAACCTTTGCCGGTGTATCCCAAGATTTGGCAATTCGAGTCCAAGGTTTCAAAGACTATCTAGTAGGCAGTTTGCAGGATTTAGCCGCTACCGCCGAACTCTTAGATTTGACACCGCCAGCGCCAGAAACACCAAAGCAAACTGCTGCTGACGAGTCTCAATCCTCAGCACCAATCAATCCCAAATTTGCGGAACAGGGATTTCAAGAACAAGCCAAACAAATTCGCCGCACACTCGACCAATATCGCACTCTCCCAGACTACTACGGCCCGCCTTGGCAACTCCGCCGCACCTTTGAACCCATCCACGCCGAACGAGTTTCTAACTGGTTTTTTACCCAAGGAGGAAGGGGTGCTTTGCGGACTATGGGTTCGCGCTT
>DPLL01000040.1 GCA_003542015.1 Microcoleaceae cyanobacterium UBA9251 | reverse complement strand
AAAAGTAAGGACTTTCCCCAAATTCCCCAAAAATCTCTTCTCTGGTAGATGCCGCTAGAGCTAAACTCTTCTAATCACCCCTCTCACAACCCAACTTCCTTGGCCTACGACAACACCTGCAAATATCTAGCAGAAAAATTCCCCGCCGCCTTCGTCCACTGGCTGCTACCAATTGACGAGCCCACCAGCGTTCAGGTACTCAAAACCGAACTAATTCAAGAACCTATCCGAGCCGATTCTCTCGTTTTCCTGCAAACGGATAACCAAATCCTACATCTGGAATTTGAAACCAGACCCTACTCCGACCCGCCGATCGCCTTCAGAATGCTTGATTACTACGTGAGGCTCAAACGGCAATACTCCTGTTCCATCAATCAAGTAGTAATCTTTTTGCAGCAAACAGCCTCAGAACAAGTTTTTGTATCGGAGTACACAGACACCAACACCCGACACAGCTATCGAGTTATCCGCCTGTGGGAACAAGACCCCGCTTCACTGCTGTCCGTCCCCGGCTTACTCCCACTGGCGACACTATCTCAAACCAACTCGCCGCGAACTTTGTTAGAGCAAATCGCTACTCAAATTGCTACAATAGAAGAACCTACCCAACAAGCAGATTTACTCGCTTGTACTCAAGTGCTCGCAGGTTTGAGATTTGAAAAAGACTTAATCAGACAACTATTTAGGAAAGAAACTATGCGCGGTTCTGTCATTTACCAAGAAATTCGCGAAGATGGCCTCCTTGAAGGAAGACAACTAGGCCTCCTTGAAGGAAGGAAAGATGAGGCGCTGTCGTTCCTCACTCGCCAGTTGACTCGACGCATTGGTCCGATCGCCCCTGAAACCCGCGAGCAAATTCAGACTTTATCCGTAGAAGAATTAGAGGATTTAGGAGAGGCGCTTTTGGACTTTTCAGAAGCTTCGGATTTAACCAATTGGTTGAATGAACGCCAGCCTTAATTGCTAAGATATAGCCGCCTATTTTCAAAACTTCACCATATATAGCTATCCTAAATGAATTGTGTAATTGTTGTAGGGGCAAACCCCCCGTGGTTGCCCCAATCCGTGGGGGTAGGCACGGGGGCACTACCCCTACATATTTGTACTTTAAGGAAACTTAAGCCATGACCGTTGATGAAGCAATCGCGATCGCAGAAACAGTCCTCGATGGCGAAGGCTTAAACGACGTACAAGAGCTCATCTTCAGACAATGCTGGGAAGGAAGACATTCCTATGAGGAAATTGCTCAACTCTCTCAATATAATGATGAATACATCAAAGCGCTCGCGGCTAAACTCTGGAAACAACTCTCAGAGGCTTTTGATGAAAAAGTAAAAAAAAGTAATTTACGCTCTGTTTTTAAGCGATACTTGCGGCGACATCAAGTGACATTACATCGAACTCAAGTTATTGGAGTTAATCTCAGCGGCGCTGACTTAAGCGGAGCCAGAATATCATTCGCCAACTTAAGTGAGTCTGATTCATCAACAGATTTACAGGGTGCAACTATATCTGATTATAATACAGTATCAGATGGAATTATTAAGCCTGAAAACGCNNAAGAACAAGTAAAAATTGCCGAAGCGCTCGATCGCACAAACACCCTCTTTTTCCCCAACTCCAAAGCCCGCCTCACCACACCCGCAGGCCGACAAAACCAAGAACCAGATTTCCTCATCTTCCACCAAGGCAAATGGGGTATTCTGGAAATATGCCATCCCGACACAGAAAAAGATGAAACGCGCGATCGCCTGTTTGCATCTCAGGGTATCAGCATCATCCACTATTGCGACGCCCAAAGATGCTGCGAAGATGCCGATCGCATTGTCCAAGAGTTTTTAGATATATTGAGTCACGGATAGGGCGAGTGGTTTGTTTCGTAAGGGCGATCGTATAGAGGCCCAGAAACCGGGTTTTTTACCGAATCTGCGGGCTGCAACGAAGTTTTCGTAAAAAAACCCGGTTTCTAAGCGTCGGAGTACATAAGTCCATAAGGGCGATCGAACTCTACTTCTGCAAAACGGGCGATCGCGATCGATCCTAACTCATATAAAATCCGGTAGCATCTAAATTATTCATCTCTCTATTCTCTCCCTCTGTGTCCTCTGTGTTCTCTGCGGTTAAATCATTCCGATGCAACGGTCAACAAGATCATTCCCCAGCAGTCGCAGAAACGCCTAAAAGCTTACCAAAAGCTCATTGACTCATTGTTCCACGAGCAGTTTTGATGATTTCACTAAGTTTTTGTCTATTTTGGATGTTCACGACTTAAAAGCTATGCGATCGCACCTACAAGAAAACTGGTCTATCTACATCAACCATACTTCCCAGAAGCTAGAGCCGCAGCAGCCAGTCGCTCCATACCAGCTCGAACAATCACCGCTAAGTCACTCAGTGGCATACACTGAATTTTCTTGAGCAGATCGTTGGTATCCAGAGGTTCCTGCACCGGCTTACCTTCGAGATGAGCCATAAGCTCTTCCATCGTAAAGCCTGCTCTTGTCGCAATCTGAGCCAAATTTTTCGTATCTGGAAGTACCTGCCCCTTTTCCCAGTACAAGACAGAAGCAGCGGAAACTCCCAACAGCTTGCCAAAAGCGGTCAGACTCATCGATCCCCGCGCTAATTTAACAGCCTCAATTAGTTTTTCCGTTTTCTCATTTTTCGGCGTTACCTTGGGATTGGGATTGGGTGTGCGGTTTAACGGAGGTACAAAGGATTTAATCAGTGCTTCTTCAATTTGAGAAAGTAATGATTCATCACTACAATGAAGCCATGCAATCCGAACATTCCCTATTGTTTTGAGTTCGGTATAGCGATGGTGAACATTCCAGCGAGCGGCCAAATTTTTAGAACGACCAATATAAAGAATTTCATCCGAATTTCCAAGGGCAAAATAAATAGCGGGTAATCCCGGTAAGTTCTGTTTTTCTGTTAAAGGTAAAGATGGTAGAGTCAGTGGGTTAACTTGCAAGAACTTTTCGAGCATATTTTTTATATATAAAAAATAAACTTTTTCATAAAAGCAGCCAACACAGTCAATGTAATGCAGATCGTTAATTCCCAGTTTACAGATAAATCTGCTTAATACTCATTCTCCAGCAGCCTCAGCCGACGCAGCGAATCTATCCGCTACAGCTTTGCCAATTAGCGCCACCTGACTCTGAGGCAAAAACTGAATTTTTTTGACAATATCGTTATCGTTAATTTCTGGGGCTTGCGAGACTGAATTGCCATCCAAAATGCTGAGAAACTCTTCCAACGAATAACCAGCTCTTGCAGCAATTTTAGCCAAGTTTTCCGTCTCTGGAACCGTATCGCCCCTTTCCCAAAGCTGAACAGCAGTCGCAGAAACGCCCAAAAGCTTGCCAAACGCTCGTTGACTCATAGAGCCACGGGCAGTTTTGATGATTTCACTGAGTTTTTGTCTATTTTGGATGTTCACGACTTAAAAGCTATGCGATCGGATCTACCAGTCTACTTACGAACTGATACATCAACTATATTTCCCAGACGACTCAGCCGCCGCCGCGAGCCTATCCATCACGGCTCTACCAATCACTGCCAACTCACTAATCGGCATACACTGAATTTTCTTCAGCAGCTCGTTGGTATTAACAGGTTCTGGCATTGGCTTACCTTCGAGATGAGCCATCAACTCTTCCATTGTAAAGCCCGCTTTTGCCGCAATCTGAGTCAAATTTTTCGTATCCGGGAGTACCTGGCCCTTTTCCCAATACTGAACAGCAGACCCAGAGACTCCCAATAGCCTACCAAAAGCGCTAAAACTCAGGTCGCCACGGGCTAGCTTAACAACTTCGCTCAGTTTCTTCCTAGCTTCTGCGTCCAAAGTATTAGTCACCAGATCAACACAACTCCTAGTTTACTTATCTACCAAAAAATCTGTCTTTCTTGCTTGACAGCAAAAAGTTTACCAGTTAGAATGTAAATACTTTTGAAAGCGTAATTGTATTTCTAGCAAATCAGGGGCAGTAAAAATGACTCGCAAGACACGCAACACCCGTCAAAGCCTTACAACCTCCGGTTGGCTCAAACCCCAGTGCTGGCAAATCTCCAAAATAGAAGCAGCCGAAGCCCTGAGTATGCCCGTCAACCGCATAGTCAAAGTATACCCCAAACAACATCAGGTAATAGTCGTTTACCTGAACCAGAAAGGACAAAAATGCAGTTCCTTTTTCAGCTACAGACTATTTGCCAGATGGCAGCAGGAGGCGATCGCAGCCATAGCCAGTTGTAGAAACCAGCAAAGCCTAGCGCCTCTAGAAGTCATTGTACAGTACGACCTGGAACATTTCAAGTATCCCGTCCAAAGCGCCGATGCAATTTGGGAAGCTCTACTCAACCACATCCGTCAAGTCATCACAGAACAAAGGCTCAGCCTAGCTTGCGCCTAGTCCCCCATTAACCCCCACCTATGTCGATCGTGGTTAATACTTGGGAAAATCGATTCCTGAGATGGATATTCCTTGCATCTTCTGTACATATCGTCCTTGAGCCGCTACACACTCTGCCATTTTTTGAGCCTGTATAGGTTGACTCCTGGGATCTGGTGACGTGCCTCTATACTCCCATACACCACCACGACCACTATTTATTACGTTTCCATTTTTTTCTAAGATTAACTCTTCTCCGGTAGCATCAATATAGAATTTGCCCTTTTGAAAAGACACGCTGCTAATTGTGATATCTTCCACTCCCTTGTAAGGATTTGCAGGGCCCTTGACAATCTTAATACAGATTCTATTGTTTTTATGTACAATTTCTCTCCGGGAATTATTGAACATGGTTCCTTGAGAGTAGTAAGTTCCTGTGGGTAGAATTGTAGAATATTGTTGATTACTTTCAGCAGATGACAAGGATGAAATTGATAGAATAATAGAACTAGCAATTAGTGTTTCGAGTACCCTAAATTTCACTTCCTATTAAACTCCATTAAAATTGTTTTTTTCGATTCAACACGATCATAAATTATCTTTAAACTCCTCTAGGGTGACATTTGCTGGGCGAAGAATTCCAGCAGCTAGTGTCCCAAGAGCTAATTCATCATGGCGTGGCACACTACAACGATCTATTTGATCTACAGCCCGAACCCGTTCGAGAAAAACGTGACTGCCATTTTGCCTATCTATCCTGAATCCCAAACGCTCTAAAGACCCGATAGCTTCTCTACCTGAAATTCTTGGCAATTGAGACCAAGGTATATATGAATGGGAATTTTGCGACTGATTTTCAAGCAGAACGTTTAGAGCTTCAATAGTATTTTCTAATGTTTGAGTGTTCTCCTGGGCTGTACTGAGAGCACTTTCTAACTGCTTATTTCGTTCTTCTAAGAAGAGAGTTTTGCCTTTTTTATATGAACATAATTCGGTGTTTAACTGAACTTTTTCTTTTTCTAACCGATCAATTTCTTCCACATAACAATTTTCCCAATCTCTTGACTGTTCCTTAGTCCGATCTAATTCTGTCCTAGCTCCTTCTAGTGCGGCGGTCAGTTCATTATTAATATCTAGAGCAGCATTGAGTTCATTATTAATATTAGGTATTGTTTCTAGCTGTTGCTCTAGCTGACGAGATTGCTGTTGTATTAAATCTCGATCGCACTTCAAAGCAGCTATTTTCTGATTGAGCGCTTCACTCCGCTGCTTTGCTTCAGATTCTCGCTGAGACGTTTCTTGCAAATCTTGCCGTAGTAATTGCAATTCGTCTTCTAAAGTTTGAGCAGTTTCTTGCTGTTGCTGTTCTTTAAAAGCCCGTTCGCTTTCATAAGATGCAATTTGATTTTCCAGTTTTCTCTTATTTTGTTCCTGTTCTTGCCGAGCAGATTCCAGTTCAGCAAGAACTCTCTCTCGCTGGTCAATTAATTCGATAGTTTGCTGGTTTTTCTCTTCTAATTGCAGCTTAATCTGTTGAATTTCCCGCTGTAATTGTTCCCGTTGTTGCTGTGCAAGGCGCTGCTCATATTCTGCTTCCCGCTGTAATTGTTTCCGTTGTTGCTGTGCAAGGTGCTGCTCGTTCCGTTTGGCAGATAAAATCCACTCAAGAATTATCCACGCGATCAAACCACCAAGGAAAAATAAAGCGACTGTCGATGTGTAAAGAGTCCGGGAACCTGTTACTTTAAATGGCTCTTTAATCCAATCATTATAATCTTCAATAAATGTCGGCGGTACTCCCCGGACATAGTACACACGACCGATTATTTCTCCTGAGTTAACTCTACCAGTAGGGATGGGTTTACTATCACGAGGTTTAGTATATTGCCGCTCTACTTGCAGCGGAGGTGGACTTTGTAGTAAGTCGTATGGATGATTTGATAAAGTTGCTAATGAAATTTCCTTTGTCCACTTATGAGAAGATTTTGATTGATCAAGAATTTGCTCGGATAGGCAATCTTTGGCAGCCATTTTGCAATCAGTAACAATCAGCCCAAATAATCCATAGTTGCTGTCTAAAGTTCGCTGCAATTCTCCTGTGTTTCCTTGTAATAAGGTATAGGATAGTTTTCCTGGCAGAGTATGAGATAACATATTGAAATCAACTGTTTGCACACGAAAGATTGTGCCATGCCAATAGTTGTTATAATGTCCCCAGTTTTTCCAAGTCCCCAGACCAAAAGAAAAGGTCGCGATCAGGGTAAGTCGCCCCAAACTCTTAATCAGCGTAGTCGGGTTGATCCGGGGAAGTTTTTGCTTCATAATGTGCTTCATAAGGTAAACAGCCAAATGAATCTGAGTAAGAATATACAGCGGTTCCCGCTGTAATGCTGTACACGTAATGAATCCTCAACATTTAAGAAATTGCGAAAGTTAATGGTTGCTACCGTACCTAATAAAAGCGGGAACCGCTGTATCTAATATAACTTCAGCTACATATTATTTGCGCGTTCGTAACAAGAGGCGATCGCAGCCATAAAAACCCGCCGAAACCAGCAAACCTTACAACCACTAGAAGAAGTTGTATAGCAGTCGCCAAGGCGCTTTGGTCGTTGAACCCTTCGACTCCGCTCAGGGAACGATCGCATAAATGCCTTAACCACCTTGGCGGTTGCTATACAATACGACCTCGAACATTTCAAGTATCCGATCGCGTGTAGCCAGCCGTAGGCATCGCCGATGCAATTTGGGAAGCCCTACTCAACCACATCCGTCAAGTCATCAGAGAACAAAGGCACACCCAAAAATGCGCCTAAGTTCCCCATCAACCAATTAATTAGAAGTAGAAGCAGCCAACTCGACCAAACGTTCCTGCTGATCCTGAGAAATACAAGTCTGAATAATCTCCTCAATATCCCCTTCCAAAACAGTATTGAGCGAAAAATTCTCCCCCAAACGGTGGTCGGTAGCCCGATTATCCTTATAGTTGTAAGTGCGAATTTTTTCCGATCGCGAACCAGTACCAACCTGAGCCAAACGCCGCGACTTCACCTCATCCTGCTGCTCCCGCAACTTCATCTCATAGAGCTTAGCCCGCAAAATCTGCATCGCGCGCTCCTTATTCTGCAACTGACTGCGCTCCTCAGTACAGAAAATCCGAATCCCAGTCGGCTTGTGAAACAAATCCGCAGCAGTTTCCACCTTGTTCACGTTTTGGCCGCCAGCACCGCCCGATCGCGCCGTACTCATCTCAATATCCTTCGGATCGATGTGAATCTCCACCTCATCAACTTCCGGCATCACAGCCACCGTCGCCGTCGAAGTGTGTACTCGGCCGCCCGCCTCAGTCACAGGCACCCGCTGCACCCGATGTACCCCAGCCTCAAACTTCAGCTTGCTGTAAACACTTTCACCCGTAACTTCCAGAATCACCTCTTTAAAGCCGCCCATTTCCGCCAGCGACTCGCTCACCAACTTCACCACCCAGCCTTGAGTTTGAGCGTAACGGGAATACAGCCGCAATAAATCTCCCGCCCAAATACTAGCCTCATCTCCGCCAGTACCGGCCCGAATTTCCAACATAATATTCTTATCGTCGTTGGGATCGCGCGGCAGCAGCAAAACCTTCAAACGGCTTTCCAAATTCTCCAATTTTGACTCAAGTTCCTCAACTTCCAAGGCGGCCATTTCTTGCAATTCTCGATCGCTCGCTGCTTCCTTGAGAACCTGTTTAACACCTACTAAATCGTCCTGAGTCTCCTTCCAAACCTCAAAAGTATCGACCACATCCTCCAAGGACGATCGAGCTTTCGCTACCCGCTGAAACTCATAATTATCCCTAGCCACATCCGGGTCAGCCATGCGGCGAGTCAACTCATGAAAAGTTTGCTCAACCGACTTCAATTTATCCAGCAAATAAGATTCAGCCATTGTCAAATGTCCTCCGTCAATCGATTTTAGATTTTAGATTTTAGATTTTAGATTTTAGAATTGAAGAGAAGTCTGGCTCGAATCTCGATCGAACTCAACTCGATCGCACTCAACTGCCTGCATAGCAACTCTTCAATCTAAAATCTCAAATTCGAGGGCGGTAAGTTGTCAGTAGAAAAAACTACTCTCAACAAACTGCGGACAAATGACAATCCGGCTACTTCTTCTTTTTGCCTTTAGCAGCAGCCTTAGCAGCATCTGGTTTGGGAGCTTCCATTTTGATCGGCCCAGAAGAAGCATCTGCCTTCGGCATTTCCACATCCGTCATGCCATACTTCCGCATAAAGCGTTCCACACGACCTTCAGTATCAATAATCTTCTGAGTGCCAGTATAAAAAGGATGATTCCCAGACCAAACATCAACTTGCAGTTTTGGTCTAGTAGAACCAACAGTCATTACGTGTTCCCCGTTGCAATAAACCTGAGATTCGGGATACCACTGAGGGTGAATGCCAGCTTTTGCCATTGTTTTTTCCTCTCTAATTTTTGACTTTACAACCATTTTAGCTGTGCTAGGACTTGCGTAGCAACAACAGCAGCGATTTTTGCCTAATATCTTCTGGAACCAGCGATCGTCCATAGCAAATAGACTTGAAAAAAAAGGAAGATAGAATCTGGATAATTTTGCCTTCTTCCCTCTTCCTTCTTTGTACCCTGAGCGAAGCCGAAGGGCCCGCTGCCTTCTCTTACCGCTTCGAGTATTGAGGAGCCTTCCGAGCCTTCCGCAAACCGTACTTTTTCCGCTCTTTCGCCCGTGGGTCACGAGTCAAATACCCCTCAATCTTAAGAGGTTTGCGGTTGTCCGGGTCTAATTGGCAAAGTGCTCTAGCCACACCCAAGCGAATTGAGTCAGCTTGGCCTGTCAAACCGCCGCCTTCAACTTTCACCAAGATGTCATACTCATTTTCCAGACCCAAAGTTTCCAAAGGGGCCTTAGCGAGAGCCAAATAAGTTGGGTTGAATTGCAGGTACAAATCCCCCTCTTTACCATTGACAGTCAGTATGCCAGTGCCGGGAACCAAACGTACCCGTGCTACCGAACACTTGCGGCGGCCGGTACCCCAGTACACAACGCGGCCGGTATCTGTTGCTTGCATTACTCATTTCCTCCCGGAATCGTGTGAACAATTAACTCTTCTGGTTTTTGAGCTGCGTGTGGGTGGTTAGGGCCAGCGTACACCTTCAGCTTAGTAAACAGTTGTCTACCCAGAGAAGTGTGAGGCAGCATTCCCCGAATAGCTTCTTCGACAATTCTTTCGGGCAAACGTGCTTGCAATTTGGCAAAAGTTTCTGTTTTCATGCCGCCCGGTCTTCCAGAGTGGCGGCGATAGATTTTCTGGCTGCGTTTTTTGCCAGTAACAGCGATCTTTTCGGCATTGATGACAATTACGAAATCGCCGGTATCCATAGAAGGAGTGTAAGTCGGTTTGTGTTTTCCCCGGAGGTGGGTGGCAACTTCAGTTGCCAGACGGCCGAGTCGTTGGTCGGCGGCATCGACCACGTACCACTTGTGCTCTAGGGAGTCTTGAGTAGGGACGTAAGTTTTGTTCATTGTTTGTTGTGAGTTGTCTGTTAACTGTTGTCAGTTGTCAGTTCTTAATTGTTAGTTGTCAGTTTTTAATTGTCAGTTGTCAGTTTTTAATTGTCAGCTTTTAATTGTTAGTTGTCAGTTGTCCTTAGTTTATATTAGTAGTTACCTAATGACTAATGACTACTGACTACTGACTACTGACTACTGACTACTGACTACTGACTAATGACTAATTTTGGCTGAGTGTCGTACCAGACTTCTGGAGCAAAGGGAAAGTCTTGATAGCCAACCCGCAGCAGGCACAAACCTTGAGCAGGGGCGGCATATTTTACCATTTCTCGGCGTTCGTTGACCCAGATATCTGTGAAATTGTCGATCGCCCTTTCCCCGCGACCCACCTGCACCAGCAACCCCACCAGCAGCCGCATCATCCCGTACAGAAACCCGCTCGCCTGAACCTCGATATAGATCAGAGGCCCAGAACGCTGACACTCTGCCGCTTGCACGTCCACCCAAGAATGGGGCCGGGCAGACCCCGCGCGATGAAAAGCAGCTAGATGGTGCCGCCCGATTAGGGGTGCCATTGCTGCCTGAATCTTTGATTCATCCACAGGGGCGTGATAATAATGCCAAGCAAAAGGACGGACAAACAAATTAGGAATCGGGTCTGTATAAAGGGTGTAGCGATAGCGCCGCCAACTGGCTGAGAACCGAGCGTGCCAGGTAGGTTCCACCTTTGCCGAAGCTCGAATTAAAATATCTTTTGCCAGTCGAGAGTTGAGAACGCTTGCCCAGCGGTGAGCCGGAATTGGGCCCTGGGCATCAAAATGGGCTACTTGAGCAGCGGCGTGAACTCCCGCATCAGTTCTCCCAGCCGCGTGCAGCGTTACCGGACGCTCTAGAACAGTCGAGATTGCTGTTTCAATCTCTTCTTGTACTGTACGCTGATTCGGCTGTCGCTGCCAACCATGAAAGTCTGTGCCGAGATATTGAATCACAAGAGCAACGCGCTGTTTGTGATTAGTTATTAGTCCTTTGTCAACAGTCATTAGTTATTTTTTTAGTTATTACTTGTGATTTGTTAGTTTTCCCAATTCACTGACTAATGACTGATAACTGATGACTAATGACTGATTACATTAAACCAATTCAACGATCGCCATTTCGGAATGATCTCCCTGACGGGGGACTGTTCGCACCACGCGAGTGTAGCCCCCGTTGCGCGAGCCGTACCGTTCTGTTGCTGCTTCAAACAGTGCGTGTACTAACTGTTTGTCGTAGATATAGCCCATAGCTTGCCGACGAGCGGCCAAGGAGCCATCTTTGGCCAGGGTAATCATCCTGTCCGCCTCTGAACGCAGCGCTTTGGCGCGGGCGAGAGTGGTAGTGATTTTACCGTGGCGGATTAATTCGGTGGTCAGCGAGCGCAGTAGGGCGCGGCGCTGGTCAGCCGGTTTGCTGAGTTGGGGAACGCGACAGCGGTGACGCATAGCAGTTGGTAATTGGTAATAGGTAACTGGTAATTGGTAATTGGCAATTGGTAATCGGTAATTGGCTGCCCGTGATTTTTTTTTTCATCTTTGAGCCTGCTGCCGATTACCCGTTAGCCATTACCGTTCGATTAACTTTTAGAGGACTTTTCTTGCGGCAAGGTAATGCCCAAGCGCTTTTGCAAAGCTTCAATCACTTCTTCAGCGGATTTCTGCCCGAAGTTCTTGATCTCTAGCAAGTCTTCTTGGGTATAATCCAATAAGTCTGCCACGGAGTTGATCTGAGCTCGTTTGAGACAGTTGTAAGCCCGCACTGACAACTGCAATTCTTCGATCGGAATCTGGCTGGTAGGATCGGCTTCACCTGGATACTCGGGTTTGAGCAAATCTTGGGTGATGTCTTTAAGAGGTGCAAATAGGTCTACCAGGATGTGGGCAGCTTGGCTCAGAGCTTCTTGAGGAGCCATGCTACCATCAGTCCAGATTTCCATAATCAGTCGGTCTTTCTGGACTGTGCCGCCTACCCGAGCGTCTTCAACGCTGTAGTTGACCCTACGAATCGGCATAAAAATGGCATCTATCGAGAGAAAATCCAAAGCCGCTCCATCATCGCGACTGCGGTCTACAGCTCGGTATCCGACCCCTTTTTCAATTCTGAATTCCATCTCCAGAATTGAGCCTGGGGAGAGAGTGGCAATGTACTGAGATTTATCGATGATTTCTACCTCAGAAGGTACATCGAATCGATCGGCCGTAACTGTGACTGGGCCTTCGATCCGCAACCTACCTATTTGCGGCTGCGGAGAATGGCTTTTGAGGACGACCTCTTTCATGTTCAGCAGGATTTCGAGAACGTCCTCCCGTACTCCTTCGATGGTGGCAAACTCGTGATTGACACCGGCGATGCGGACTGAAGTTACTGCGGTCCCTTCCAAGTTGGACAGCATAACTCGCCTCAGCGCATTCCCAACTGTTGTTCCCTGACCGCGATCTAGCGGTTCGAGGACGAATTTTCCGTACTGACTCCGGTCTTTGTCAGTCTTAGAATCTATGCATTCAATTTGAAACTGCGCCACGGAGTGACCTCCCTTTTCCACGTTTGATTTTGGATTTTGGATTTTAGATTACAGAGCATACCCCTGAACGGATTTCGGATTTTGGATGGACGGGGCAACAGTTGAAAGCATTAGTTATTGGCATTCAGCAATTAGCCATTATCCAAAATCTAAAATCTAAAATCTCAAATCGGATTAGACTCTACGCCGCTTGGGAGGGCGACAGCCGTTGTGAGGAATTGGAGTGACATCTCGAATTAGAGTAATTTCCAGTCCTGCCCCTTGCAGCGCCCGAATAGCAGTTTCTCGACCTGCTCCTGGCCCGCTGACCATTACTTCTATTTGGCGCATTCCCTGGTCGTTGGCTCGGCGGGCGGCACTTTCTGCTGCTGTTTGAGCTGCGAAAGGAGTTCCCTTCTTAGCTCCTTTAAAACCGCTCGAACCTGCTGATGCCCAGGATATGACTTCGCCATTGAGGTCAGTAATAGTCACGATCGTGTTGTTAAAGGTAGACTGGATGTAGCCTACCCCATTCGGTACATTCCGTTTCTGCTTTTTCGCACCAGTTTTCTTGCCTGTTTGTTGTCGCGCCATATGAGTCTCTTTAACTTTTCTCTCAACTAATTTCCCGAAGCGCTAGGAGCCAGCAGCCCCCAGCGTAATTTTCCCAAAAAGATATTACTTCTTGGAAGGTGCCTTTTTCTTGCCCGCAACAGTTCGGCGGACGCCCCGGCGGGTTCTGGCATTGGTGCGGGTTCTCTGGCCCCGGACCGGCAAACCCAAACGGTGACGACGACCGCGATAAGTCCCGATGTCCACCAGGCGCTTGATGTTCATTGACTCCCAGCGCCGGAGGTCTCCTTCGATCTGGTAGTTTGCTTCTACATGAATCCGCAGGGCGGTCACATCTTCCTCTGTTAAATCCTTGACACGAATGTCAGGATTTACGCCTGTTGCAGCGATAATTGCTTGGGCCCGCGAGAGCCCTATTCCGTAAATGTATGTCAGACCTATTTCGACGCGCTTGTCGCGTGGAAGGTCTACCCCGGCAATCCGTGCCACACTTTTTGTCTCCCTAGTTTTCCTGTTTGGCTACAATGTTCAATTAGGCGGCAACTATTTGCAGTGCCCAATTTTCCGATTTTCTAACCCTGGCGTTGTTTGTGTTTTGGGTTAGTGCATATCACCATCACTCTGCCACGACGGCGGATGACGCGACATTTCTCGCAAATTTTTTTGACAGATGCTCGAACTTTCATCTTTCTTCCTGCCTGGAGAACCCCGCTATACCGGAGAGCAGGCAAGCCGGCGCTGCCCGTACAGCGGTGGGAGGAGAGGCTGGGCAAGGTGTAGGCCTCTCCTCGATTAAATTNNAGCAATGACTTAACCCTGTACACCGGTGGGTTGTTGACGCCCTTCTCGGCAACGCTACAAACCTAGCATTATAGCATAAATTTGACGGATTTTACCAAATTCTCTCTAATTAAACTTATAATTAGTTTTGAGAAAGTTTTATCTAAGCCTATTTTTTACGAAGGCGATAAGTGATCCTGCCCTTGGTCAAGTCGTAGGGGGTTAATTCGACTTTGACGCGATCGCCTGGCAGAATTTTGATGTAGTTGCGACGAATCTTGCCGGAAATGTGAGCCAGCACGTTAAACCCATTATCTAGGTCAACGCGAAACATCGCATTGGGCAGGGATTCCGTCACTGTCCCTTCCATTTCAATTAAATCTTGCTTAGACAATTTGGTATTTACCTCAACTCTACATTTGATTAACTAGGAGTGTCCGGGCTGCCTTGTCGAACCCAAAGCTGCAAAACGGACGAGTCAAAAATCTCACTGTAGATTAACCCTCAGACAACCCTTTAGCACAAAAAGCTCCTAGTTAACACATCTTAGCAAAAGTTGTTGGGGGGTAACAGGATCGATTGAGAAGGTTCAAGAGTCTGCTTTATAAAACCTATCTAAACTTATCCAAAGTGATCTTGAGATAATTAGTGTTTACTGACAACGCTGTTGGGTAGTCGGCTATCCCAAGATCAGTAGGCTATCCCCCGATCGCCAAGGGTTCCCAGTTTAAAATATTAATACTGGCGTTTAAATCGCGGTCTATTGACATACAACCAGCGAGACAGTCCTATTGTCTGAGACTCAGTGGCAGATCTGGTCTCCCGAAAGAGCCTGTTGAAGTTCTGCCGTAACTTCTGCCATCGATCGATCGCCATCAACCGCAACTAACTGTTGGCGGTCTCTGTAAAACTCAATCAAAGGTTCAGTTTGCTCGCGATAAACTTGCAAGCGGTGGCGAATCGTCTGCTCATTGTCATCTTGGCGGCCCCGCGACAAGAGGCGAGTCACCAAAACATTGTCAGGGACATCCAAATTGACAGCCCTGAGAGCGCAGTCCTTCCCAGACTTTGGGCCGGCACCAGGAACATCGCAGAGCAGTTGGTCAAAAAACGCTGCCTGTGGGACTGTGCGGGGAAAGCCGTCGAGAATCCAGCCAGCACTAGCATCTGGTTGATTCATGCGTTCTTGTACGAGATCCATCAATAACTGGTCAGGAACCAAATCACCAGCATCCATGTAAGATTGTGCCTTTTGGCCCAAGGCAGTTTTGGCAACTACGGAGGCGCGCAGGATGTCGCCTGTAGAAATGTGGGGTATGTTCCAGAGAGAGGCTAAGAGCTGAGCCTGAGTTCCCTTGCCCGCCCCTGGAGGCCCCATAAAAATCAATTGCATTGCGATTACTTCACCATTCCTTCATATCGTTGGGAGATGACGTAAGTTTGAATTTGCTTAGCAGTTTCGATCGCCACACCTACTAGAATCAGTAGGGAAGTTGCACCAAAGCCTCTAAAAGTTTGCACTCCGATCGCACTTTCCACAGCCGTCGGCACAATCGCCACCAGACCGAGAAATACCGCTCCCAAGAAAGTCAAACGGTTCAAAACCTTCTCCACATAATCGCTGGTTTTCTGACCAGGACGAATCCCAGGAATACTGGCACCCATTTTCTTCAAGTTCTGAGACATATCTACGGGGTTGACAATCAACGAAGCGTAGAAATAGCTAAAGAACAGAATCAAAGTCAGATAAAATAGCGCGTAAGCCCAAGGTGCCGGCCCGTTCGGACTCAAAACATTAGCCACTTGAACCAAAAACGGGTTATTGAGAGATTGAGCGAGGAAAGAGGGTACAATCAGCACCGAAGATGCAAAAATAATCGGCATCACCCCGCCTTGATTCAACCGCAGCGGTAGATAGCTGCGACTCTCCCGATAAACTTTGCGGCCGACTTGGCGGCGGGCCGAAATAATCGGAATCCGGCGAGTACCTTCCTGAACAAAAACAATCCCAACAATCGTCACCAAAAAGACCAGCAGCAGAACAATTACGCGGCCGACAATCGCGTTATCGCCACTTTGTGCCAATTCAAAAGTTTGTCCCAAAGAACGTGGCAAAACCGACACAATGTTGATGAAGATCAGCAGCGAAGCTCCATTACCGATGCCTCGCTCCGTCACCACTTCCGATATCCACATCACAAACATTGACCCAGCCGTCAGAGCCAAAGCTGTTTGTGCGATGAATAAAGGTCCTGGAATCTGAGCAAAAGGGCTAACCCAAATAGCAATGCCAACACTTTGCAGAATTGCCCAGCCCAAAGAAACGTAGCGAGTAATTTGAGAAATCTTGCGCCGCCCCGCTTCCCCTTCATTTTTCTGCAAGTCTTCTAAACTGGGGAGAGCCGCAGTTAGAAGCTGCACAATAATTGAAGCATTGATGTAGGGCAAAATCCCCAGAGCAAAAATCCCCAAAGCTGACAGCCCGCCACCTGAAAATAGATCCAAAAAGCCAATTAAAGGGCTATTTTGAACATTTTGGGAAAAGGCGAGGCGATCGATGCTGGGGACTGGCAAGTGGACGCCCAAGCGAACTAAAATCAATAAGCCGATGGTAACGAGGATGCGGCCCCGCAAACCCGCAGCTTGGGCCATCTGCATGAACGTCTCTTGTGCAGTTGGCGCTTTTTCTCTACTAACGTCCATAGTTACGATTTGGGATTTTAGATTTTTGTTTTTGGACTAAATCATTTTCTGATAGCAAGCTTGAGGATTTGAGATTTGGACTGATTCTCAAACCTCAAATCTTTAGGCAACTAATTCACAACTTCCGCCAGCGGCTTCAATTTTGGTGCGAGCACCTGCGGTAAAAGCAGAGGCGCGCACTTGCAGAGGCACATTTAGTTCGCCATCTCCTAAGATTTTCAGCGGGCCGTCGTCAGTAGTGACGATTTTTGCTTGAATCAAAGAGGTGAGAGTGACTTCTGTGTTTGCTGGCAGCGATGCTAATTTACTGACATTAATCGTAGTGTACTCTTTGCGGTTCACGATCGGGAAGCTTTTCAGCTTGGGGAGGCGGCGGTAAAGAGGATTTTGACCACCTTCAAAACCAGGTCTAGTGCCGCTACCGGCTCTAGCTTTTTGACCGCGCATCCCTTTACCGGAGCTCGCGCCTTGACCGGCAGAAATACCTCTGCCCAAGCGGCGCGGGCGCTTTGTGGAGCCTGCTTTTGGGCGGGCGTCTTGCAATCTCATAGTTTTGGTTGTTGGTAATTGGCAACTGGTAATTGGTAATTGGTGAACAGGTTCGTAGTAGTTTTGAGTTTTGAGTTTTGAGTTAAAAAATTCTTTATTCAAAACTCAATACTTAATACTCAAAACTTACACTGTCCCGTTCCTGAGCCACTTAACCGTAGAGGTTTTCTACTGGAATTCCGCGCTCTTGAGCAACTTCGGATAAAGTGCGAAGAGTTGATAGGGCGTTGACTGCGGCTCTAGCGTTGTTTAAAGGATTTCCTGAACCTAGCTGTTTGGCTAAGATGTTGCGGACTCCTGCTAGTTCGAGAACAGTTCGCACTGCTCCCCCTGCAATTACGCCTGTTCCGGGAGATGCCGGCCGCATCATGACTTTGGCTCCGCCGCCAGCACCGTTAATGGGGTGAGGGATGGAGTTAGCCTTGGTGAGAGGCACTTCAATTAGGTGCTTTTTGCCGTCAGCGACGCCTTTTTTAACGGCACCGATGACGTCGCTAGCTTTGCCTACTCCAACTCCAACTTGACCGCGTTCGTTGCCGATAATGACTATGGCGCGGAAGCTGAGTTTTTTACCGCCTTTAACAACTTTGGTTACGCGACGAATCTGAACTACCCGTTCTTGCCATTCGGATTCTTTTTCGCGAGATTTGTTGCTACTTTTTTTCTTATTGCGCTGTTCTTTTTGTTCTGCCATAGTTTTGTCCTTTGGGGAATTGAAGATTAGTAACTGGTAGTTGGCAATGAGAAATTAACAATTAGGAATTAAGAGTTTAGTTGTAGATTCTTTTTTCCTTCTTCCTGATATCCGTTACATCCGTTACATAATCCGTTGCCGAACTTCCTTCTTCCTAAAAGTCTAACCCGGCTTCGCGAGCTGCTTCTGCGAGGGCTTTGACTCTACCATGATAGAGGTTGCCTCCGCGATCGAAGACGACTTTGGCTATGCCAGCGCTGGAACAGCGTTTGGCTATCAACTGACCTACTTGCACACTGGCTTCGCAGTTGGCTCCCGAACTGAGAGCAGACTTGAATTCCGGGTCTAGGGTTGACGCGGCGGCTAAAGTGTGCTGGGTGGAGTCGTCGATGACTTGGGCGTAAATGTGCTGTTGCGATCGAAATACCGCTAATCTGGGACGTTCGGAGGTACCGAACACCTTGCGCCGCACGCGGCGGTGTCTGCGGTGGACTGATTCTTTGCGAGTAAGCTTCATGTCTACTTCTTACCTGTTTTGCCTGTTTTACCAGCTTTGCGCCGGACAACTTCGCCGCTGTAGCGAATGCCTTTGCCCTTGTAGACTTCAGGCGGACGCACCGCGCGGATGCGGGCTGCTGTATTGCCGACGAGTTCTTTGTCAATGCCGGAGACAATGACGTTGGTGTTGCCTTCTACAGCCACTGTGATGCCTTCTGGAGGGGGCATTTCAACGGGCTTGCTGTAACCGACGTTTAAAATCAGGTTCCGTCCTTGAACCTGAGCCCGATAACCTGTACCGATAATTTCCAGGCGGCGCTGAAAACCTTGGGATACACCTTCGACCATGTTGGCGACTAGGGTGCGACACAAGCCGTGCAGTTGGCGGGCGACGCGAGATTCGTCTCGGCGCGTGACGAGTAAAGTCTCGCCTTCGAGTCCCATCAGGATTTCTGCTGGTATGACTCGGGAAAGTTGACCTTTAGGGCCTTTGACGGCTACTTTTTGACCGTCTAGGGTGATGGTGACTTTCGTGGGAATGCTAATCGGACGCTTGCCAATTCGCGACATAATTTTTTGTCCTTTGTTTTTAGTTAATTAGTCGTCAGTTGTCAGTTGTTAGTTGCCAGTTGCGGTGCCCTGAGCGTAGTCGAAGGGTCAGTTGTTAGCTGTTAGTTGCCAGTTGTCAGTTGTTAGTTGTTAGTTGTCATTATTTGCTACTAACCACTAACCAATAACTAATAACTAATAACTAATAACTAATGACTAATGACTAATGACTAATGACTAATGACTACCAAACATAACAAAGCACTTCGCCGCCCAAACCTAGGCGTCGAGCTTCTCGATCGGTCATAATGCCGCTTGAGGTGGAGATAATGGCAATGCCAATTCCGCCTAAAACTCTGGGCAATTCTTTACGGTTCGAGTAAACGCGCAGTCCTGGTTTGCTGACTCGCTTAAGTGCCGTGATAATGGGCTTGCGAGTTTTGCCTTTGTACTTAAGAGAAAGCACTAAATGTCGCTTGATCCCTTCTGGTTCTGCTTCTTCAAATTCGCTGATAAAGCCTTCTGTTTTGAGGACTTGGGCGATGCTACGGGTCATTTTTGTAGCTGGAATTTGTGTTGTTTGGTGGCGCGCCATGCATGAATTGCGAATGCGCGTCAACATATCTGCTATGGTATCGTTAGCTGCCATGTTTTGCTCCTTACTCTACTGCTTAGTTGTCCCGGAAGGGCATTCCCATTTCTTTGAGCAAGGCGCGTCCTTCTTCGTCGGTGTTTGCTGTGGTGATAATTGAAATGTCCATGCCTCGAATTTGATCGATGCTGTCATATTCTATTTCGGGAAAGATTAGTTGTTCTCTCACGCCCAAGCTGTAGTTGCCGCGTCCGTCGAAGCTTTTGGGACTGATGCCGCGAAAGTCTCTGATCCGGGGAAGTGCGAGGTTGATTAGTCGATCGAGAAAATCGTACATCCGATCGGATCGTAGTGTCACCATGACACCAACGGGTACTCCTTTGCGGATTTTGAAGCCTGCGATCGCCTTTTTCGCCCGGGTCACCACTGGTTTTTGACCTGTGATGATACCGATTTCGTTGATAGATGAATCTAGGGCCTTAGCATTTTGAGATGCTTCTCCCAAACCACGGTTAACGGTGACTTTGACGAGTTTGGGTACCTGATGGATATTAGTATATTTAAACTGATCCATCAGTTTCGGTACGATCTTTTCTTGGTAAAGAACTTTGAGTTTGTCTGGCATTGTTTTTGGGTTTATTTAACTGTCCCTGGGCTTGGTCAGGGAATTGTTAGTTGTCACTTGTTAGTTGTTAGTTGTTATTTGTTATTTGTTGACAATAACCAATAACCAATAACCAATAACTCCTGACTAATTATCGAGGATTTCTCCGGTTTTTTTGAGCTGTCGCAGTTTGCGACCATCTTCCTTGCTAAAAATATAGCAAACACGACTAGCTACTTTCTTTTCTTCGGAGTAGTGCATGACATTGGAGCTATGAATAGGAGCCTCAAATGTCACTATTTTACCCGATTCCCCTTCTTGCTGAGGCTTAACGTGTTTGGTTCTGACATTTACACCTTTAACAATTACTTTGCTAACTTTAGGATAGGTCTTTAAGATTTCTCCGACTTTTCCTTTCTCTTTGCCAGTAATTATTTGAACGGTGTCGCCCGCTTTGACGTGCATTCTATGACGCTGCGGTTCGCTCGTTGGTTT
>DPLL01000041.1 GCA_003542015.1 Microcoleaceae cyanobacterium UBA9251 | reverse complement strand
CGCACTTTTTGGTCTGAACGTTGGGTCTCCGTCAGACAGTGCTCGTAAACTCGGTAATAGCGATCGGACACATCCATTATGGGCCCGTCAAAGTCTGTAATCAGTCTCAGCATTTAGCAGAGTATTGTTAAGATTTTATACAAATTGTTCTCTACTGTATCACTTAAAGGTAACAGATCAAGATCCAAAAATTGACACAATAGCCTTGGGAAAGATAAATTAGCCAGCAGTAACAGTTGCTTTCACCCACGAGGAGTAAAAACCCTGATGCTAAAATAGCAGTCAAATAACAACTAACTTGATCTGCTAATCTTTGAGAGTGATGCTCTACAATAACGAAATGCTTCCTACATTAAGTTTACAGGGCAGCCCAAGAAGTATCAACATTCTTCTTTATAAGCTGTTATCCTTGCGTAGGCTTGAATACCTAGCCGTCGATCGACAACTCAATATTCAAGAAATATCTTTGAAAGTGCAAGAGTTTGCCGAGGTTCCTGCTGCGGTAAAAAAAGGAAAAGATGTGCGCGAAAGTTTTCCAGAATTAATAGGAATGGAAGAAATTCTGGAGGATATCCTGGAAGAAAAGCAGCCAGATTTTCAGTTAAAATCAATTATGCGGATTCTCGATGACGGTACTTTTTTGTATCTAGATTTGTACATTTTTGGTTATATAGAAGAGCTCAAATCAGAGAGATTAATGCTTGTTTACGAGGACGTAACAGACAGTATGGCAGCTCATCAAAGCATGGTTCAGCACGCCAACGAAAACAGTATTAAACTCGATTACTTAGCTACGGCTCGTGATTATATTGAGAAAATTATTAACTCGCTAGGTGATATTTTATTAGTAACATCTGGATCGGGAAAAATCAAAAAAGTCAATCAATCAGCACAACTATTATTTGGCTATAGCGAATCGGAATTAATCGGTCAACCGATATCAATGATTACTGCTGGCGAGGATTTGCTACGTCAAGTCAGCCAGCTAGCTCATGCACTTAAAAGCGAATATTGGCATCAGGTAAAGGTAGTTTGCAAAACTAAAACAAGTTCAAAACTGACGATCGCCTTTTCCTGTTCTACTATCGAAACAAGCATAGAAAGCAAGCACGCATCCAGCGCCACCATACAAGATTTTGTCTATATCGGTAGGG
This sequence comes from Microcoleaceae cyanobacterium UBA9251, assembly GCA_003542015.1. Classification (GTDB taxonomy): domain Bacteria; phylum Cyanobacteriota; class Cyanobacteriia; order Cyanobacteriales; family Microcoleaceae; genus Microcoleus. The sequence goes on along the minus strand of DPLL01000041.1, from coordinate 18,738 downwards.
ATATTACGGAGCAGCAGCGCACAAAAAATCGTCAAAAAGCACAGTATGCTCTAACTCGCATCTTGTCAGAATCGAATTCTCTAGAGAGCGTAATTCAGAAAATTTTACAAGCTATCTGCGAAAATTTGGGGTGGGATGTAGGCGAACTTTGGATGCCCGTTACAAATGAGGAAGAAACGAGATTTGAACAAAAAAAAAAGTCAGAAAAACAGTCGTTTTTGTCCGTGGAATTTGGCTGTCCAGTTGCAGAAACTCCTGTTTTGCGGCGGGTGGGGGTTTGGCAAGGAATAGCTGAAGTTGGAAATTTTATTGAAAGTAGCGAGCAGATTACTTTTGCTCCGGGTATGGGTTTACCGGGAGCAGTTTGGAAAAGCGGTCATCCGCAGTGGATGACTGATCTAGTTAAAGATAGCAATTTCGTGCGATCGCACTTAGCTAAGCAAGTGGGACTACGATCGGGTTTTGCTTTCCCCATTCACGCTAGCGGTCAAGTTGTGGGAGTAATGACTTTTTTATGTCAAGAAGAAAAGCCCCCGGATCAAGATTTGCTTCAGATGATGGCTGCTGCGGGTTCCCAATTGGGCGAGTTTTTGAAGCGTAAATATGCCGAAAAAGAATTGCAGGAAGCAGAAGCTTCAATCCGAATTTTGTACGAACAGGAGAAACGGCAAAGCGAAGAATTGCAAGAGAAAAATTTAGCTTTAGAACAGGCCAAATTAGAGTTAGAAGCTGCTAACCGGGAATTGCAGCGGATCGCGTCTGTAGACGGCTTGACTAAGATTGCCAACCGCCGCTGTTTTGACAAAACATTGGAGTTGGAATGGCAGCAAATGAATAGAGATAAACAAGCCCTGTCTTTAATTTTGTGTGACCTCGATTTTTTCAAACTTTACAATGATAATTGTGGGCATCAAGCAGGTGACGAATGTTTAAAACAAGTGGCTGAGATTTTAGAGAGAAATGCTCAGCGGGCTGGAGATTTAGCGGCCCGCTACGGTGGCGAAGAATTTGCGGTAATTTTGCCGCGGACTGATGCTAGTGGTGCCCGGCGGGTAGCTGAATCAATTCGTAGCGATTTGAAAGCCGCGGCAATTTATCACCCTGGTTCAAAAGTAAGTAAGTTTGTGACTCTCAGTATGGGCGTTGCTAGTGCTGTTGCCGGTGATCGATTATCCGTTGAGGAGATAATTGGGGAAGCCGATCGCTCCCTTTACCAAGCTAAGCTAGAAGGGCGCGATCGCATAGTTTGCCTCAATTATTCAAAGAGTTCTAAGTAGCTGGACAAAAATAAACAATGTCATTGCGAGGAACGAAGCAACCTCAAACCGCAAGCGAATTGCGACGCACAGCGAACAATGACATGGTTACGTTTATTTATGTCCGACTACTTAAATAGTTAATTTTTATGAAAAATAACTACTATATGTATGGGAAAATGAGCTTGGTAAAATAACCACAGAGACACACAAGATGCCAAAAAAATCAAAAGTAATTTCAGCGAGGGAAAGGAGTATTTTTTGATGATTGTAAGACCAGCAAAAATCGCTGACGCACCTGCAATTGCACGAGTGAATGTAGACACTTGGCGGACAGCTTACCGGACAATTGTACCAGCAGATTATCTCGCAAAATTGTCTTATGAAAAGCGAGAAATCAGTTGGCTAGAAATTATTTCGACAGCCGAAAAAAATGCACATTTTGTGTATGTTGCTGAGAACAAGTCAGGAAAAATTGTGGGTTTTGCTGCGGGCGGCCGGGAGCGAATGGGCAAATATATGTATCAAGGAGAATTATTTGCTATCTATATTTTGGAGGAATATCAACGTCAAGGTATTGGACGCCAACTCCTGGGCTGCGTTGCAGCAAAATTAGCTGATTTAGGTTTGAATTCGCTAATGGTTTGGGTGCTAGGAGACAATTCAGCCTGTAGGTTTTATGAAGCTTTGGGAGGTGAGAAAGTTGACGAACTGCAAACAAGCAGAGCCGGAGTTCTACTTAAGGAAATTGCCTACGGATGGACAGACATAGCAGTGCTGAAAAGCACATAAAGGCAACCTAAAAATTTGATGTTGTGTCAATCATTTTTCAAACTGCCCCGTTTCATTTGTTCCCGTTCAATTGCCTCAAACAGAGCCCGAAAATTTCCAGCCCCAAAACCTCCAGCTTGTACTTGTTTACCATTAACTAAGGTAACTCGACGCTCAATTATTTCAAAAAAGAAAGTTGGTTCGGCAAAAATTGGCTGCGTAAAGATTTGCAGCAGCATCGCTTCGGGAGTCTCTTTTTGCCAATCCACCAAAACTTGAGAATCTGCAATTTCCGGCCAATCTGCCGGCAAATAATGTTGTCGCTGTTGCAATTCGGAGTAGTAAGTCGAGGGAACTGGCAGAAAAGGCAAACCGCGCGATCGCAAATCAGCAACAACCCCCACAATCCGATCAGTTTGCAAAGCCATATGCTGAATTCCCGGCCCCTGATTTGCATCCAAAAACTCTTGAATTTGAGAATTAGGCGATGCCGATTCATTAATCGGCAATTGCACCCCACCTTCAGCATGAACCATAACCCGACTCCGCAAAGCCGATTTCTCAGTCTGAATATCAAAATTTTGCTGCGGCTGAAAACCTAATATTTTTTGATACCAATTAACAGCACTGTCCAAATCGCCCGTTTCCACATTTAACACTACGTGGTCAATCTTGGTGAACAGCGGGAGCTCAGGAGAATTTGGTGGCAGTAAATTCTCGCCAATTCGCTCTATCAGCGTGTGACTTAAATCTCCCCAGCCAGCAATTTTTGCCCGTTTAAAACTGCCTCCGACCTTTAGGTCTTTTTGAATCGGTTCGAGAACTTTCGCCCCCTCAGCCGCCGCTCTAGCTATTGCTAATTCAATATTTTTTACCCGGAAACCGACATCGGCAATGCCAGGAGGATGCAATTTCAACCAACTAGCGACGGGACTAGCGGGTGTCAGGGGGGAAGACAAAACAAAACAGATATTGCCGCTGTTCACAACTTCAGTGTGAGTGTGACTGTTTGAATAACCTGTTGTTGATTGAAAGCCTAATTTGCTGACAAACCTGTCCCGCGATACTGCTGCATCTTCAGTGTAAAAGTGAATGCGATCGAACTCCATAATCAATAATTGAAAATGGCAAGTGGAAAATGGAAATTCAGCAGAGTTGCGACGCACAACCGCCCGGTATGGACTGAGGAATGGATAATCTTCATGGGTTCCCGATCAATGCAACTAATAATAACCTAAAAATAGCATATCTGATGTCTTCCTGAAGACATAATTCTGGAGAATTTGGATTTTGGATTTTAGATTTTGGATTAAAAGGGGATAATCAAAATCTCAAATTAAATTCTATTATCTCAAATCTAAAATTGACAACCCCCATATTTATCCCTCGTAACAATCTCAAATCCAAAATCTCAAATCTCAAATCGGTGGGCTGCTTAATTTCTAGAAAAACAAATGACTTTCCGGCTGAATATTAATCTCCATTGGCACAGCTTGCGGGTCGGCAGAAAGAGCAAACATAATCGCATTAGCAGCAGTTTCTGTACTCAACATTTTTGACCTATCTACCTTCAAACTCACATTATCCCAAAACGGAGAATCCACCCCACCAAAATAGAATAGCGTAAACTTAATGCCATAGCGCCGTAACTCATCGGCCATGCACTTGCTGAAACCAACTACGCCAAATTTTGAAGCACAATAAGCTGTTCCCATCGCCATCGAATGCTTGCCCAAAATTCCGATCACATTACAGATGTGGCCGACTTTGCGCTCTTTCATCACATTTGCTGCGGCTTGACAGGTGTAAAAACTGCCCTTCAAATTCAAGTCAAGCATGGCGTCTAAATCAGCCGGTTCTAACTTATTCCACTGTTTGAGAATGCCCGCACCGGCTGCATTTACCAGGGCGTCAATTTGTCCGAAATGCCCGACTGCTTTCTGCATCAGCGTCTCGACTTGCTGCAAATCGGTGATATCTGTAGGTACTGACAGCACCTTGGTTGTTGACAATTCGCCTGCTAAAGCGTCTAACCGACTGCTGTCTCTAGCTGCAAGCACTAGGGTTGCACCCGAAGAAGCCAGTTTATGGGCCACCGCTGAACCGATGCCGCCCGTCGCACCCACAATAACCACAACTTTGTTCTGCATATCTCTTTACATTTCTTTATATCCTGTTGGTATGATAACTCAAGTTATGAGAATTGGGCATGGGGCATGGGGCATGGGGCATGGGGCATGGCGAATTGGAGGCTGTTCCTCCAGATATGTATTCCCAGGAAAAACCTGGAAGACTACAACTAACTAATGACTAATGACTAATGACTACTGACTACTGACTACTGACTACTGACTACTGACTACTGACTACTGACTAATGACTGCCAACTAATGACTAATGACTGATGACGAATTACGAATTACGAATTACGAATTACGAATTACGAATTGCCAATGACTAATGACTAATGACTAATGACTGATGACTAATGACTGCCAACTAATGACTAATAACTAATGACTAATGACTAATAACTAATGACTAATGACTGCCAACTAATGACTAATGACTAATGACTAATAACTAATGACTAATGACTACTGTCTAATGACTATTTTAGAGAAACTTGCCAGCCTTTTTCGGCTTTTTTAAGCTGGAGAGATTCGCAGGATTGTAAAAATTTAGGAAATTTTCTACTGAGATTAAAGTCCTTAATGATTTGGGTAATCTGTTGGCCGTATTGTCTGTGAAATTCGCTGCCTACATTTGAGAGAAATACATAATTTTCGGGAGAGTTGCCGGTTAAGTCTCTAACTATTTTGACAAGAGCTCTTTCCAAGTCTTCAAAAGAATTTATAGCTTTTAAGCTAGAAGGTGCTGCAATACTGTTTTTGAGAATCTCTGGATTGTTAAGGATTGGGGGTTTTGGGGACAATTTTACTTCAAAAATAGTGACATAGGCTTGAGAAGTCTCTGAAGGTTTGTGAACGACAAACTCGGTCGGATATTTGAGAAAAATATCCCTGGTTTTAGTGCCTAGCAGGTGAGGAGCAACAACTTGATTGAGGGCTAAGCCGTAAGTTTCTCTAAATAATGCTGAAATTGTCGAAATTTTTACCCACTGATTTGATGTGCGTTCTTGCTCTTTTTTGATTAACTGTTTTAACTGAATAACTAATTGTTCAATGGGCGGAATTTCTGGTTTAGATGTGAGGTAATGGGTTTCAAGTTGTCCGGTTCTGCTGTTTAAAACTATGATTTTATCTGCTTGCTTGCGGACTTGAAATACTGTTAATCCGTGGGCTTGAAGTGTATTGCTGAGGTGTGTTAGAGCTCGATCGGACGAACAGACAAAAATCTCCTTGGCTGTGGGATAGTGTACGAAAATCGATGCTCCTACGGTAGCCATTTTTAAGTCGGCGCTGTCTTTTCCTGGGGGAACGTGAATGAGTTGATAGCCACGTTCGTGAAATTCAGCGTCTTTTTTGCCCATGCTGCGCCAATTAGCAAAGGCTACTTTGATTTGAATGGGATACAGGGAGATTCCCTCTAGGAATTTTTCGGTTTCGATGTTGAGTTGCAAGTTTTCGACATCTAGCAGCAGGATAGCAATACCGACAGTAGGGGAGGCTGTTTGATGTGCTGGCGGATTTGGAAGTGTTGGCGAAACTGAGTTATTTGATTTAGCTGCTGAATTTTGAGATTCGGCGAGTTGCTGAATTTTGGCAAATAATTTGCTGAATTGAGGCGAATTAATGAATTCTGGAATTAACAAAATTTCCAGGTATTTTTTTGCACATCGTAGGCGCGAGTCTGTATCGATCGCTACTTTGAGACGTTTTGTCAATTTTTCAATCAAAATTGACTGAAAATCAGGTTTGGCCCACTGGGTTTTCCTGTATTTTTCAGCTATCCATTCGGGATGCTCGGATTGAATGGTAACTAGAGAGTGAGCGATATAGCGACTGATGGCGCTGACTGTGGCAGATTCTTGAGTCGCCAGCAAGGAGTTGTGAGCGGGCATGGCTCTCCACCGTGGATGGTTTCTAAATGTACCATAATTTTAGTTGTTCGCTAGCAGTTGGACGATCGCCCGCCAAATCAAACCAGCGATAATCAAGGCTAACCCAATCAGCCAAATTTGCCTCTGGACCCAGAAAGCCAGAAACAGACAACTCCCCAAACCTACGACAGCTAGCCACTGAGGGTAAAGCCTTTCGGAGGGGGAAAGTTGCAGTGCGGCGAAGTTGGTAATGGCGTAGTAGATCAGAACGTTAAAAGCGCTAAATGACCAAGTGGTTTTGACATCGCCGATCAGGATTAAAAGTGCGATCGCGACTTCCACAGCCACCACAGCCACGTAAGGAGTTGTCCCAGAAGGGTTTAGCCGCGCCAAGACTCTCGGCATATCCAGGTGGCGCCCCATCGCCAGCAACACCCGCGACAGCCCTAAAATTAAGTTCAGCAGCACTCCCAGCATGGCAGTAATTGCACCGACAGCTAGCAGTTGAGAAACTCCCGGAATTCGGAAACTGCGGGCGATGACTTCCAAAGGTGCAGCAGTGGTGGCTGTTTGCAGGGACAATTTATCAATACCCCCCACGCCAACAAACACTATTGCTACCGCCACGTAAAGCAGCATTGTCAGCACCAAAGTGAAAATTATGGCTTTGGGAATGGTTTGCTGCGGTTTCCGCACTTCTTCGCCCATTGTGGCGATGCGGCCGTAACCGGTGTAGGCGACAAACATCAGGGCGGTGGCGTGGAGGATGGACGCGATCGAACTATCATTCTTTACTGTGGCTATTTCCCAGCTTACCTCTGGTAAACCGGCCACAATAAATACAGCCAAGGATAGAAGTGTAACTGAGACTATGGCAGTATTGGCAATATGCGATCGCCTAATCCCCGTCAATACAATTAAAGTGAGAGTGGCGAGGGCGACCAAAGCAGTTAGGATGAGATCAGTGCGATCGGCTAGATTAATTGCATTCAAAAAATACCCGGCAAAACCCAAAGCAGCAGTAGCCGCTGAAGCCGTTTTAGCCAACAGAAACATCCAGCCGGCAGTAAAACCCAGCCAAGGATTCAGATATTTGTAACCATATTCATAAGTACCACCGCTAACAGGATGATTTGCCGCTAATTGAGCACTGTTGAGGCCATTGCAAACAGCAACTAAAGCAGCAATAGCCACAGCAAGAATCACTCCAGAACCAGCAATTTCCGCCGCCATCCCGATACTGACAAATACCCCGGTGCCAAGGATTGAACCCAAGCCCATGAGAGTTGCACCGAAAACACCTAATTCTCGCTTTAACACAGAGGGAGACATAATTACACTAGGGTTAGTTTAATACAAATATGTGCCGAGAGACACCATCATGCTTATTGTTCAGGACTTTCCTGCGGGGTTCGGAAACCGAGTTTATTTCTGGATAGCTCGTTACCAAACTTAATAGTTAGTAATTACCGTTTAGAAAATAATAGAAGATGTCCGAGATATAACGGTTACAAGTATCATAATTTATGAGTATTCCGATTGAGGTTTCACCGCCGACGAACGATCTGACCCTATCAAAAGACCAGACGCTCGCTGAAGTGGTGAAAGTAACTATCCCCAAATCTGGGGTAGTCCCCAAAGTAGATGCCTATTTTCTGGCAGACACGACCGGTAGCATGAATACAGCGATCGCCGCCGTTAAGAGTGGCATCGTCGATGCCATGACCAGAATCCAGGCACTAGGATCTGATGTCTGGTTCGGAGTTGGCGACTACAAAGACTTTCCGGCCCCGGTTGCCAGCGAACATCCCTACGCCTTTAAGCACCAATGTAGCTTGAGTGCTGATATCACCCAAGTCAAAGCCGCGATCGATTCCTGGAAGACCTCTCCAGGTCAGGACACTCCAGAAGCTCAATTCTATGGACTCGATCAGGTGGCCGAACCACCAGGGGGCAAGATCGGTTGGCGTGCAGATTCCAAGCGAATCATCGTCTGGTTTGGCGACGCCGCAGGTCACGATTCAGTCTGCAAGGCAATTTCCAAGCTTTCCTACGACATCACCGAGGCATCAGTCACCGCTAAGCTAGTCGCCGAGAAGATCAAGGTGCTGGCACTGAGCATGAACACCAACTATCGTGCCCCAGCAGGACTGGACGACGAGCCCAGAAGCGCCTCCAGCACGTTTAAATCTAAATGCGGAGAACCTGGTGGCACCCCTGGACAAGGGACAAGGATCGCCAAGGCGACGGGTTGCAAGCTGGTCCAAGGTGTGAGTGTGGATACGATTATGGACACGATCGTCACTGAATTGACGGCACAGATCGCAGTAATCGGGAACGTCAGTCTGGTAGCCAGCGGTGCCACCGCACCTTTTGTACAAGCGATCGCACCTACCGCTGGTTATGGTCCCCTCAGCAGAGACCAAGACCATGAAATTAGCTTTGACGTTTCCTGGCTTGGTAATGTAGCAGCCACCACTGGGGTTCAGGTCTTCAACGGGTCCCTCGACGTAGTGGCTGATGGAGAAGTAGTTGGCGGCAAGACAGTCAAAATCACAGTTCCTGCCATCATTCCCCCTCGCCCGCCAGGTCCCTATGGGCAGATTCCCTTAATTGTGGAGTTGTACGACCATTTCTTCTCCAAGAGTTCGATCTGGGGTGCAGATCCCGGTCGCCGTCTGCTCTTGAGCCAGGACACCGCAGACCTGGCAACTCCTTATCAGATGGATAACACAGTTAGCTCGTTGAAAATCCGTCCCGGTCCTGACTTCGATCCCAATGCCCACTACGAGGTGAGCTTCTACCGCGATGCCAACTATATCAGTACTCAGTTAGTCCTCAAGCCTGGTGAGTATCAGGATATCCACTATCCACCAATCCAGTTCGGGGATGTCATCTCTTCGGTCAAGTTCAACCAGGGTCTACCACCAGTCCCGCCAATAACTTCCATCCCGGTGGTGGCAGAACTCTACTCAGCAGTCAACTACGGGGGTAGGAAGCTGATCGTATTTGAGGATGTGGACAACCTCGGTACCTACTCGGCCTACGATAACCTGACTTACTCAGTCAAGGTATTCAAAGGACCGAACTACACCCCAGGAGACAAGATCAGGCTCTACGACACTTTCAATGGTAGTGGTGCCTACATCGAACTCGAACCCGGAGAGTATCCGGATCTCCAGAAGAGCCACACCTTTGGTTATAAGACCTCATCAACCAGGTTCCTCACCGGAGTAGGCGGGTCTGAACCAGTTACCCCCGGGTCGATGGAGTACGCCCACATTCCCTTAATCGTGGAGTTGTACGACCATTTCTTCTCCAAGAGTTCGATCTGGGGTGCAGATCCCGGTCGCCGTTTGCTCTTGAGCCAGGACACCGCAGACTTGGCAACTCCTTATCAGATGGCTGACACAGTGAGCTCGTTGAAGATCCGTCCCGGTCCTAACTACGACCCGAAGGCCAACTACGAGGTCAGCTTCTACCGCGATGCCAACTATATCAGCACTCAGTTAGTGCTCAAGCCTGGTGAGTATGGGGATATCCACTATCCACCAATCCAGTTCGGGGATGTCATCTCTTCGGTGAAGTTCAACCAGGGTGTACCACCAGCCCCACCGGTGACTAATATCCCAGTGGTGGCAGAACTCTACGACGGTCTTAACTATGGAGGTCGGAAGCTGATCGTATTTGAGGATGTGGACAACCTTGGTACCTACTCGGCCTACGACAACCTGACTTCCTCGGTGAAGGTATTCAAAGGACCAAACTACACCCCAGGGGACAAGATCAGGCTCTACGACACGTTCAATGGTACTGGCAAGTACATCGATCTCGCGCCCGGTGAGTACCCGGATTTGCAGCAGAGCCACACCTTTAGCAATCTGACATCATCAACCAGGTTCATCAAAGGAGATGGCACGGGGTCTGAACCCGTTCCCCCCGGGTCGATGGAGTACGCCCACATTCCCTTAATCGTGGAGTTGTACGACCATTTCTTCTCCAAGAGTTCGATCTGGGGAGCCGATCCCGGTCGGCGTGTGCTCTTGAGCCAGGACACCGCTGACTTGGGAACTCCTTATCAGATGGCTGACACAGTTAGCTCCTTGAAGATCCGTCCCGGTCCTAACTACGACCCGAAGGCCAACTACGAGGTGAGCTTCTACCGCGATGCCAACTATATCAGCACTCAGTTAGTCCTCAAGCCTGGTGAGTATGGGGATATCCACTATCCACCCATCCAGTTCGGGGACGTGATCTCTTCGGTCAAGTTCAACCAGGGTATGCCACCAGCCACGCCCGTGACTCCCATCCCGGTAGTAGCGGAACTCTACTCGGCGGTGAATTACGGAGGTCGGAAGCTGATCGTCTTTGAGGATGTGGACAACCTCGGTACCTACTCGGCCTACGACAACCTGACTTCCTCGGTGAAGGTATTTGCTGGACCAAACTACACCCCAGGAGACAAGATCAGGCTCTACGACACTTTTAGTGGTAGTGGTGCCTACATCGAACTCGAACCCGGTGAGTACCCGGATCTAGCCAAGAGCCACACCTTTGGTTATAAGACCTCATCGACCAGGTTCATCAAAGCATAATCCTGGACTTACGCACTCAGTCAGCTCAGCAAGGGTAGAATCAGGCTTTCAGCTTCTCTACTCACGCTGAGAACAACGAGATTTCGTTTCAGTGCGTAAGTCCGATCGCGAATGGATTTGATTTATGAAACTGTCAGACACAAGTGTAACTGAGACTATGGCAGTATTGGCAATGTTCGATCGCCTAATTCCCGTCAATACAATTAAAGTGAGAGTGGCGAGGGCGACCAAAGCAGTTAGGATGAGATCAGTGCGATAAAATTATTCATCTCTGTGTTATCTCCCTCTGTGTTCTCTGTGTTCTCTGCGGTTAAATCAATCTTACTTATTAACCGAAACGGCCTTGAATATAATCCCTGGTACTCGAATTACTTGCAGAAGTAAAAATCCGACTTGTCGGCCCAAATTCAACCAGGCGACCGATGCGACTTTCATCAGTATTAAAAAAAGCCGTATAATCAGAAACACGAGCCGCCTGCTGCATATTATGCGTCACAATCACCACAGTTAACTGCTGCCGCAGAGTCTGAAACAACTCCTCAATCTTCATAGTAGAAATCGGATCGAGAGCCGAACAAGGTTCATCCATCAGCAAAATTTTCGGCTTCACCGCCAAAGCGCGAGCAATGCAAAGTCGCTGCTGCTGTCCCCCCGAAATACCCTGGGCAGATTTCTTTAAATTGTCTTTCACCTCATCCCAAAGCGCCGCACTTTTCAGTGCAGATTCCACAATTTCATCTAATTCTGCTTTGCTTTTGCGACCAAAAATCCTGACACCGTAAGCAATATTATCGTAGATGCTCAGCGGGAAAGGATTCGGTCTTTGAAACACCATCCCAATTTGGCGGCGCAAACTATTAATGTTTACTTTCTGGCTGTAAATATCCTGTCCAAAAAACTCTACTCTTCCTTTAACTTGAACCTTTCCCTCCAATTCACCAATCCGGTTGAGAGCTTTGAGAAAAGTTGATTTCCCACAACCTGAAGGGCCAATAATAGCCGTAACTTGCGGGTGAGGAATATTCATCGATAAATTTTCCAGAACTTTGTGAGTACCATAATAAAAACTCAAGTCCTGAACCCGCAATGCTGGCATTGCATTGGGGTCAATTTCCGGGGTGGCATCTTCTAGGAATTGCTCTGTATATTTTTCGGATTTCAAGTTAGTTTTAGGTTTCATTATTTGCCTGGTTATAGTGTTAATAGTTGACTCAGAAGATGTACCAGATTACCCGATGGATACTCATAGGTTTGTAGTGAGGACTTTAGTCCTCCTCTTTCTTGGTTTTAGTCGGGACTAAAGTCCTAAATACCAAGAAATTTTACTATGATTAATTAACCGGAATTGATATCATTTATCATCTTGCAAGCGTTTGCGTGTTACCGCACGGGATGCGACGCTAGCAATCAAAACCATGCCCAAAAGGACAGATGCCGCAGTCCACGCCAATTCGTTCTGCTCCTTGTAGGGAGAGCTGGCGTAGCTATATATTAATACTGACATAGAAGGAGTCGGAGTCAGCAGTGTCTCTGGAATTTCTTGTAGTTTTGAGATAGTTTCTGCACCAATGGGAGACTGAATTATCTCTCCCAATTTCTCGACTAAAGGAGGCCAAAATTGACTCGACAACGCAGTTACAATCAGCGGTGCGGTTTCGCCGGCGGCGCGGGAAGCGGCTAGCAAAACCCCTGTGGTAATTGTTGGTAGTGCCGAGGGAATAATCACCCGAAAAATAGTTTGAAAGCGCCCGCCTCCCAAACCAGCAGAAGCAAGACGATAAGAAGTAGGCACTAATTTTAATGCTTGTTCTGTTGTCAATGCGACAACTGGAAGCATGATGATGCCGAGAGCAAAACCGCCTGCTACTCCTGAAAATGCTTTGGTGGTAACGACAATTAGGGAGTAGGAAAAGACACCAACTACGATGGATGGAACGCTGCTGAGAATGACGGTGATAAAGCGGATGGTATTTGCGATCGCCTTATTTTCTCTACCAAACTCTGACAAAAATATGCCCGTCATTACGCCGATTGGGACACTAAATAACGTAGCAATTCCTACCATTAAAGCAGTGCCAAGAATCGCATTTGCAAAGCCGTTTGGCTGGTCTTCAACTCCGACTGGTGCTGGCAGAGACACTAGCACTTCCCAGCTCAAATGTGAAATTCCCTCACCCAGAATTTTGGACAAAATAGCGAACAAAGGGAGCAGAGCTAAGGCTGTGAGACCAAAGGCAATAACTGTCATTCCCCGGCTGAAAAAGCTTCTGCCCAAGGACAGAGGTTTGTAGATTTCTACATCCAGAATACTGTCTGAATTTTGTGCTTGAGTCATCCGATTTTAGATTTTAGATTTTGGATTTTGGATTGTTTTGTTTTGTTTGTGGCTCTTGCGATTGCTTCGTTTCACTCGCAATGACAGGCTTATATATTTTACCGTCGATCGAATTACCTGATAGGATATTAATTTTTCGCTCCCTTGACGCCGATTAGCTGAACTAACAATACTGCGATCGCATTCACCAACAGAGTGATGACAAATAGAATTAGGGCTAAATACATCAAAGCGCCGATGTGCAGCGGTTCGAGAGCTTCCCGAAATTGACTTGCCAAAACAGCGGGAATTGAGTAGCTGGGAGCTAGCAGGGATTGGTTGATTTGAATCGAGTTACCAATCACCATTGTGACGGCCATTGTTTCGCCTAAAGCGCGTCCCAAGGCCAAGATGGTAGCTCCGATAATACCAGAACTAGCTGCTGGTAATAACAGCTTAAATATCGTTTCCCAACGGGTTGCTCCCAGGGACATTGAAGCACTTCGCAAATCTGCTGGAACTGACATCAATACATCACGGCTGATGGCGGCTACTGTGGGCAAAATCATAATTGATAATAGTATCCCAGCCGGCAGCATTCCCGGCCCCAAAGGTTCGCTGTTGAACAGGGGAAACCAACTGAAATGATCGAACAATGACTGCTGTAATGGTAGCAGAAAGGGAATGAGAACAAAGATTCCCCAAAGGCCAACTATCACGCTGGGAATGGCCGAGATTAATTCAACCATGAATCCCAAGGGCGATCGCACCCAAAGAGGCAAAAAGTTCTCGCTGGTAACTATAGCCACTGAAAGTCCTAGAGGAAGTGCGATAATAATGGCGATCGCAGAACTGATTACAGTACCATAAATAAACGGCAAAGCCCCAAACTGCAACTCACCGATATCCCACTTGGGATTCCACAAAAATGAAAGGCCAAAATGACTAATAGCTGGCCAAGCATCTTTAAAAATTATCGCGCTCATCCAGAACAGCGTGCCCGCTGTCGCTAAAGCAAAAGCCCATACAAATAGTGTAAATCCTGACTCGATCCATAGACCTTCACCATTCGTATCAGTCAAGTCTACTTCTGTGTTTTTTGATGTCTGCTGCTTAGTCAATTTTTCCGGCTTCTTGGCAAAATTGGTCATACCCTAGTTACTGCGTAAACAGTGAAATATTGGCTTGAAAGACGAGTAATTCTAATGCGCTGGTAGGGTGCACTTTGTATCGAAGCCTCGATCCCCCTNNGGGGGGTTAGGGGGGATCGAGGATCTAGGGAGAAGCGAGAGAAATGTAAAAGTTAGATGCGGCTCAGCTTAACTCATAACTCCCTGCGATCGCCCAAATCAACCTTTAGCAACCACACTCTGATTTACTGTTTGAATTACCTTCTGAGCTGTAGCGGTCGGAATTGTAGTAAACTCTAGCTGTTTGTTGAGACCTTGGCCTGTAGTCATCACCCAATTAACCATCTTTTTAATAGCATCTGCTTTCGCAGCAGGATACTCTTTATAGATTAACAACCAAGTCAAACCAACAATCGGATAACCGTCGCTAGGATTGCCTTCTACTAAACGGAAATCTGCCGGGAATGTTTCCCCCGCTAAAGCTTTTTCAGCTTCTGCCAAGTTAGCATCTACAAACCGGCCAGCTTTATTTTGAATAAATGCTGTTTGGAGGCTGTTTTGCCTCGCATAAGTATCTTGAACGTAGCCGATCGCACCCGCTGTATTCTTCACCAAAGCAGCTACGCCGGGGTTTCCTTGACCACTGACAGGGCTTCCTGGCCAACTCGGCTGAGCGGCTGCTTTGACACTGCTGCCGATCGCCTGCAAGTGATTAGCAAAAATAAAGGTTGTACCGCTGCTATCTGCGCGTACAACTACTCGAATCGGAGTATTTGGTAAATTTTTAGCTTGTCCAGAAATAGCTGTTATTTTAGCATCATTCCAGCGAGTAATTTTACCTTCAAAGATGCCTTTCATCGCATCGGAATTCAACCGTACATTGTTGATCCCAGGCAAATTGTAAACAACTGCAACAGCGCCGCCAGCCGTGGGAACAGCGATTACACCCCGCTTTACTTCGGCTATTTGTGCAGAAGTCATCAGCGCGTCGCTACCTGCGAAATCAACAGTGCCTGAAATTAATGCTTTGATACCAGCACCACTGCCGGTTCCTTCGTAGTTTACAGTAATTTGATTTGCACTTCTCATCTGAGAGAAATAGCGATCGTAAAGCGGTTTGGGAAAAGTGGCTCCCGAACCGTTGAGTGTGACGGCTGCTACAGCGGAACTAATCAACGAGAGCGAAAATGCTGCTGCTGCTAGCGTCACTATAAAAGCACGTCGCCAACGTGCTGTGAAAAAAAACATACTCCTCCTCCTTAAATAGCAGACTTTGGGAATCCCCTCCATAGGATAGACCGAAACATACGAGTCAGAACTGGAGAAATGATAAGCTTGCTTTAAATTTTGGTTAAATTTGGATTAAATTTTTGACAATTAGCTGTTGGGAGAGTTATATCAATTCCGGTTGCANNCCCCGACTTCTTAAAGTGCTGCGGGGTTCTCACAGATGGGGACAAGCTAGGAAAGTGCGATCGCCACTTGATCATCCTTACCCTTCTTCTGAACTTTAAATGCTTTGCATGACTGCAAAAAATTAATCACCTTGCTACCCAAATTCAGCGATTGCAGTTTTTTAGTAAGTGGTTGATTATATAACTTATTAAATTCGCTAGCCACCTGGTTAATCGGAACATAACTACCGGGAGATTCAGCCGTTAATCCTCTGATAATTTTGGCTACAGAGGCTTCCAGGGCAGCATAGTCATGAGCTTTTGAAGCAGCAGATTTTTGGGCGACGATCGCCACTTGATGTTTCTGACCGCTTGAATTTACTTGAAAAACTGTAGATTGCGACTGCAAATATTTTAGAAAACTGGAATTTTTACCCAAAAAACGTTTCACAATTACATCGGCATTAGATTTATATTTATCCAAAAATTCTTTCTGAATTCTTACCAGACTAACCGTATCCTCGTGCAACTCATTTTTGGCAGATTCAATTATTTCTAAAATTTTAATTTGGAAAACATCCAGGGAATCAATAGTATGGGAATTGACAACTGGTACGATTTCTACATCCTGTTGTTTCGCAACATTTTGATGAACAACAACCGTCGCCAAAGATACTTCAGACACGGGGGTAACTTCCTTTTGTGCTGACTCCCACAGTGCTGCTGCATAGGAAGGTGTAGAATTAAAATCAACATTATGGCGCTCTTTAAAAAGCTCAGCAACACTAGAAAAACGAGCGATTCGCTCATCAATAGATTTGTGTTCAGCCTTCAACAACTCAGTAATTTGATTAGCCAATTCCTCAAAACTAGGAATTTCCATTTCCCTTTCGCAAGAATAATGATTAGTATCACCAGTCTGACAGTTTTCTACAGACAACACAGCATTTTTTCGCCGCACCCGAAAGACAGTCAATCCCTGATTTTGCAACTGATTGCAAAGATGATTTAACAAACCATCCGAAGAACAGACAAAAACTTGTTTGACATCCCGATATCGGTATAAAATAGCAGCGCCAAAGGCAATCATTTTACCATCAGCACTATTAGAACCGCCCGGAACATGAATCAGTTCATAACCGCGATCGTAAAGTTCAGCATCCAACTTCCCCGTACTCGGGTTTTTCCAGTTAGCAAAAGCAACTTTAACTTGCAGAGGATAGTCGCACAAACTCGCTAAAAATTGTTCTGTATTAACGTTAAGTTTCAGATTTTCAGCATCTAACAGCAAAATCGCAATCCCGCCGGAATCTGTAGTGCTTACAGAGGTGATTTCCTGCGGGATAGCTGCGCTTAATTCACTTTCGGTGAATTGGCGAATCAAAGACTGCGGGTCAGGCGGCTCAAAGAATTGTTTGCGGCAAGCCTTGCAAAGATACCGCTGGCGACCGTTGGGACGGCCGTTTTTACGAAGTTGGTCAGATTCACATTTTGGACATTTCATGTAACTATTATTGCAGCTTGCTCCCTCAGTGGTAAAAAATCACCTATCTTCTTTTTTCTCTTCCTTCGCGCCCTACCCTACGGGAACGGCTTCGCCGAACGCGTCTTCGCGGTTCGTTAAACACATATCCCTTGAGCAGTTCAGAAGCCCCATAATAGTAAAAGAAACTTAACATTTATTTAAACACAATGGCTAGAGACTTGCGGGGATTCCTAAAACTACTCGAAGAACGGGGACAACTGCGCCGGATTAGCGCCTTAGTCGATTCCGACCTAGAAATTGCCGAAATTTCCAACCAAATGCTCCAAAAAGGCGGCCCAGGCTTGCTGTTTGAAAACGTCAAAGGGGCCGAATTCCCGGTGGCGATTAACCTGTTGGGCACGGAACAGCGCGTTTGCTGGGCGATGAACATGGAAAAGCCGATCGAATTAGAAGAACTCGGCAAAAAATTAGGAATGCTACAACAGCCAAAACCCCCAAAAAAGATTTCCCAAGCCATAGAATTTGGCAAAGTGCTGTTTGACGTCGTGAAAGCCAAACCCGGCCGCGACTTTTTCCCAGCTTGTCAGCAAGTGGTAATTGAGGGAGAAGGACTGGATTTGAACAAAATCCCGATGATTCGCCCCTATCCGGGAGATGCGGGAAAAATTATCACCCTCGGTTTAGTAATTACCAAAGATTGCGAAACCGGCACGCCAAATGTGGGGGTTTATCGCTTACAGTTGCAGTCAAAAAATACAATGACAGTACACTGGTTATCGGTGCGGGGAGGGGCGCGACACTTGCGGAAAGCGGCGCAGGCTGGTAAAAAATTGGAAGTTGCGATCGCCCTGGGAGTCGATCCTTTAATCATTCTCGCCGCAGCAACCCCCATTCCCGTTGATTTATCCGAATGGTTATTCGCCGGACTTTATGGCGGTTCCGGCGTGAGTTTAGCGAAGTGCAAAACAGTAGATTTGGAAGTACCCGCAGACTCAGAAATCGTGTTAGAAGGAACGATTACCCCCGGTGAAGTTTTGCCAGACGGGCCCTTCGGGGATCACATGGGTTATTACGGCGGTGTGGAAGATTCGCCGCTGGTGCGTTTCAATTGCATGACACACCGCAAAGACCCGATTTATCTAACCACATTTAGCGGGCGGCCGCCGAAAGAAGAAGCAATGATGGCGATCGCGCTTAACCGCATTTATACTCCTATTTTGCGGCAGCAAGTATCGGAAATCGTCGATTTCTTCTTACCGATGGAAGCCCTGAGTTACAAAGCAGCAATTATCTCCATTGATAAAGCATATCCCGGTCAAGCGCGGAGGGCTGCTTTAGCATTTTGGAGTGCATTACCACAGTTTACTTACACTAAGTTTGTGATTGTTGTCGATAAAAGTATCAACATTCGCGACCCACGTCAAGTAGTCTGGGCAATTAGTTCTAAAGTCGATCCAGTTCGGGATGTATTTATTTTGCCGAATACGCCCTTTGATACCTTAGATTTTGCCAGTGAAAAACTCGGTTTGGGAGGCAGAATGGGGATTGATGCTACTACGAAGATGCCGCCGGAAACCGATCACGAATGGGGTGAAGTTTTGGAGTCAGATCCTGATATGGCGGCGATGGTTGAGCGGCGTTGGGCTGAGTATGGTTTGGCTGATTTGAATTTGGGAGAAGTTGACCCAAATTTGTTTGGATATGAGATGAGATAAGGGAAACGGCAGTGTCCATTAGTGTCAATTTAAGATTGAACCTTGAGTATCTCTTGTTTGTATCAAAGTCTAGA
>DPLL01000042.1 GCA_003542015.1 Microcoleaceae cyanobacterium UBA9251 | reverse complement strand
CCCCTTAAGAAGGGGAGTAGGGGAGTAGGGGGTGTGGGACAGGAGTCTTTTCAAAGTCCCCCTTCTTAAGGGGGATTTAGGGGGATCTAGACTTAGCGTAAAACCCAGATTAATCTGGGGTTTCAGCCTTAAGTTGACACCAATGTCCAAGAGCCGTCTCCCTACTGCACTTCATAAACCTGGGATACGCTGTAAGAGCACTACAAATGCTCCGGGCTAATACCAATAGTCCTGGGCGCATGGGGCCCAGGGTTTCCGCGAGAGATCAACCACCGGGGTTTTTTACGAAAAGGGATTATGTTTTTTAGGTGGGCTTATATCTGTTCGGGTAAATCACTTACTATAAATGCTGAGTCCTGAGCGAAGCGAAGGAACTAAAGCAACGAGCGAGATTCTTCGCTTCGCTCAGAATGACATAATGAGTCAGAATGACATAATGATGTTGTTAGGGTGTAAGTCCTATTAAACGGCCTTAGCCCACTCTATCCATGTTTCCATCGGGCGGAAACCTACTGATTTGTAAAGCTTTGTTGCACCTGTCAAACTGTCAGCATCGACGCTGAGTTTAGCTATATTAGCACCGGCTGCTTTTAATCGGTGCAAGCCAGCAAGTAACATGGCTTTTCCTAATCCCATTTTCCGAAAGTCGCGCCTGGTACCCAATAATTCAATCCAGCCGTCTTTTGTGTCGCTGCTGGGGTTTTTTTGGGGTTTGATTTGACAGTCGCAGAAAGCTGCAAATTTGCGATCGCCCGAAATAGCAATTAAGTCCAATTCTGGCTGATAATTCGGGTCTTTCATCCAGTAACGCACGGTTTCAACAGTTAAATCGTGGTGATTCCAGTGATCGATAAATGACTGGTTAAACATCTCTACCCACGGTTGGATGTCTTTTTCTCCCGATACGTGGGTTAGTGCAAAATCAGCGGGGAATTCTGGTGTAGGAATGGGATCGGCGAGGGATCGGGCCATTGTCCAAAAATAGCGATCGACTACAAAGCCCTGTTTCTCTAATAACATGATTTCATTGGTTTTGTCATCGCGGCTGTAGGTACGCAATTTTGCTGGCAAATTCCGTGATTTTCCTACTTCATGCAGCCGCTTTTCTCCCCATTTAATTATGTCTTTTTCTAATCCTTCGCCCCGTACATTTGGATGCACGTAAAACCAGAGACAAGCGTCTATTTCATCCAGCGAATCGGGCATATCTAACAGTGCCAAACCGATCAGTTTGTAGTTCCCATCTTCCCATAATTGCACGTCGCGGGCTTGGTCGAGTTTGGGTGCATCAAGTATTAGCTTAAGTTCGGTTGCTGAGACTTCTTCGCCGAGGCGATCGACTGCTTCGCAAGCGTCGATTAAATTTGCGATCGCGCACCAGTCAGTTTCGCCCCCGTAGGAGCGCATTTTCAAGGTAGTCATAAAAAACTTGCAATCCGTAATTTCGGATTGTTCCTATTAGTGGATATTGACAAATGAGTACAGTGGATTTCTTGCACAAATCCGAGTTTGTGATTTTTAACCGCAGATGAATGCGGAGCAACGCGGATGTAATATGGATGTATTTTGGTGTTGATAAAACTCAGAAACCTGTTTATATCACCCAGGCTTTCAGGTTTTATCTAATTAGGCAATCATAAAAATTAGTTTGCCCTTTTGGGCTAGTTTTGTATTTGAGTTTATGGCTGGATGTCGATGAGCGACGCTCTCTTTCGTTACCAAGCATGGTGCTTGAGTAACTATCGTTTGAATAAAGTTTATTAAGCTAAGTAAAGAAGTTGTCACCCCCACTGGGTCGTTGATTTTTACTTTGGCTATCTATTTCAAGTATAGCTGCTGCGGTTTTTTTTGGCAAGTTTGAGATGAAGCGAATCTTGCTAGTATTAATGACGGGGGAATTTATCCTAACGTTAAACTAACGTTAAACTAAATTTTGTGATGAGAATAACAACCTTTTTGACGGTTGGGATATTCTCGATCGCCGAAACCCTCTTCCTTCTTCCTTTTTCCTTCTTCCTTCCCTCTGAGGTAAAGATGCTTGACAACCTGGATTTAGATATTTCCATCGATAAAGAAACCTACGATGCCAAGATAGAAGTTTTAATGCAGCAGTTGCGATCGCTCCAACTGGCTTGTCGGGAAAAAAACCTGCCTGTAATCATTGTCCTGGAAGGTTGGGCCGCCGCCGGCAAAGGTGCTTTGGTTAAAAAAATGGTAGGGTACATGGACCCGCGAGGCTTTACGGTACACCCGATTTGGCCGCCGTCAGCCGAAGAGCTGGGCTATCCTTTCCTGTGGCGGTTTTGGCAGAAACTCCCCGATCGCGGTCGCATTGGTTTTTTCTACCACAGTTGGTACACTCATGTTCTAGAAGACCGATTGTTCGATCGCGTCTCCGAGGCTCAATTACCCACAGTCATCAGACAAATCAACTCCTTCGAGCGCCAGATGGTAGATGACGGCGCAGCAATTGCCAAATTTTGGATTCACCTGAGCAAAAAAGAACTCAAGCACAGGCTCAAAAAACTAGAAGCCGACAGCTTACAAGCTTGGCGAGTGCGGCCCGAAGACTGGAAACAAGCCAAACAATACGCAGAATACAAAACTTTTGCCGAAGAAATGGTAGCCCAAACTGGCACTGGGCCCGCACCCTGGACATTAGTAGAAGGCGACTGTCAACGGTGGGCGAGAGTCAAAGTTTTAACACAAATGGCGGCCACAATTACAGAAGCCTTGGACAGACGAACGATGCAATCAGCACCGATACAATTGCCGCATCAAGAACACTTACAACCTACTGAACCAGACTTGCTCGCCCAAGTGGATTTAACTGCATCCCTGTCCCCAGAGGAGTACAAACAACAACTTCGGGAAGAACAAACCCGTTTTAGCAAACTGCAACAGAGCATCTACGAACACCAAATGCCCGTGTTAGTGTTGTTTGAAGGCTGGGACGCCGCCGGCAAAGGAGGAGCCATAAAACGCTTGACGGACATCCTAGACCCCCGTAGTTACGTCGTCAATGCTTTTGGAGTGCCCACAGACGAAGAAAAAGCCCATCAATACCTGTGGCGATTCTGGCGGAAGTTGCCGACTGCGGGGAAAATTAGCATTTGCGATCGGAGTTGGTATGGTAGAGTGCTAGTCGAGCGGGTCGAAGGATTTGCCACCGAACTCGAATGGCGCCGAGCTTACCAAGAAATCAACGAATTTGAGGAGCAACTTACCAGTGCGGGTTGCGTCTTAGTAAAATTGTGGCTTCACATCGGCCCCGACGAGCAACTAAAGCGATTTACAGAGCGGCAAAATAATTCATTCAAACAATACAAACTCACTGGGGAAGATTGGCGGAATCGGGAAAAGTGGAATTTTTATGAAGTCGCTGTGAATCAAATGATTCAGCGAACCAGTACGCCCACTGCTCCTTGGACACCAATTGCGGCCGATAACAAGTATTATGCTCGTGTTAGAGTAATTCAAACGGTAACGCAGGCAATTCGGAATCAACTGAAACGCCGATAAATTGGCATCGGTGAATGGGTAACAGGTAATGGCAAAAAATAGCAGGCAGCAGGAATCAGGCAAGATTGTCAATTCCACCTGCCTGCGATCGACCCATTACCAATTACCAATAAACTATTACCAGTTATCAATTACCCAGTAACTTAAATACAGACAATATTGCAAGATGTTTGTACTACTAGCTCGAATTCTATTTCTATTCCTGTTGTTCTCATTAGTCAAATCTTGGTGGGATCAGTCAGGAGGCAAAGACAATCCATTATTAGACCGGCTGCGCGTCTTATTGCTGATCAGCCTTCTGCTGCTCGCTTTTTTTGCCCCAGACACGCCGGTCGGAGCAGCGATTTTCAGCTTAGTGGCTTTCCTCTTTAAGCCGCTGGGTTTTTCGATTACATTGCTGGTGATTGCATCGGCGCTGATCACAAACGGGGGCATCCGCAACCCGGCACCGAAATTAATCCTGGCCGCGCTCTTAGTTTTGATCCTTTCCAGTATGCCAGTTGTGGCTTTGTGGTTCGCAGACCAAGCAGAACGGGAATCCGCAGCCGCTGTCAGCACAAATTGTTGCGATGAAACTGCTGCGGCGATCGTCCTGTTGGGTAAGGGCACAACTCAGGCTCACATCCCCAACCGGGTGGCGATTCAACTGACAGATACAGGCAATCGCTTGCCCTATGCTGCTGTTCTTTACAAAAAACAACTAGCACCTCTGGTGATTGTGACGGCTGGGCCCAGACCGGAGCTAGAGGGTTATGTTGGCGAAGCTAAGGATATCCAGACTTTGCTAGCAAGCAACATGGGTGTGCCCCGCAGCAGCATCATTCTCGACGAGAACGGCAGGAACATACGCACCAGCGCCCAGGAAGTGAGAAAGATCTTGGATAGCCGGGGGGTGGAACGCAAGGTACTCCTTGTTACTTCTGCGATTCAGATGCGCCGCGCTAGCCTAACTTTTGCTGATGTGGGAATCCAGGTGGTTCCTAGGGCTACCGACTTCTACACCTTTCAACCCACATCAGGAGGGAAGCTCAGGCTGCATATAGATGTGGCAGATTTTCTGCCCAGTGCAGAAGCTTTGGTAACTACGACGCGGGTATTTGATGAATATTTCGGGTCTTTTTATTACTTTTTGCGTGGCTGGCTAGCTCCGAGCGCCTAAAATTCCGTCTAACGGTGACTGAGCTCCGTCGAAGTGTTGTTGGCCAACAGTGACTGCTCCCCAGATTGGTTTAACATCTGACTAGAAGGAGACCTTTGTGGGGAGCTATATTTTCTCATGCCGATCGGATCGCCGGCTGCTAAGTTGGCAACCAATAAAAACAGCACCCAAAAGATATTGGTTTCCCATGCTGGGGGTGCTTTTTTCGGTGTTTCTGCGGCTTTGACTGACTCGACGTTAATTTTGATGTCTAGTTTGCCTTCAATCTCTTTGCCTTTGAGAACTCCATCGCTGCACACGCCCTTAAACGTCATCGGAGCGGGTTTCGCTGCTTCTGGTTTTGCTGCTTCGTCTGCCATTTTTGTGTCCTGGTTTTGGTAGATTCGGTTGGATAGTAAATTCTCAGAGGTTCGGGGGGTTTTCGGGAAAGGATTACGAATTACTCTGAGAGAATTAAGTTCAACAAGTACCCCTAACCCTTGCTGGGTATTGAAAATGACAGCCTGAAGGCATTTCCAGCTAGTGCTGGTTGTTGTCGGTTGACAACTTTGCTTTGAAGCTGCTACTTATATATCGGGGTTGAGAGCTGGTTTTTATGCAAAATACGGGTTTTTATACAAAAATTTATTTTTAACTGGTTTAACTGGTTCCCAGGAAGAGCCTGGGAACCGATGTCCAGAGGCTCTGCCTCGCTCTTCTAGCAGGAAAATTGGAGGCAGAGCCGATCGATCTGCATTACCAGGCAAAGAGGTAGATGGCGATTTGCCGTTGGGTGGGGGCGGGTTTACGAGATTATTGGTTTTAGGCAATTATTGTTGGTAAAACCCGCCCCTACAGGATACATGAGAATGGTGCAAGATGTGAGTCGATCGCACTTGCTGTCAGATTGAAAAAATATGTCACCTACTTTGAAAATACCCACAACCAAACTATTTTGCCTGCAACCAGAACAACTGGAAGCATGGGCAACAGAGGCCATTAATCGCAGTCTGTCCGGTCAAATACCCGCGTACATACCCCTGCTCGTTCAAGCCGATAAAAGTGAGTTTGCAGTGCAAATTAGGGCAATTGACGGTGAATTTATGGGCTTTGGTAGGGCAGATAAAACCTTCCCGCTGATGAGCGTAGTCAAGCCTTTTGTACTGCTTTATTTGCTGTGTGAATTGGGAGAAACAGCGGTATTTGACAGGGTTGGCTGCGAACCTTCGGAACTACCTTTTAATTCCCTCACTCAACTCCAAATAGACAAAGGGAAGCCGAGAAATCCGATGATTAATAGTGGGGCGATCGCCCTGGCATCTCTGATTCCCGGTGAAAATGCGATTATTCGGTGTCAAAAGCTGGTAACTTGGCTGAATCAACAGGCAAATAGTCAGTTATTTGTGGACGAGTTAATGTTAGATTCTGTGAATGCAACTCCTAATCAAAATAATGGGAATCTTGCTTTAGAAATGGTAAAATCGGGTGTTATTCAAGATGCCGAAATTGCTTTGGAAACCTACAATCGCGTTTGCTGTTTGTCGGGAACTGTGGAGGATTTGGCTAAGCTGGGAATGCTATTGGTAAATAATGGCGATCGCACAATCTCAGAACACTGCCGCACAGTCAAAGCATTGATGGCAACTTGCGGCTTATATCAGGCATCGGGACGCTTTGCGGTGCGGGTGGGATTGCCTACCAAATCGGGAGTTAGCGGGGCTGTACTGTCGGTGATTCCGGGTAAAGGGGCGATCGCCTGTTACAGTCCCCCCTTGGATCATGAGGGAAATTCTGTCGGCGGTTTGTTTCTGTTAGAACAAATAGCTAAAACTTTGAGATTGAGTGTATTTGAGTAGATAGGCTTACCCATCAGATACCAAAAACCCGGTTTCTGCGCTAGCATTGGTGAAAAAAACGACAATTTTTCAAAGAAACCGGGTTTTTTGCGTCCACGACTAATAGAAAAGAGCTGTTCCGATGTAGACGGCCAACGGTAAAATAGACTGTTGTATATAGGTTATTTAGAGCAGGAGAACATTTTCAGTGGCAATAGAAGTAGGACAAAAAGTTAAGGTGCTCCGTCTCAGAGATCGGATACCTGCAAATATCGTGAGCAAGTTGAAAACGAATCCAGTCGGTACTGTTGACAGCTTCAGAATGGTTGACGGTAGTGGAGTCGGTTTGGTTGTTAAGTTTGACGGTTTTGCGACTTGGTTTT
The DNA here is from genome assembly GCA_003542015.1 of Microcoleaceae cyanobacterium UBA9251. GTDB lineage: Bacteria > Cyanobacteriota > Cyanobacteriia > Cyanobacteriales > Microcoleaceae > Microcoleus. Next base: position 8,559 of record DPLL01000042.1, on the reverse strand, counting down.
TTGAAGACGAACTCGAAGTCGTTTAGCAGATGTTGAAGGAAGAGGGGCGCGACACGGATTTGGAAACGGATACAGGGATGAATTTACAGCAGTTCCCGCTGTTATGAAACACGGTAGGGACCAGGCAATGCCGTGTCCCTACGAGGATTGAACGATAAGTGGGTGTACCTCATAACAGCGGTTTACGCTGTAAATGAGAGAGACAGAGGGTTTCAGTCTTAAGTTGACACCAATGGGAATAAACATCTCTCTCTTACACAAATCTAAAATAATTGCTCGCAGCCTGCGCCGGGGAGAGCGGATAAAGTTGCAACACTTATTGTGGTTTAGTTAAATCAGGTTTCAATTCCATCATCCGGCTATCAAGTTTACGCGCTGCTTCGCTAATCGTGATAGTTGGCTTCATGCCATCGAGATATATAGTCGCCATAAAAGCCCCTATTTTTCCCCGTCGAAATATAGCACAATCTACATTCATGGGTATATTTTCTATTTTTCCTTGAGTTGTCCACCCAGCCGATACCTCACCAGTATTGTCTGGCAAAGTTAAAGCGGTAGGATTAGTGAACTGCGATTCCTTGTTACTGTTTAAACCTTCAAAGAATGCTTTTGCCACAGTCCCTTCACGGATGGCCTGATCGAACCCAGCTTGTTGGATTGCATCTGACAGTTGCATTGTAAATCCTATCAGCAATTGAAACTGCTTGTCATCAATTTTTTGGTAAGCGAAGTCGCTTGCTGGCTTGCTGAGTTGATTTTTGAATTTTGCCGCCCCGGATGACATCTCTATAAAACCCGGAGGTAAGTCTTGTAAAGTAAGAACTAGATTGGGTAAGTCACCTGCGGGTTCTGGAATATCTGCCGACTGAGTATTGCTGCGATTGACTCCTGGATTGGCGATCGACATTTTTGCCAATCCACCACCCAATGTAGAACTAATTAGCAAACACGCTAAGATACAGGTTTTTTTGTTCATTCTTTGATGCCGTTGCTATCCACTCAACTTCAGTTTCAAACTGTTAATATTCCCAAGTTACCTCAAGATAAAATCCGGCGCAAAAGCCACGAATCATGCTCAATAAATTCGGCGAAGTGTGGCTGGTAAATTTTCACGAATAACTGTCGGTTTCTAACTCCTCTAGTTCTTGCGTAGACTGCCATCCAGCTTGCCAGAGCGATCGATCTTTTAGCTGTTGGGCGTTCAACCAAAAACGGACATTTGGATCGCAAGCAGCCACCATTTCCGCAAATACCCATTTACCTTCGTTTTTTCTGTTGACTACTTGAAAGTGCCGCCACCCCCAAGTTTTTTGGTGAGCCGTCCATTTGGAACCGACTAAATAAGGAAATTTTTGTTTTTTTTGCACTGTATTTTTGTTGACAAATATGTTAAAATTTAAGTTAATTGTCATAACTCGTTCAGTTTTATTATATTAATAATCCCTCAAATTTATTCGGGATTTTCATCGAAAAAAAGCGAACAAAATGTACGTTATCAAATCTACCCCTCTTCAAAAATAAGATAATGACAAAGCTGGTTAGCGCATACATTTGGTATAGTTTCAAAACTCAAATCCCAGTCATCGTTTATGTTCGACCTAGTAAATGCTATCGAGAGGACTTGCCCACTTTCTACAAGGGATTTAACACTTACCTCAACTTCACTATTCTTCACTCCAGCACATCCTGATTTTTTGTGCATTTTTGGACGAATATTGCTTTGTTTGCAACTTGGCGCATTAAACTTTTGACTACAATAACATTCTATATTTTTAGGTTCGATCATTTTAAATCCAACTTAATGTGGCTTTCTTGTCGCCCGTTAACCGAAGCGGTATAACGGGGGAGAACGTCACTTAGTACCATTGATACATTATTATACCTTCTTTTAAACTTTGCCAATCCACCAGAACCAGTTAAAACAGGCAATTCCGTTTCTTTTAGCCTTCTGAACAACGCCCATTGAGTTGAATTCAAATCGGCAACAGTTTTTGACAAAAAATTACCAGGAAATAGGTGCAGTCCTCACCAATGTTCTAATATAGCCCTTCTCTGTTCAATGAGGTACGCTTGGGGATAGGGCATAGGGCATAGGGCATAGGGCATAGGGCATAGGGCATAGGGCATAGGGCATAGGGCATAGGGCATCGATCGGCTTGTACCTCATGGGGTTGAAAACCGCTATATTATGCCAGAGCAATATCTCAATTTTGCCACGGCTACAAGTGGAGCGAAAAATCCGACCTGGAACAGTTGACAAAATCTTGATTTGTTGTTGCCCTTTCATAAATCAGAGTAGAACAGAACCCTGTTTGCAAGTACAGCCGTTAATTGTAACTTGCAGGAGTTGCACAGGAGGGTTCAAAAGTAGGGGCAGTTAAGTTCACTGCCCCTGTAAATATTTATACCTATTGAATAGGGATTATTTTCGAGCCGATCCACAAATAGAAAATTGATCCAACATGAGATCAATCGTGAATCTCAAATCTAAAAGCAATTAACACAGGTTATAGTTGTGGACGATCATCCGTTCTATGAAACTTACTCAAACCTACTGATCGTAAGTTGATGTTCTCCAACTGCTTCATCCTAGGGGGCGGCACCTTCTAGTTCACAGGCGTAATTTCAGGCGGAACTCTCCCTCATGTATGCCGGCAATCTGAAAGCATCTCCCTTGATTATTTAGCTGTTAAGGCTTTTGCCCAGATAAATCCAGAGGAAGTTGGGGAAGCCGGAGTCGCACAGCATTTGTTTGTAACCAGAGGGTAATAGCGTGCTTCCGCTGCGGAGTCACGTACTCTCCTGGTCTGATCACGCCCGCACAGACACCGATGTTTTTAATAAGGGTTTCTCGCTCCGATGAACTTGCACCCTGTAGCAACCTGACTTGGGCTTTGATAAAATCCACGTTCATAGCTGAAAGTAAAATTAAGTAAAGAACTCAGTTAAATAGCGATGCTTTGATTCCAATTGTAACTCTAAAACCATTTTCTATGAATCAAATTGAGTCAAGCTCCCCTGGATGGGGATCATGGTGTCTAGAGCTAGGCAACTTTATTTACTTTATCTGTTTTTGCTAGCAAAAGTGTCACCATGCTAGCAGTCTTGAAAGAATTATATATAGTTAAGAACTGTAACAAATTTGAGTCAAATACAACAAGACAGTAGAATTTAGTGGTAACGCTACCCCCTTGAACTCAAAAAGTTCAACAGGAGATCCTGCTCCTTACCTTCCTAGGTTTTACCCCCTGATTGTCAATCGCGATCGCACCCCCAACATTCCTCTTCGATCGTCTCCCCCCTTTGCACCCGGACACTGCCACCTCACCCTGTTTATTTATACTCACCGATCAGAGTCGGGTTTGACTATAACCTAAGACATAGGTGTTATCCTCGCGGTATCATAACCCACCAACTTTCTGTTCTTGTTGCCCAATTGTATAGTGCTTTACAAATCTTCCTTGTGTCCTTTTTTGTCTTAGGCCCAGCGCGTGATGTTAACGGCAAGTTGTAAACCAGGAGCAGCTTGCGAATATCCACATTTTGCTGTATAGGCGGTGAAACTGTTTTCCAAATTCCTTGGGGCGATAGCGAAGGGACTAGAATGGCCAGGCCAGGGCTGATTTTGTATAAGTTATAACAGATTGGGAATGGGGAATTGGTAATTGGGGAATGGGGAATGGGGAATGGGGAATGGGGAATGGGGAATGGGGAATTGGTAATTGGGAATGGGGAATTGGGAATTGGGAATTGGTTATTGGGAATTGGTTATTGGGAATTGGGAATTGGGGAATTGGGAATTGGGAGCATTACACACCCAATTTAAAAGTGCTATATTAGCTGGAAACGCAATGGTAAATAAAAACTAACCCAGTTGCAGAAAATAAAAAAACCCGCTCTTTGAGAGTCGGGAATTGGGAGTTATAGCCGAAGGCACTTATGCACTTATGCGCTCAGTAAAATGCACTTATTCAGTAATGGTTCCCGCCATTAAGAATGCGATCGTCGCCTTGCAGGTTGCTTTACCAGCTTTGAGCTTGGAACTTTGAGTTATGAGTCATGAGTGACAATTTAAACTTTATTACCTCACAATTCATAACTCAAAACTCATAACCTTTACATCAATCAACCCTTGTTCTGGGGTGACAGCTTAGTTTTCCAATTGGCGATCGCCTTCTGAGCGGGTTGATAACTCTTGGTACCAGACGGCACCAGCGAAGCAACTTGAACTGCCTCTTTCAGCTTCCCTTGAGAACTGCGTAACTGAGCAATCTTGAAAATAGTTTCGCTCCACTCTCCTATCAACCGCTGAGCTTCTTCATACTTCGGCTGACTGGACTTAATTTGATTAGCTTTCTGGATGGCCTTACTGTAAGAAGAGGCATCGCCCCGCTTAATTTGTGCCTTCGCAGCAGATAGCAGAGCCACATTGATCTGCTGTTCTTTGGATAGCTCCTTCCACTGTGCGATCGCCTCCTGAGACTGATTGTAAGCCGGCTTATTGAGATCAGGCATCAATTTAGCCGCCCCGATCGCCCCCTGGAAATCGCCCCGAGCCGCCCGCCCGTTAGCTATATCCAAAATCGTCAAACTCCAGCGCTCAATATCCTGCTGAGCCTGCGGGTAAAGCGGATCCGTAGCCGGAATCGTTCGAGCCACTTCCACCGCTTTATTAAAACTCGAAGCCGAACCATCCTTGAGCAAAGTTTTCGCCTCAGCCCACACCTGCTGGCTCGACGGCTGCGGCTTGCTTTGGGTGGCTGCCGGTACAATCGGCAGGTTGTTCTGCGGTACAAGAGCATCAGCAGATTTTTGAGGCGGAGGATTCTGCGCCTTCTGGGCCCTCGTGGGAGGGTTTCCTTCCTGCTGGCCTACAAAAATTGACCGATTCGTCAGAAAAACACCCAACAACAGCACCAGAGCCGTAGCTCCGCTCCACAAAATTAGCTGCTGCAAAAATGACTTGTCCGACCCCACAGGCTCCAAATCCTCCGGCTTTTGCAAATTCGGTCGCTCCTCACCCCCGTCCGTCGGCCGGACTGTATTTGGTGCAGATACCTGACTCGGCATCTGGGCTGGCGAGTCCTCAGAGGTACGAGCCGCCGCCGGCAACTCCTCCTTGGCCAACAACTGAGCCGTCGCCGTGGCCATTTGCGGGCGATCGTACCCATTAATCTCGGCCCCAACCGCCACATTGCCGTTGCGTCCCGCCAAGGCAGCAGTTGGCATCTCAGACACATCCGGCAAAATCACCAAATGAGCTTTTCCCGGAGGGTTTACCACCATCAAAGGTTCCTGTTTGGGACGCAAATGGTGGTCGCACAGCTCAGGCAGTCGATCGCTCAAAAAACGGTCTAAACCCTTAACCGTCATGCACTGGCCCGATCGCAGCCCCTCCAAAAGCGCCGTCGTAAAAAACCCTTGGCGGAGAGCAGAAGTTTCCCGCGAAACTTGATTCGGGCGACAAGAAAGCAGCGTGGGAATTTCCAAATCCCGCGCCAACTGGGCCGTTTCCACCCCGATAGTTTCGCCCGCTTTCACGATCTGGCTGCGGTTCATGTCAACCAGCACCAACACCGTTTCCGTAGGAGCATTTTTCAGAGTATTCAACAGCAACTGTACCGGAATCCCCGTACCCTCAATGTCCGCCGGATTACCATCCACCGGCATCAAATAATCCTTGCCTTCATAGCTGACACCGTAGCCACTAAAAAAACACCAGAGTACATCTCCGTGTTGCAGGTGTTCGGTACACAGACTTTCCGTCAACCTCAGAATATTTTCCCGATTTGGATAAGTTGAGTGACCCCACAGCGACGGACTCGTATCCGTCATCAGTAGACATCCATCTGGCGAAAAACCCGCCTCCTCAACCAAAAAAGCGTACAGTCCCTCTGCATCCAATGCGGCATAACTCAAAGGCTGGAGTAACTGATATTGATTAATGCCTATTGCAATACAAGCGTGATGTTTCATAAAAAAATTCGGTAAGTGGGAAACTCAGTCACCAAGAGTGCTGAGAGGGAAACGGCAAGGCGGTTTCAACCGCCTTGAATCTTTCCATTACAGCGATCGGGAATTGCTTAATGGGAGTGTACTTTTGTAATGTACTTTCAGTGGGACTCGGCGGAGTTTATCCGCTCGCCCTTCGACACTTCGACTACGCGAGCGTGCGCCGCGAAGCTGAGCGGGTAAACGCAGCCGTTGGGCGAGCGTGCATCGCAATTACCACTTCCAACTTCGCAATCCTGTACGCATAATGTTCGCTGCTTGCGGAGCCTCCCTTTCGGGGTAATGTTAGCTTGCGCCTTAGTTAACGGTCGGTACTAGATCTAGGACACTGATTTAACTCAATAAGTCTGTTTAATCCTAGATTTCTAGAGCAGGGAACTAGGGAGAGCATTCCCTGCTAGGTCACTAACTCTTACCGTTAACGTAGTACGCAGGGTACTGACTCTGGTCAACTACGATTTAAGTCTTAGGCTAGAAGCGAGCGTGTCTTTAGACCTGGGTCGTTGACCGCCTTAAATACATAGTAAACAGCTTGCACAAAACGATAACACATCGCTGCTTCAGGTTAACCCCACACAGGTAGAAGTCAATCGATTTGAGATTTGAGATTTGAGATTTGAGATTTGAGAGGCGACCCCACGGCCAGTACCGTTCTCCGGTTGCTCGGATCAGTAAATCCACCTAATTAAACCTAAAACGCCATAGCGATGCCGCTCCCCGACAAATGAAGGCGAAGTCGGGGATCAGGGTGTTCTGTTTTTTTACGTTTTTTATTTCTGGACCGATGAATCAGGGGGTAAGAGACCCTATTGCTTTCGGTCACAACCAACCAAAAACTGAAAATGCCAGAATTTTTGAGATAGCTGTCAAAAAATCTGCCCTGTACCTTGGGAATAATCAGGTTAAATTAAATACATAGGCCGGTCAATTGGCGATCGGAGTTGATCGGCTCAAAAGACCAACAATTGCCGGCAAGCAATAGTACCTTCCCCTTGGAGGAAGTGTTCAGTGGCTACCTTGCCAAAGTTTTCGTATTTGCAAAGACAGTACCTGCTTTACTATCCTAAAACTTTGCCATTTGACCTGAATTTTCAGCTAACTACACCAAAAAGGAGTAACCTAAATATGGTCTCTACCGCCAACAAAGAAATCTCCGTCCCAACCGACTCCCTCCTGAAACAAAAGTATCCTAAAAGTCATGCCCACTATAGGGTTCAGGATTTTTTTGTATTCGATCACCAGATGGGAACCATTAACGACTGGAATGAGTCGCGCAACATTTTTACCAGCGAAGACTTCATTATCGGTTTGGTGGAGGGACTAGAAGAAGAAGTAGGCCCAGCTTCCTCAGTGATCATGTATACTATTGGTTGCCAGTGGGGAGTCCAAGATTCCGAATTTTTTCAAAAATGGTTCAGTGCCGAATTCGGTCAAAACATTCGCCAGTCAAATCTGATGTTTCTGCTAGAAACTTGGTGGTGGCCGTTCACAGCTCAAGGTTGGGGTCGCTGGCAAGTGGATATGAGCGATCGTAAACAAGGCTGCATCTTCATCAACCTGTTTGACTCAGCAGTTGCTCGCACCTTGGGCGACGTGGGCAAACCNNGGCTCTCTAGTCAAAAAACCTCTGAGCTGCATAGAACTCCAATGTTACTCAATGGGAGAAAGCTATTGCAAATTCCTGCTAGGAAACCCCGACAAAATTGATGCAGCAGCATTCTGGCTTAACGAAGGTGCCAACGCCCGCGACATTCAAAACCGACTGCAAAACGGTGAAATATTGCGGTAATTACTCACGAATACTCCAAACACATTCACAAAAAGGACGGTTATGCCTATGTTGCATAAACCCTACCCCCCAGGGACGCCCGCCTGTCCCGTGCTGAGTACAACCATCGCGGGGGTCTTCAAGGGAGAAGACAGATGAAAATTCAAACTTCGTGGTTAGAGAAGTCTGTTCAAGACTTCTTTGGTCACTATAACTGGCTGGGAACACCTTTAGAAACCCCCAATGGCTCAGCCCCTGGTCAATTACTGACCTTAACCATGCCAGTAGCAGACTTTTTTCGGGCTATTTCTTGGGAAGGAATTCCCGAAGTAGGTGCCATATCCCCACCGCCGCCCTTGCCAGTAATTTCTGTTTATGAACCGGCCGAAGTCACTATTGACGACCTATTCGACCTGTTTTAAGGCTTCTGGGGAATGGAAAATGACCAAGAGTTAATATTGGCAATTGGTAATTGGTAATTGGTAATTGGTAATTTGTTATTGGTTATTTGTTATTGGTAATTAGGAAAACAACTGATAACTACCAACTGATAACTGATAACTGATAACTACCAACTACCAACTGCCAACTGCCAACTGCCAAATGACTTCCTTTGATCAATTACCGATTACCACTTAATTAAAATCATGCACCCTGAGATTGAAGCACTTCTAGATCAGGCTGAAAATCGCTTTCTCAAAGCCGAAGAACTCACAGCCTTTAAGCGTCAAGCTGCAACACTCTCCCAGCGATTAAAAATTTACGAATTCTTGCGAGAA
>DPLL01000260.1 GCA_003542015.1 Microcoleaceae cyanobacterium UBA9251 | reverse complement strand
TTGCACTTGAGGGCTGTGAAGGTTGCTACTGTGGATTGGGTTCTGGTCGCCTGGGTCATAGCTAAACTCTCCAGTTTTGCAATTTTTGTTAACTCTTTTCGCAGAATACCACGGTCAAATTAGTGCGTCAACCATACCCGATTTTTTTAGTCGGGATTGATTTTGCAGTTAAACAGTGGTTGTTTAACTTGCATCTTTGGGCGGGCGGGAAGCCCACCCCACAAGGATTAGACTCGTTTTCAGTCAGAGCCTGGGAATGCAGATCTTGAGGCCTTGCCTCTGGCCCGATCGCACTCCAGGATGATTTGCCGACGAATTTGTTACAAAACTTAATATTTGGGTTTGGGGTTGACAATTTGGCAGTCGTGCGATCGAGCACAAGAAGTCATTCGATTTTAGATTTGGGATTTGGGATTTTGGATTGATTCCACGGATAAATCCGGGGGCTTGTACCACCTTTGAAATTCTCGGTCAGTAGTCAGTAGTCAATAGGCACATTAATGCCCGATGCCCCATGCCCATCCAATTTTCGATGAAGATTACCAATCGAAAATCAAAAATCGACAATCGAAAATTGCCTATGTCCCTACCCGCCGCTGACAGGGGGAATCAGTACAACCTCGTCGCCGTCTTGGAGGATGGTGTCGGGGGAGACGAATTCAAGGTTGAGGCCGAAGCGGGTGCGATCGCGCCACTGTTCTAATTGGGGATGTTGGGCGATCGCACGTTCTAGAACCAGGGACACTGGGGTGAGGAGTGGAAATTCTAGTGTAAGTTCAGAAACACCGTAGGCTTCGCCGAAAGCGGCGAACAGTTTAACAGTGATGGTAATCAAAGAGTTAGACACAATAATTAAGAGTTAGGAACTTTAGCCAACGATCAAATACACAATACAATTAATTGGGAATTAGACGCGCAGAGGCTTAAAATCTGGTTGTTAAGTGCAGTTGGGAAGTCCAGAAACTTTACCCAGCTTAGTAAGCAATTAGTTTGATCTAAGAATAATAGTGAAGTTAGCGCGATCGGGATATATATGGCAAATAATGATTTTAAAGTGCTTCAAATTATTGAAGCTAAGGGCTGGTATGCCTTTGGGAGTACCAAGCAAAGTCAGCACGTTGAGAGGTGGGTAAGACCTGTGGTGTGTTGGGTTTTAATAGAAGATAAAAAAAAGCGGCGCATTGTGACTGCTACCGCTAGCTATCAAATCGAGATTGACGATAAAGAAGTCGAGTTTTTTGCCCACGAAAGCGAAATTCAAGATATAGAAAGTCTCCCCAAGTCGGTTTCGGTATCAGAATTTCTCAAAACAGAAGATTGAAGGATTGATACAAAGACCTTTTCCAAAATAAAGAGGGCGGAAGATTGCAGGCAATGCCAACACGCTTCCGCCCTTGCTGAATAACAGGGTATGCATATGTTTTTACAGTATGGCAGGCAGGCTTTCGAGATATCAAGAGGACTATTGCAATCACCCACTTTTGCTCTCAGGGTATGTTTGCAAGGTTCATACAATTTTAGACTAAAAATTTTAAATTTGAGAGCGGGGGATGGTTACAGGTTAAGGATTCTAGCTGTTTATATGTAGCGGGTGCTACCAAAAACTATTGCTGAAGCGGTCGATCGCACATTTCGCCTCAATTTTTTGGCAATCAAGACCGAAAGTGCGATCGTCCGCTGCAACTGCTGCAACTTCAAACCCCACTAACAACAGGTTCAGGCTTCTGAGAATGCCGCATCCGCCGCCCCCTCATCACCATCCGCACGCCGCCAGCAGGCCCTAAAGTCACCCCTCGACGCTTCGGTTGCACAGGCTGGTTCTCGGCCAATGCTAGGTCGAAATCCCGCAAAATGTTTGCCAGCACCAGTTTCATCTCCAACTGCGCCAAAGCCATACCGATGCAGCGGCGGCTTCCCCCGCCAAAGGGCACATACTCGTAAGGCGAGAATTGCCTCTCCAAAAACCGTTCTGGTTTAAATTGCAGCGGTTCTGGATACAAATCTTCGCGACGGTGGGTTAAATAAATCGAGCCGACGACAACCGTACCCGGTTCGAGTTGATATCCCATTAGTTCCACAGGCGACTTGACTTCTCGCGGAAATGTCAGCATTCCTACCGGATAAATCCGCAGCGTCTCTTGACAAACTGCACTCAGGTATGGTAAGCGGAAAATCTCCATCGGGTCTGGATTTTCCCCCAAACTGTCCAATTCTTGTAGCAGTTTCTGGCGCACTGAGGGGAAACTGTGAATCCAGTAAAATGCCCAAGCTAGGGCTGTGGCTGTGGTTTCGTGACCGGCAAACAGCAGCGTCATCAACTCGTCGCGCAATTCTTCATCGGTCATCGGTTGCCCGTTTTCGTCGCGGGCGGCCATCATTAAGCTGAGAATGTCGGTGCGGTTGGCGTCTGGTTGCTCTTTGCGTTCGGCAATTTCGGCGTAAATCAGTTCGTCAATTTTTCGCTGCCGCTGTTTCATGCGTCCCCAAGGACTCCAGGGGCCCCAATCTTGCTGCATCCAGTCGAAAAATAGCATACTCGATCGCAGAGGAGAACCAGTCATATCGACAACTGAGGCAAGTAGGGGTCTGAGTTCTTGGAATCGCGGGCCGTCATCCAAGCCGAACACAGCCTGCAAAATTACCCGCATGGTGACTTCCTGCATGGCGCTGCGGGCAAAAAAAGGTCGATCGACCGACCATTTGCTGGCAACATCTAAAGCAATATCACAAATTTGCTGGCCGTAGTTCCGCATCCGTTCCCCATGAAACGGGGGCATCAATAATTGGCGCTGGCGTTTGTGCTTCTCGCCGGAGAGGATAATCATCGATTGTTCTCCCAGCAAGGGTTTTAGGATGCTGTTCAGGTGGCCAGGAGCTTCAAAAGCGCTGCTGTTGAGCATTTCCTGCACCGCTGGCGGGTGACTGAGCATCACCAATGGTTCGATGTTGCCCCATCGAGTTGTGAAAATGTCACCGTATTGCTTAGCACATTGATCCATGTATGTCAACGGATCGGCGATCCATTGAATTAGCTGCACAAATGGCAGAGTTTTGGGGCCGTTAGGTAGTGTCATCTGTTTTCCTAGTATCATCTCCCAGCCCCCCCTTGTTTTAAAGGGAAGTGCGTAAGTCCCATCTCCAATAATTTTAAGAGCTTATTCTCGAAGGGTGATCAAAATGTCCTCTCCAAGCTCTGTAAAACGAACTGTTTTAATTTTCCAAGGAGCATAACTGGTTAAGGTTCGCCGCAGGCCCCCGAACAAACCTAACATCTGACAACTTGACAGATTTTGTAATTTTTGCCGGTAATTCCCTGATGTACGTAAATCTACGGTGGCGATTCCAAGACGGCGATCGATCCTGAGTCGATAACCAACTAAACCTAAACTAGAGAAAACCTGCTGCTTTAACACTTCATTCACAGCAGATGACATTAACTGGTTGTCTGGGCCTGTAACTGCTTCCGGGTGGAGACTTCGACAATTATTGTCTACCTTGTAAACCGTAACTGTGACGGCGCTGTCTGATGCTGCGGAACTGGCTAAAACTGCGGGAACAGGATTAAATGGCTGCACTACTTGGCTCGATGCGGTCTCAATTTGATGGCGCGTCTGCTGTAGGTGTACGAACTGACTGGCTATAGTTGGGGGTTGGCCTTGGTTTTCTGCTGAGTTAGCTGCATCAGAGCTAGAACAACTGCTGGCACCGAGCAAAATTAACCCGGCCACTAAATACCCCAACTGTTGATAAATATGGTTCATAGTTTTTAATACGCAACAAAACGTCCGTGTATTGAGGGAGACTTTTGGTGGTAGAAAGCATTTAATCCCTGATTACACTTAGAAGTATTTTCTGGTATCCGTAATAGGGAGATGAAAATAAATTGAAAGTGCTTGTTTATTACACGATATTAGTCTTAAATGGGGTGAGGTGCAATACCCCCCAGGGCAAATCTACCAGACCTAACGGGTAAAGCTTGTGGCCAGGCTCGCAAGGGATTTCAAATACTTTTTCAGTGGTGTCAAGTGCCTGGGCAACAACTGAGCAATTCCCAGGTTGGAGGTTGCTTCGCTTTTTCGCGAAAGCCAAAGGCTAAGTTTGACTCCACAGGCGACCTGAAAAACATAATTCCGATGCAAGCTGATTTGATTTGAGCGGGTGCGTCAAGGAAGTAAACCCAGCATTTGGTAATTTTTGTGCCGAATGCCATCAATGAGAGTGAGACGATCGTGAAACAGCAATTATTAACAAAAGTTTTGGGCGCAACTGCGATCGCCCTCAGCAGTCTGACAGTTTTTTCTCAACCGAGTCACGCCAGGCCTTTACCGGGAGAAAGCAGATTTTTGTGTAGCACCTCTACCGGCGTGCCGGTGACGGTGTACCAAAACCCTCAAGGTGCGATCGAGCCTTGGATCGAGTGGGCTTCGGATTACTTTTCCGGTTCTGGCTACAATCCGACAACTCGGTGTCAATTAGTCAGCCAACGCCTCGAAACCTATCGTCGCAATCGGCAGCTCAAGTACATTACTGTTGGTGTGATGAATGGTCAAAACGTAATTTGCACAGCTAATCAAGTCAATGGTGTGTGCCAAAATTTGATTTATACTCTGAGGCGAGGCCAAGATCCGATCGCGTCTCTGTATAACTTGTTGGCTTGGCGCCAAGGACAAGTTGAGCTGCCATCTACCGATGAAAGCAGTAAAATTCCTTACATAGATGTGAGGGAAAAGCTCTGAGAAAACACTGAGGATGGTTCGCGCCTTTGCCCCTTTTTTCCCCAGACTCCCTTCTCCCTTAAGGGTTGGGCAATTTTCAATCCCATCGCCAATTCCAGGGGTTGATGTGGAAAACTGCGTCAAACAACGGTACGGATAGAGACGGGGAAATCCTCTCTGGGGCGATCGTCCTAGAGAGGGGGCAAATAGGGTGGGCCTCCTGCACCAACCGTTGCTCTTAACGGTCAGGCGGCTGGGTAATACCGATCGGGCGATCGTTCAGTTTCCCAGCGATACTCAGTATAAAATAGCACTAATCAGCACCAAGCCCGCAGCGCTTTTGAAGATGCGAGTGAACCGATGCCGGAATTATTGGATAAAATGTTTAAATCTAGTTGGGGAATTCCGATCGGTATATATTTGTTGCAGTTGGCCTCGTCTCATCTAGGGAGTTAGCGATGAATCTGTGGAGTTTGCGGTTTGACGCGCTGACAATCATCTTGACGGGTGCATTAACGGTGACGGCGGTTGTCAGCCAACAATATGCTGCTAGCGCCAAAACAGCCCAAGAAATTGCCCAGCTAGCGATGTTCACAACTGTAGAAGTCAACAACACGCTGGGTTTTTCTGGTAGCGGATCGGGAGTAATTATAGCCAAACAAGGTAATATTTACACTGTTTTGACAGCTAATCATGTGGTAGCAAGCCTCGCCCAAGAATACAGCATTCGCACTCATTTGGAAAAAAATTATACTGCGATTAGAATACAGCGACTGCCGAAAAATGACAGGGATCTAGACTTAGCTTTGATGCAGTTTCAGAGCCGAGAACAGTATCCAGTAGCACCAATGGGTGAGTCAGAACGTGCTGTTGTTGGTTCTACTATTTACGTTGCTGGCTATCCGCTGCCGATCGCCTCTGGATTTGAAAGAAAACTTGAATTTACTACTGGTATTATCTCTTCTCGCCTCGATCGCGCATCATCGGGGTACGGTCTGCGCTACCAAGCTGTCACCAGGCGTGGGATGAGTGGCGGGCCTGTATTTGATGCTGATGGCAAAATTGTGGGAATTCACGGCCAGGGGGATACTGTTGGCACAATTATGAGCCAGTTGAACGGTCAGATTGAGGAGATAAAAACGGGGTTGAATGCGGCAATCCCGATCGATGCTTTTATGGTATTGCTATCACAAAATAACCGTAACAGTTTTGATATTCTCAGCAATCTTTCTATCAGCCGCGCCTCTAGCCAAAGCCAACCGAATCTGGGTTTGGGAGGATTTGTATGCGATACCTCGACGGGTGAACCGGTGACAGTATATCAAAATCCACAAGGGTTTAGGGAGCCTTGGATTCGCTGGAATTCTAATTTCTTTTCTAGTTCTGGCTATGATCCTCTGACTCGCTGCCGACAAGTGACTCAGCGCCTGGATAATTATAACCGCAACAAACAGCTAAATTATGTCACTGTCGGTATGGTAAATAACCAGAAAGCGATTTGCACGACTAGCCGCGTGAATGGGCCTTGCGAAGGTTTGATCTACACACTGCGCCGCGATCAAGATCCGATTCCTGCACTTAGCAGTTTCTTTGTTTGGCTGGCGAATCAAAAGGTCTTGCCTTCTCTTTCTGAAAGCGGTACTATACCTTATATAGATGTCCGGGAACGGCTGGAACAATTTTAGATTTTAGATTGATTAGTAATTTTCATCTAAAATCGCTCGCTCGACTGTCTGTCATTCTGAGGGTCGCGAAGAATCTCGCTCGATTCTTCGCTGTCTAGATCCTTCACAAGGTTCAGGATTGCGAAGGATCAGAATGACAGAATAAAGCTGCGTAAGTCCTGCATAATAGAACTAATGATTTTTTGGTAACACGGAAGTTATAAGATTAATTAAATTAATCCAATTCAAATTTTTCAGGTATCAAGCATGACAGCAACTACCCCGAAGGCAACGTCAGCAACGCCCGCTTTTTGCGAAGGCATTCAATATTTTTCCGAGACAGTGCCTGGTTTTGAGACTTACGGGAAAGCACCTGCGATCGCAACCGGGAGTTCGGCGATCGCCGATCCTGCCGATCCCGCAGCCGTCTTTCAAACAATGCTCGCAGCAGACGCCCTGCGCTACCTGACACTGCAAGTAACAGCCAGCAAGGCCTCTGGACATCCGGGGGGATTTGCTAGCCAAGCCGAGGCTTACGCAGCCTTGGTGATGCTGGGACACAAGAATATTGTCACCGAAGTCGGGCATCACGCCCCCGGCTTTTATAGTGCCATGTTTCTCGATCGCTCTTTGGAAGACATGGGAATTGTCAACGTACAGCAAGTGCGCGACAAATTCCGAGAAAAAGACGGTTTGTTAGGACATCTTTCCGGCTTCATTCCAGGTCTTTTAGCACCAGCCGGTCCCCTCGGACAAGGACAGCATTTTGCCATGTCAGGAGCACTTTTGCACCGCGACAAACTGTTTGCTTTCACAATGGGCGACGGCGGCATGGGCGAACCCTATCCGATGAGCAGCATGGGACATTTTCACACTGCTTATCCGAGCGTTACTAACTTTTTGCCAGTGTTAGTTTGGAACGGATATTCCCAGGAACATCATAGCATGGTTTCGACTAAAACCAATGGGGAAATGATTGCTTATTGGCAAGGAAATGGTTTTGAAGAAATCATCTTAATTGACGCTAAGGAATTTGACGATCGCAATCAAGCTGGAGATTATGTTGACAGCACTGCTTTTTCCCTAGAACAGCGGATGGCGTTTACCAAAGCTGTTTTGCAAGGAGTTGACAAAGCAGCAAAATCTGCTCTCGGCGGCAAACTAACTGTGTTTATCATCAAACAGTTGAAAGGTGCCGGCGTGCACGCGCGGGGAGCAAAATCGCACAATCTTTATCCCAAAGATACGCTAGATGCACCGCATATTGTCAGTGCTTTAAAAGAGCGCGCTTTGAGTGTGGAAGCTTGGGAATTGGTGCGGACAAATGCTGAACGCGCTGGCGGCGGGCCAGCAGCAAAAACTGTGGTAACAGAGTTTGAATTACCATTGGCAGATTTAGGTGAATTGCCTTTAGAGGAATTTGCTGTGGGTGGAGAAGCGAAGGTTTCGACAACAGCAATGGGACGTTTGGTAGGAAAAGTCGGTGAGCGCGATCGGACTTTTATTGTCACCAATGCTGACGGTAACGAAGCATCGGGAATTGCCAACATTAATCAAGCCCTGAAAATCATTCACCCTACCACAGATGACCTGTATAATCAAGGGCCAAACGGTCAAGTTTATGAACCTTTGAGTGAAGATGCTTGTGCAGGTTTAGCCGTAGGTTTGTCGCTATTCGGCGCGCGGACTTTGTGGTGTTCCTATGAATCTTTTGCGATTAATGGTTTACCAATTTGGCAAACAGTCACCCAAGCAATGGCCGAATTGCGTCGTCCAACTCCAGCTACTGTCACCTTATTTACAGCGGGTGCTTTAGAACAAGGCCGCAATGGTTGGACGCACCAACGCCCGGAAATTGAGGCTTATTTTGCGGCGATGATGCGGAATGGCAATGTGTTTCCTTTGTTCCCACCCGATGCTAACAGTATTCAAGCTTGTTACGATTGGGCTTTGACTGCTAAGAATAAGGGAATTGTGATTACTGCGAGCAAGTCGCCGCTACCAATTCGGACTACTTTTGCCCAGACTCGCCAAGGTTTGGAAGATGGTGCGATCGTGTTGCAAGAAATAGCTGGGAGTAAGAAAGTTGTATTTGCTGTAATTGGCGATATGAGTTTGATTCCGGTGTTTGAAGCAGCGGCATCTTTGGAAAAATCAGGTGTTGGTTCGCGGATTGTTTCTATCATCAATCCACGCCGTTTGTACCGCCCAACTGATGTTGCTTGGGATACTTGTTCCGAGGCTGACGGCGGCTTTTTGAGCGATGACAAATTTGCCGAAATGTTTGGCGGAGATGCCTTAATTGGCGTGATAGGCGGTGCTTCTGGGATGTTAGAGCCTGTAATGCTACGGAGCAATTGTCCGCGCGATACTTTCGCTTGGAAGCGGGGGGAAACTACTGCTACTGCGGGTCAATTGATGGCGTTTAATGGGTTGACTGCTGAGGCGTTGACTAAAAGGGCGATCGAGTTAGTTCATTAATAGGACTTAGGCAAAAACCCGGTTTCTTAAGGTAATTGTGTCATTTTAGGTTGACGAATATCGCGAGAAACTGGGTTTTTTAGGTTCAGTCCTAGACGGGTGGCCAAAAACCCGGTTTCTGCATCAATATTTATGGAAAAAGCGATGATTTTTGGAAGAAACCGGGTTTTTTAGGTGAATAGTGCGTCGAAGACTGATTAAGTTAGAATGTGAGAGACTCCCTTCGACTCCGCTCAGGGAGCAAGAAACAAAGCGCCTTGGCGACTGCTATACTAGGTAGGGGCTAGTAATATTTAAAATAGGATGGTGATACCTGTGACTGCACAAGTTTTAGAAGAAATAGGTACGCTTGGGGAACAGCGATTTGTTCTCCCCAGTTATTATAGTTGGGAGCAATTTGAGGCGATCGCATCTTTGATGGCAGACTCTTCTGGTTTGCGGATAACTTATCTTGATGGGTGGATCGAGTTTATGACACTGGGCGAAGCACATGAAAGCTTTAAAAAGGCGATCGCTATATTTATAGAACTATACTTTTTTGAGTTCGGAATTAATTTTATTCCTGTAGGTAGTGCGACTCGCAGGGATAAAACAAAAGATGTTTCCTTTGAGCCTGACGAGTCTTATTATATAGGTGAAAAGAAAGAGCATCCCGATTTAGCAGTGGATGTGACGATTACTAGCGGGAGCACAAATCAACTAGCTAAGTATTTGCGACTTCGCATTCCAGAAGTCTGGTTTTGGGAAAATAATCAGTTGTCTGTTTATGGGCTGCGCGAAGAT
Source organism: Microcoleaceae cyanobacterium UBA9251 (assembly GCA_003542015.1). Lineage (GTDB taxonomy): Bacteria > Cyanobacteriota > Cyanobacteriia > Cyanobacteriales > Microcoleaceae > Microcoleus. The sequence goes on along the minus strand of DPLL01000260.1, from coordinate 11,591 downwards.
AATTATGAGCAAGTTTCAAGAAGTGAGTTGTTGCCGGAGTTGGATTTAGAATTGTTGGTGCGTTGCGTTTTAATGCCTTCAATAATTGAGGCGAGGATGGAGTTTTTGAATGGGATTCGTCCGCAGTAATTAAGAATAGACGAATAATTAAAGGGGGCGATCGCTCTTGATGCGTGATTGGGCGATCGCAACTCGTACAATTATCGCAGTGTTTGGTATTTGCTGCGAAGGGCGAGATCCTTCCCATTCAATAGCACCTATACTATCGGTCAAAATACTGGTAAAGGCCAACAGCTTTGAGCTAAACTAGAATTGCTCGAAGTTTCTGGAGTCTGACATGGAAACAATGAAACTGCGATCGCATATTGGAACCGATGGCATATTGCTTCTCCAAATGCCCGCTGAGTTTAAAGATACTTCTGTTGAAGTGGTAGTAGTTGTACAGCATCTACCATCGGAGGAAGTTAAACCGAAGTATAACGCTTGGGGACAACTGACTACTAAAAAATCAATTCAAGCAGCAATTGCTAGAATGCTACAACTGCGACAAGAAATTGCCTTGGATAAAAGCTCAATCCGTTCCATGATTGAAGAAGGGCGCAGGTTTTAATCCAGTTTGTATTGGATTGTTCTGTAGCAATCAGTTGGTGCTTAGTCGATGAAGATAACGATTATGCTAATGCTATACTCGCGATGATGCCGGATTGCGAAGCATTTGTACCAGGAATTTGGTCGCTAGAAGTTGCTAATACTCTCCTGGTTGCCGAGCGACGCAATCGCATGACGACTGAGCAATCTGAGATGGCTATTACTTTGTTACAATCACTTTTAATTCAGGTTGATGAAGCTACGGATAGTAATGCACTCTCGTCAACTATAGTATTAGGAAGACAAGAAGGTTTAGCTGCTTATGATGCAGCTTATGAGAGAGCTAGCACTAAGATTGGAATTGCCGATCGCCACACTTGATAACCGCTTGGCGGAAGCGGCAACTCGCTGCGGTGTGGAATTGGTAGTTGTTGCTGGAGAAATGCCAGAGACGGGGCGATGATTATTAGGATCTCGCTCATCAGAAACAAGAAAGGGCGATCGCTCTTTCTTTTGATGGGCGATCGCGCTTTCTTTTGGTGGGGCGATCGCGTGGGGGTGAGAAACCAGGTTTGGTGAACACTCTAACGTTCATTAATCTTATTTTTGGTTATACCTCACTTGAGTATATGTAGCAAGCGAAGCGATCGCAAATAATGCCATTACCTCAGACATGACATTTACGGTGTGTCCATCAAAGAAAAAGCCAATCATGGCACTTGCCAGTGCACCGGCCAACATCCGCAGAAATCCTATTACTGCGGCGGCACTGCCAACTATCTCTGGTAGTGGTTGAAGTGCATTATGTATAGCATTGGGTGAAATTAGCCCATAACAAAAGGTGTTAATTATGAGCAGGGGTAATAGTGTAAGTACCTGAGCAGCACCACTAACCGACACTACTACAAGTGCAATAGCTGAGGTAGCAGCAAGTGCTAAACCAAAGCCCAGCAATCGTGCTGGTGGCACGCCACGAGTGTTCAATCGTCCACTCAGAAATGAACCAGCCATAATACCGATAGCAGTTGAAGCAAAGAGCAACCCATAAGTTGTTGTTGAGATACCCAGAACCTTGAGCATTACCAGTGGTGAACCCGCAACGTAGGCAAACATACATCCAAAACTGAGAGCATTGACAAGCGCATATCCAATGCAAACTCGGTTACTAAAAATACGCAGATAATTTCCGATCAGCCGATGTGGTTTGAGAGCATTTACATCCCGACTTTTAATTGACTCGTCAAGTCCGAGTGCAATAGCCGGTATGAGTACCAGTCCTCCTACAGCTAATATCCCATAGATAGCTCGCCAGTTAGCGATCGCCAATACTCCCCCGCCAATTGTTGGTGCGATAATTGGTGCTATGGTCATCACCAGGTTAATATAGGAGAGTTGGGCGCGAGCAGTAGCACCTTCAAACAGATCACGAACCATTGCCAGCATCAGCGTCATACCAGCACCCGCACCCGCACCCGCAAAAAAGCGCCAAGCCACGAGGGCATTAATTGATGGGGCGATCGCACAACCAGCACTGGCAAATACAAAGAGTCCGCAGCCTACGAGTAAGACGGGTTTGCGCCCGTAGCGATCCGAGAATGGACCAAAGGCAAGTTGCGATGTAGCGTAGCCCAGCATAAATAGACTGAGTGTTAATCCTACAGCAGCAGGGGAGGCATTTAGCGAGATACCAATCGCGGGAAATGCTGGTAGTCCCATATCTATTGATAGCGGTGGTAATGCAGCCAGCACGCCAAGCAACACTGTGAAGCCTAGGGAGTTGGGTTTAAACCGCATATATGGGATTTTTTCGTGATTTTGTCATGGTATTTTATACAACCTGAGTTCGATGTAAGAGAACGTGTTCAAATCCTTTTCTAGTATTGGTTACAACTAATTACTTACTCGTTCATGCGTCAACTAGAACGCTAAATGAAAGTATCGGGAGTTATTGCGAATATTTGCAATAACTCCCGAAGAAAGCGTAACTTTCTGTTCGATTGCTTATTTCCCCCCGGACTGGTTAGAAATTCGGGTAGACTCAGGTTCGCTAATTTTAGGAGGTTCCCAATTTTCTGGCATTGCAGAAAATTCGGTAAATGGTTGATATTTCTCTTCTGCTATAGCTTCTTCTATTTGAGCATAAAACCCTTTTCCCACTTGCTGAGAAAAGGTGATTTTACTATCTGAATTGCTATTTTTTGGTCTTTCTACATATTCAGCAAATGTCGTTTTTGCCGGAGTTGTGGGAGAGTAACCTCTACAAAATAACTGTTTGATAATTCCCAAAGCATCAGTTTTGGTAATAGGTTCTCCCAAAATATCACACTTATAGTTTGCGAGTCTTTCCTGAAACTGTTCTAGGTTTTTTGTCTCATAAGCAACGTGTTGAATACTATGGTCTTGATGGAGTTCCGTAAATAGAGTAACTTGAGATTTTTCTTTTCGGTCTATCCCTTCAATCAAAGCAATTCCAAATGAACCATAATCAATACACCAGAGTTTCATACTACTATTAGGATTATGAGGATCGATATCATCGATTCGCTTAATCAATTTTCCACCTTCAACCTCAATGTGAAACCATGCCCATTTTTCAATCATTCCCGAAGCGCAAGCATAAGTGATGTGATCGACTTTAACTAACCACGTCATTAGATATCTCCTTAAGTGACCACCCACCCTAATATTGCCGATATTTTTTGAGATTAACTTATAAATAAAAGCTTTGTCTAGCCCAAAAACATCCTATTTTGCCCCCAACCTTCTCCTCCTTTCACTCTCTTTAAATCCAGTTATGTACCAAAATATCTAAAAATATACTAAAATGTCTAAAACTGCGCCATAATACACAAAATCATCCCATCCTCTTAACAGATGAATCTTAAAGAAATGTTAAACCTCGCCGATCGCATAGTCTTCGAGAAAACGGGTCAACACCTTGATGATTTACAAGAGGCGGTACTAAAAGCAACTTTACAACACGATACATACAAGCACGTAGCCAAAGACTTTGACTGTTCTGAAAGTCGTGTTAGGAATGCGGCTTCGGAATTATGGCAATTACTTTCAGAAGAGTTGGGAGAAGATGTCAATAAAAAGAATTTTCGATCAGCAATGGAGAGGTGGAAAGTTTCAAATGTCTCCAATTTTGCAAAAGACGTTGTAGGGATTGGTATCTTTAACCTCTGTGGAGAAGGAAGACACCCACCAAATATCCCAAACTCACACCCACCAAATCAGGAAACATCTAACCCACAACAAACCAAAACTCTACATCAAGATTTAAGCGAGATGCCAGAATTAGGTGCTTTTTACGATCGCACCCACGAACTCCAAACCCTCACAACCTGGATTCTACAACAAAACAGCCGCCTCATCACCCTCACTGGCATCAGCGGAATCGGCAAAACATCCCTAGCAGTACAACTCGTACAACAAATCAAAGACGAGTTTGAGTACGCAGTTTGGTACACCCTAGACGAATTCCCCACCATAGATAAATTTCAATCTAACCTAATACAGCTTTTCTCCAACTCAGAAAAACAAGATTCATCCCCAACAAACCAGAAACGCTTACCGCTGATTAAATATTTGCAAAATCATCGCTGTTTAATAGTCTTAGATGACGTTCACAACCTTTTCTGTAGCGGCGAATCGGCAGGAAAATACAAACCAGAATGCGAAGAATATCGCTCTTTATTCAAACAAATAGAAAAATTATCCCATCAAAGTTGCTTGATGTTAATCGGTTGGGAACAACCCAGAGAAGTGACTCAAGTTAAAAACCAAAATACTCCCATTCGTACTTTACAACTCAAAGGTTTAGACATCGCAGCCGGACGGGAAATACTCAGAGATTATGGGTTAGCAGAAAGCGACAACAGCGAAACTCTCATTCATCGCTACCAAGGGAATCCCCTATGGTTAAAAAGCGTGGCGACTCTGATTCAAGAATTGGGAGGAGGCGTGACTGAGTTATTACCAAATGATACCATATTGTTGCCGGAAGATTTGAAAGATGTTTTACACCAGCAGTTCGATCGCCTATCGGAACTAGAAAAACAAGTAATCTCCTTGTTGGCGAAAGAAAGCCAGCCGATCGATCGGGCAAAATTACTTGAAAATGATACAATTCCGGTGTCAGATTTGGCAAATGCGCTGCAATCTCTATCGCGGCGCTGCTTGATTGAACAACAAGCAAATTTTTACGCTATTGCGCCTGTGTTGAGACAATATGCGATCGCCCATGCAGTGTAATTGATACAACCATTGCTGGCATTTTCTGGTACACTAGCAGTTAGGAGTGATAGAGACATATCTCAAAGTGGAAATCACAGGCTTGATCTAGCTAGAGGATATCGTTGAAAAACTAGCTCGAAAACATTCTGTTAGCCCACAAGAAGTTAGAGAAGTCTTTGAGAACTTTGCAGCTTTCCGCTTTGTCGAAACAGGGCATCGTCAGGGTGAAAATGTTTATGCTGCTTTGGGACAAACTGATGCCGGAGGCTACTTGATTGTTTTCTTTGTTTATAAAGAAGATAGGCAAGCATTAATTTTATCTGCACGGGACATGACAAATGCTGAACGAAGAAAATACCAGCAAACGTAAAAGTGCTATCTCAGAAGCTGAATCTTATCAGCAAATAGGTGAGTTTTGGGACGATCGCGATCTGGCCGATTATTGGGAGGAAACTGTTCCTGCTGAGTTTTCAGTCAATCTTCAATCTGAGGTAACGTATTATCGTGTACAAGTAACTTTATCAGAGCAAATTCGCTCGATCGCTAAACGTCAAGGTGTTTCTCCAGAAACGCTTTTAAACTTGTGGGTGCAGGAGAAACTTAGCAAAGAAATAGCGTGAAGGGACAACAATATTAAAATACAGAACTTACGCAAAGCCTCTACATAAGCGCCTGAAAGTAGGGGCAATCCCCCCGTGGTTGCCCCTATTCTATCGCACAAACAAAAACCGGGCAACTCAAAAGCTACCCGGAAATCCCAACTTTAGACTTCAGGACAAGGCAATGCCCTGTCCCTACCTCTGCTTAAAATTATTAAACAGCTACAGCCTTCTTAGGAGCGCTCAATTCGCCCTTAGCATACTTAGCTGCAAAATCATCCAAAGATACTTGCTTGATCTTTGTACCGTGGCCAGCACAGCCAAAAGATTGATAGCGATCGCTACAAACTTTTTGCATATACTTGATCGAAGGCTTCAGGAAGTGACGAGGATCGAACTCATCGGGTTTGGCAAACAAAGCTTCGCGCACCGCAGCGGTAATCGCCAAACGGTTGTCAGTATCGATATTGATTTTGCGAACGCCGCACTTAATGCCCTTTTGGATTTCTTCCACAGGTACGCCGTAGGTTTCGCGGATTTTACCACCGTTGTTGTTGATGATTTCCAGCAATTCTTGGGGCACAGAAGAAGAACCGTGCATTACCAAGTGAGTATTCGGCAAGCGGCGGTGAATTTCTTCAATGCGGCTGATTGCCAAAATTTCGCCAGTCGGCTTGCGAGTGAACTTGTAAGCGCCGTGAGAAGTGCCGATCGCCACTGCTAGAGCATCTACGCCAGTTTGCTCAACAAAATCAACAGCTTGTTCAGGATCTGTCAACAATTGATCGTGAGACAAAGCACCTTCAAAGCCGTGGCCATCTTCTGCTTCGCCCATTCCTGTTTCCAGAGAACCCAAGCAACCCAGTTCGCCTTCAACGCTAACGCCGATGGAATGAGCAACATTCACGACATCGCGAGTAACTTGAACGTTGTACTCGTAGCTAGCAGGAGTTTTAGCGTCTGCTTCCAAAGAACCGTCCATCATCACGCTGGTGAAACCTTGGCGCATGGCGGAATAGCAAGTGCCAGGGGCATTACCGTGGTCTTGGTGCATGGAAATGGGGATGTGAGGATAGGTTTCAACTGCCGCCAAAATCAAGTGGCGCAGGAAGTTTTCCCCAGCGTAGGTGCGAGCGCCGCGAGAAGCTTGCAGGATCACGGGGCTGTTTGTTTCGTCAGCAGCGCGCATGATGGCTTGGATTTGCTCCATGTTATTGACGTTGTAAGCCGGTAGGCCGTAACCATTTTCAGCCGCGTGGTCGAGCAGCAGTCTCATAGGTACAAGCGCCATAGATATTCCTCCTAATTATTTGTGGTTTCTGGGCAGTGAATTTTGGACAAGTTCAATTCTTACGACAATATTAAGACAATTTGCCACCGATCGCGCACTATCTTTCCAGATTTGTAATTTTGAAACCCAAAATTTTGAGCTTTGAACTCGGAGCCTTCGACTCAAAATTCAGGGCAGGCACGGGGGCACTGCCCCTACAAATTTTTTATGGGTCGCCCGGGATTTGAACCCGAGACCAATCGGTTAAAAGCCGAATGCTCTACCGCTGAGCTAGCGACCCGCTCAAACTTTCGTTCTCGCACACTGTTTTTAACATTAGCACCCATCTCTAAAAATAGCAAGTCTTTTTCAAAAAAAAGTTGCCGTCATGCGAACCAGCATCTCGCAACTCGCGCCGGGGGGTAAATAAATCAGGTGTGCGCCTGTGTTTAGGGCATTCCGAGGGGCAGTCCAAGGTTCCAGACAGTAAAAATCCTTGCCCTTTAGCGTCCAGAAAACCAACCTCGCATAGCTGGAGTTGTAACTGAGGGTGAGGCGCAAGTCGCGCGCCGAGTCAGTGACAGTAGCAGCCAGACCGGTCAGCTCATCAAAAGAAACATCAATTTCATCCAGCGTCGGGTCAAAAACCCCTGTGAAATAATCCTTGGAGTGAGTGTTGTGATCTCTGTACTGCATCCCAGGAATCTCAAAGCGCAGCTTGGTCTTGTCGGGAGCTAAAAAGTAAGGGTGTAAGCCACTAGAAAAGGGCATTGGCTCCTCAGACAGATTCGTGTATCGCTGAATAATTTCCAAAGAATTGCCTTTAATCTGATAAGTAAAGGCTAATTGGAAATCAAAGGGGTAAACAGCCAGGGTTCGATCGCTGCTTTCGAGAACCAAGGTAAGAGCCGCGCAACCATCCGTCACTTGTGAAGCAGCCACCCAAGGCTCGTCACGAGCAAAGCCGTGTTGTTTGAGCGTCCGCTGCACTCCTTTGTGAGTGTAAGTGTTGTCGGGAAGATGACCGCAGATGGGAAACAGAATTGGCATCCCGCCGCGTACAGTCAAATCTGGATTAGCAAACCGTTCCGCATCCAAGTAGAAGATTTCTTTGCCTTCAACCAGCCAGCTAGTGGCTATACCGCCCCGTTCCGGGACCACTTCTAGACTGGAGTTAGCGGTTGCGTCGGAGAGGATATAGGTTTTGTACTGCTTTTTTTGCTGGAGCGCGATCGCAAACTGATTTGTCATCGGTAGTAGGTGATCGATCATTGGTTGTCAATAAATTGGTGATTAATAGTAGGTAGCCCGATCGTAATGCTATTCACCGATGACCGCCCAGCACCTCAAGGTGCGCCGTCACTCCGGCTACCCCGTGGCTCACCAATCCCGGACGCGAAAGGAGGTAGGGCGATCGACTTTTCGCGATCGCGAATTGTGCTGGGAGCGGTCAGTACCTGGGAAAGAGCCTGCTCTTTGACAGAGACTTTGAAAGATAGAGCCGGAGTCGGGGGAACATAGCCTTGGGGGCTGAGTACGGCTCCAGAATTGGGGGATGGCGGCGAAATGAACGGTTCTTTGATGAATGGCTCTTTGGTAAATGGCTCTGCTTCTCCGCTGGGCTTTTCAGGTTGACCTCGGTAGATGCGCGGTGGCAAATCTTGACTCTCTGGCGGGCTTGACTCAGGAGCAGGTGTACTTCCGTTCTGCAAAACTGACGAGTTTTCCTGCTGTTTGGGCGTAGTCGGCCAAGCCGGCAAAATCGGAGTAGGTTTGGGTTGTGCTGGCTGGGGCAGATTAGTGTCATCTTTCGGGACTGGGGAATTCAGTCCGGGCTGGTCATTACCACTTTTTGTCGCTCCTGGCAATGGAGAATTCGGAGTATTTGGTGCTGGTGTTGCCGAAACTGGGGCATCGAGAACTACAGGCGATCGCATCGGCTTGTCAAAAATACTAGAAATCTGCTCAACGTGTTTGAGGATGCGCTCTGCTGCCGTTCCCTGCACCACTTTCGGCTGAAACTGTTTCACCTCCACAGGTAGAAACTCTACCTTCATATTCCTGTCTTTGAGCGATACTTTCAGCACTGCTGTATCGTAATCGCTGCGAACATTCCCACCGAAGATAAAATTACCCAGGGAGTAAACAATCGGTCTGCCCTTGTAAATTTCTGCCCCTTGCAGAACGTTGGGGTGATGTCCCACCACCAAATCTGCTCCTTGGTCGATCGTGAACCGAGCCAAATCTATCTGCCAATCCCCCGGATAATCTGCCAATTCCACTCCCCAGTGATAATTAACAACAATCCAGTCTACCTGACCCCTGAGAGCTCGAATATCCTCCGCCACCCGGTTGTTGCGACGGGAGTTAGTCCCTGCTTTCCCACTGTCGGCGGCGTGCAGGTCAGAATCGTAGTAACCAAGGTAAGCGATCCGCTGACCCTTAACTTCAATAATATCTGGACGCCGAGCTTCTTTAAGATCTCGACCGGCTCCCAAGTGCTGAATGCCAGCATTATTTAGAGTATTTATAGTTTCCACCAGCCCTGGTTCCTCGTAATCCATAGCGTGGTTATTTGCCAGATTGACAAGATCCACTCCTCCTGCTGTTAATACTTTCACCGATTCTGGATCTGCTTTAAAATTTAATTGTTTTTTGCTTTGGCCCAGGGTAGAGCGAGTCAGGGGGTTTTCCAGGTTAACCATCGCTACATCTGCTTGCCGATATTCATCCATATTGGCGAAGGCCGAATGGTAATCATTGCTGGCGGCGGCATCCAATAGATTCACATTCCCGCCGAACATCAGCGTTACAGTGGGGTCGTAGGGATTGAGCACTTGTTTTTGCTGCACCACTGGTACTATTTCTAAGGCTGCTTGCACCGCATCAGGACGTTTCGCAGGTGGGCCGGACCTTACCAGTGCCTGCTGGTGTTGGGAGGCGGGCGACACTAACCGCATCGCAAAAGCCTCGTGGTAGCTAACCCAACATCCTAAAATAAATGAGGCAACTGCTGACCCAACTAGGAGCAGAGAACGATAGGTTTTAAACTTCACCCAATCTACGCCCAGGCTCGAGCGGTAATGTCGCCGTTGCCGAGAAGCCGGAGTGACAATTCGTACTGACTGTTTCCAGAGAATATCTGGTTCCCCAGCTAAACGCGCCTGAATTCGCACCCCTTGCACTGCTGGCGAGTTTAGTCTCCAGAGTTGGTGGCAAATAAATTTGACTAAGCCTTCGCGCAGAGTGCTACCCAATAATGTAGTATCTGACGCAAATTCCCGTTGAAATTCGACTAATATTTGCAAGCAGCCAGCCTGAGCTTCTTCTACGCGGGCATAGATCCCTTCTGGTCGGAGCAAGCTGTCAATCCAGTCATTCAGGGCTTGAAAGTTGCCCGATCGCGCTAGCTCAAACATAGACGGCTGCGACCAATTTTCTGCGTATACCATCAATTAGCCTCCTTAACACCGCTTCTAAAAACCTACAGAAATCTGTAAATCAAACTTAGCGGTCTATTTTAGCCTAGACTAAGTGCTATAAGCTTGCCTTTTTGCTCAGGTTTGCCTAATCTTCCCAGTTAGAGACTGCCTTGATTAGCAGAGGACTTGAAATATTTGGTTTTTTGATGATTAGTTTGAGCAAGAGTGTGTTTCTGTGGTTTTCACAGTCAGCTTGAGCAACCCGCACAAAGTAGCGCGTTTCGACCGTTTATAACGATTATTGCTTGCTTTCGCCAAAGTCTGACAAATCTAGACAAGTCTAGATTTTTAGGCTACTGTTTTAAACCCTCGATCGCTGACTCCATTTTTTGTGAACGGAACCGCAATTCTTTTAGCTTAACCGCTACAGGTTCCTCTGCTCGCTTTGAAGCTAGTCTCGCCTTCGCCATCATTTTATACAGTTCGCGACGGCTTGCTGTCAGTGACTGACATCACACTTGTGGGAGTAATTCTCAAATCTCAAATCGGCTGACAGGGTTTTCACGAAAAATGACTATTGTCTTTGTTTTGTCTTTGTTTGAGTGTCGCCAGGGGGCGATCGCGAAGTCAAGTCGTTCCATGCTCCGAATCTATGAGAGCCGAAGGCTCACGGGAGTGATGCACGTGGCTGCATAACCTGGGACCGAAGTATGTTTTCAAAGAGAGGCGTACTAGATAGATTTAGTGATAACATGAAATTTGGTAGCCCCCATCGGTGTCAAAGTTTCGGAGAACGTGAAACTGGCTAGTCTGTAAGGCTGTGCCTTCCGATGTAAAACTCAAAGTACGTTACTGTAAACAGGTCATATTTTAAGCAAGTTACACTGCGCAGGAGAACTGACAAATGCTACAGCGCAAAATCTATCAACTCTGTTGTGATGGTCGTGAGGTTTCTATTTTTCTTCGAGATCAGCAACGTTGGATAGAGCGCGCTCGTATCCTAGATATTGAAGGGGATCTAGTCACGTTGCGCTACGAAACCGACGAAGAAGACGAAATTAGCTCCTGGGAAGAAATGGTGCGTCTAGAAAGTATTGGAGCTGTGTCCCAGAAGTTGGCTTCGGTGTCGAGAACTAACTGCGAGCCCCTAGTTTCTGACGACTGTCCAGAGATAGAACAAATTCGCAATCATTACCCAGACTCTAATTTGGAATAGTTTTGAGCTTGTGTCTGGGGTTGATTAACAGTAGGACTTTTTCTGACATTTGCTAACAATCACTTACATTTGCCCGAGGTCTTTATGGCACTGTAGAATGAATTTAGCCGCTCGGATGAACGGTGAAAAACCTTGGTAGTAAGCAACCTCTATATAAATAAGTTGTCTCTACAGTATCAAAGCAAATAATCAGATTGGCTAATGGATGTAAGCGAAAACCAAGCTGAGAGCTGCGTAGTATAGCAGTCGCCAAGGCG
>DPLL01000451.1 GCA_003542015.1 Microcoleaceae cyanobacterium UBA9251 | reverse complement strand
GGATTTAGGGGGATCTAGACTTGTCGTAAAACCCATATTTCTCCAAGGTTTGGGCCTTAAGTTGACACCAATGGTTTTACCCACAATCTTTGCCACAAACCGACCATCTAAAAAACCCGCCCCCGCCCAACAACTCATCTTGAATTTAACCAATCTTGAATTTCTTGAGCTAACCAAACCGCCTCAATATCTTTCAAATTGCTTCCTAATAGATAAAAGTAAGTTCCTGTATTGTTATTACCTGAACGAATCCTGATTTGATTTCTACCAAAAGAGTTGTTGTAGATAAAAACACCTAAAATCTGCGAAACTTCTCCCCTGTGTCGCCAGTAATTCCAGCCAAAAATCTGATATTTTATTTCAAAATCGTTACGGTTAAAATTAATTACATTCCGCTGAAATAAATACTTAATTAACCAGCCTATTATAATTGCACAAATTACTAAGCCTATGCTCAAATTTAATGCTAACACTGCTAAGAGAATTGACAGGCTGTATGGTGCCAGGAACATTCCTACAACAGTATAGAAAAAAGGCTTTTGGACTAAAGTAGGCGGAATTTTAATATTTAATTCCTTCGCTGATTTGCTAAGTTCAATACGACTATTATGCGGTTTAGGATTTTTCCTAAGATTACCAATTTGTTCATCAGCCCGTTGGATATTTCCCGATTTCAAAGCTGAAGCCGCGTCTCTAGCCTTGCTGAAACGCTTTTCTAACCCGATTTCCGTCATCTTCTCAATCCAGCTTACCAAACTGGGATTCACACTCACGCGATCGCTAAACTGAATCCGAGAATCTTTCTGTGGTAAATCCGCAGGAGTCATCCCCGTTAACAAATGAATTAAAGTACCTCCCAAAGCATACAAATCCGAAGCTGGAACCGCCCGCCCCCAAAACTGTTCTAACGGTGCATAGCCACTCGTTCCTACAACTGTAAACGTTACGCCTGTCACCGCAGCTTGAGCTTGCACCGCGCCAAAATCTACTAGATAAATGTGCTTGTCATCCCCCCAAATTAAATTACTCGGCTTAATATCTCGGTGCAAAACAGGGGGATTCAACTCATGCAAATAAATTAAAATCTCCAACACTTCAAGAGAAATTTGTCGCAGGTTTTTCTCAGAAAATCGCTTGCCTTTTTCTAACAATTCCTGAAGTGAAAACCCCGGAATATAATCTTGCACTAACCCAAACCAAGGCAATCCTGCTCCTGATTCCCGTTCCAGGGAAAAATAATCTCGATAACAAGGAATGCGGGGATGATTTAGCGCCTGCAAAACTTGTGCTTCTCTTTCAAATAACTTGAGTTCTTCCCAGTGCATTTCCGGGCTAAAAGCTAACATTTTCACTGTCACCTTTTCTTGAGACAGCAAATCTACTGCTAACCAAGTTTGATGACCGGCAGCCGTGCGTCCTAAACGCTGCTGCAATTGATAACGTTCTTGTAAAATTTTCCCTGTATCTAACACAGTATTTCCCTCCTTTTTTGAATTCTACGAAATTGCCTTAACTATATTTCTTAAATAAGTCTTGATAGGGCAGGCTTACTTTAACATCAAACTCTCCAATGCCCAATGCCCAATTCCCAATGCCCAATTCCCAATTCCCAATTCCCAATTCCCAATTCCCAACTACCCATGAATTTCTCCATTCGGCATAATTGTACCCCGAAACTTTGCCCCCGCTAAATTAACAGTGCTCAAATCTACCCTCATCAAACTCGTGCGATGTAAAATTACATCCCGTAAATCCGTTTTAGCCAGGTAAGCATCAGTCAGATCAGCTTCACTTAAATTTGCCTGATTTAAATTAGCACGACTCAAATCTGCCCTCACCAAATTAGCTCGACTCAAGTCAGCCATAATTAAACTAGCATTGTTCAACTTAACATCAGGAAGAAATGCACCCCGCAAATTAGCGCCTGCGAATTCAGCATCTATTAATATAGCTCTTTCTAACTTGGCATTTGTCATTACAGCCCAGGAAAAATTCGCCTCAATCAAAGTTGCTTCAGTCAAAGATACATTATCCAAAATAGCTTCGCTCAAATTNNCCCTGCAAATTGACGCCCCGCATATCAGCACCCCGTAAATTTGCACCCCGCAAATTTGCACCCTCAAAAATCCGTTGTTCCTTGCGTAAATTGGCTCCTCGCAAACAAGCGCCTCGCAAATCTGCACCCTGCAAATTGACACCTCGCATATCTGCATCGGTCAAATTTGCATCGAGGAAAAATGCCAAAGATAAGTTTGCTCTGCGAAAGTCAGCATTTTGTAAAGTAGCTCCGTGGAAATCGGCATCGGATAAATTTGCTGCACTCAAATTTGCCTGATTCAAGTTAGCGCCACACAACTTTGCATTAGTTAAATTGGCGCGCCGAAGGTTGATTCTACTCAGGTATGCCATCGCTAGGTTTGCACTAGATAAATCGCCACTGCTTAAATCTACGCCTATTAAATCGACACCACTTAGGTATACGCCTCTAAGATTTATACCTCTAAAATCTAGTTCTCCTGCTGTATATCGCCTTAAAATTTCGCTGGCATTCATAAGTAGTGGTTTGTTGTTAATTAATTTGATTCACAAATTCTTGAGTCCAAGCGACTGTTTTGTTGCCTGAGAGCCGCCCATGAATTTTCACATTATTTAGAGATTTAGATTTGAGAGTACGCAGTTTTTTGTGAATATATATAGCTGTATCCTCTTGGTTTGGTGCTGGGGTAGACTCCAGAATGACGTGCAGCCAACCGTCCTTAAATCCCACTGTAGCAGTAATGCCCCTAGGCTGTAGTAATTGATCGATCAAGATGGCGATCGCCTTTGGGTTGCCTTGTTTTGCCATTTCTACAAGCTGATACTGACTTGCTTTCTGGCTGGATTTTGTCTGCTCTGTTTCCGAAACTTTTTCAGCAACATTAGCCTGGGTTTGAGGAGTCGATCGCCCGCTTTCTTTTGACTCCAATTCTCTGAGAAGTTTGATTAATTTTCCTGTAAATTTTTGAACGTTTTCTACGTAATTTATGAGACTTTTATATTTCCAATACAGACGCTCTTCTAATTTTGTTTGATCGCATTCAGCGTTAACATTAGCTTCTAATTCGCTAAATATTCTTTCTATTTGGGCCGTGGCCGAGTTAGCACTTTGACTCACCAATCCTTTGATTTCTTCTTCTAAGCCCAACTTTTCTTTAATCGAGTCGCTAATATTTTTAGTGACAGCAGTTCCCCGATCGTAAATTTCGACTCTCGGCGTTTCTTCGACCTGCGACATTGCTGCCAATTCCTGCTGGAAATCAGCAGTCGAACTGCTAGCTGTTTCTGGTTCTTTAAAGGGTATAATTTCGACTGCTGCCGGCACTAAGTAACTCTTCTGGGGGTCATAATGATAGTGAGCAGGAGCAGCTTGAACGATCCGAGTAATATCGCCCGGTTCAAGATAATCTCTCACGTCGTTAATCAGCTTGCTCTGTTCATAAACACCGTTGTTTAAATGTGTCCGATCGCAATCTTCAGTAGCAGAATCTTCGGCTCGATCCCGTTCTTCCTGTTGCATTTTTTCGTAACAAGGATTCAGCGCTTTGATAATCACGCTAGCAGCTTGGTCGCTTTCATCTTTGTTGTCGAGATGCTTCGCAATTCTGTACAACTGAGATTCGAGTTCTGCCACCGTAGGACAGACATTAAAAAGTTGCCGTAGGAGATTGTCAAGTTCTTGCTTTTTCAGCAGCAGCCAGTCGCGATCGCTAAAAGTAAACTCGTGATAAAGAGTAGAAAAAATTAGGATTTTTGCCCTCAACGGATTTGTTTGCTGCAAAATCTTTTGTCGGACATCAAATAAATTACCCGGGTCTCTGTCCCTTGACTCTCCTGCTGACATTTCCGCACTGAAGTGGTCTTGAACAAGCGCTTGCTGACCGCCAAAATTAGAGATATTTGTTTCTAATTTTGTGAAGTCTTCGTATTCGTACAGCCTGCTAAGTTGGCAGACGATTTGGTCGGAAACTAAAGCGTACTCGGTTTTTTTATTTACCTTGGAAACTATACTATTTAAAACTGCTTCAATATCTTCTAATCTGCTGTATTTGGCGCACAGCTCTTCGATTAAACTGCGTAAATCTGTATCGGCGATCTGGTTCGGATCGTTTGCCCAAAACTCTTTACAGGCAAAAAATACTATCCTTTTGATCCGCGTAACATTGAGATCTTGTTCTAATTCTCGCACAACTTCATCTAAAATAGATAAAGCTTTCATAGCTTCCTCCCCCAAAAATACCCTGTCAACAATCAGCAAGAAATAATAAAATCATAGCACATTTGATAAATGCAAGACTTTGAGGCAATTGTAATTGGTAGTGGCCTTGGCGGCTTAGTCGCCGCCGCGATGCTAGCTCGCTACGGTTCGCGGGTACTCGTCTGTGAGAGCCACACCATACCGGGCGGCGCGGCTCACAGCTTTTCGCGCCGAGGATTTCACTTTGATTCTGGGCCTTCTTTTTATTGTGGGTTGACTGACCCGCAGTCGTTCAATCCTTTGCGACAAGTCTTTGATATTTTGGAGGAATCGATCGCCACAATTCCCTACGACCCCCTGGGACATTATCATTTTCCAGAGGGAAGTTTGCCGATCTATGCTAATGCGAAAAAATACTTAGATGCCGTAGCTGAATTTACACCGCAAGGTGCTCAGGAATTGCAGCAATTCCAACAAAAATTATTGGTTTTATATGAAGCTTTGCGTGGAATACCGGTGGTGGCGCTGAGATCGGACTGGCAATTGATACCTGTTTTACTGTCTCGGTACTGGCCATCTCTGCTCAAGCTGCTGCCGCTGTTAGGGGCGATCGGTGGTTCTGCGGGCCAGTTGATGGATCGCGATGTGCGCGATCCTTGGGTGCGACGTTTGATCGATTTGGAGTGCTT
>DPLL01000448.1 GCA_003542015.1 Microcoleaceae cyanobacterium UBA9251 | reverse complement strand
AGTCGTCCTAGTAACTGCTCTCTTCCTCTGCGTCCTCTGGCGCCCTAGAAGAGTTAAATCAATCCGATACAACCGGAATTGATATGACTGGCAAAAATCCGCATTAATTTAGGAAAACACAAAAAATCAGAAGCTGGAAAATTCCAACTTCTGATTTTTAGTAACTCCCCGGGTAGGATTTGAACCTACGACCAATCGGTTAACAGCCGACCGCTCTGCCACTGAGCTACCGAGGATTGGGGCTTTTTGATTGCCACATTCACTAATAGTAACAGCAACATACTGATTTTGGCAAGGCCTGCAAGCAAACTTTTTTTTAGTCATACAGAAAGCGGGTTTCAGGAGTTAATGCAGCCCCATTCTCAGTTTAGCGAGGCGCTGTTGGGATTCAGGATCGAGAGAACTGGCGAGAAAGCGACTGGAAGTTTGTTTGCGGGATTTGTGCAGGCGCTCGCTGCGGCGGGCTGTGGATTCGACATCAGCAGCCAGTTGATCGGCAGACATCCATTCGGCACCGTAGCCGACGACGGTTAATTGCTGCGCTCGGTCTGAGGTAGCGACAATCATGCGGCATTTTCCCGATCGCGATCGCAATTCATAGCGCAAACTAGCACAAGATTTTTCAATATAAGTATCTGCTGTCTGACCGAAGTCAGTGTAGTGCACCGATAAATGTTTTGTAATAATTTCTTTGACGCTGGGAGTATTTCGATAGTGAGCATCAAACACGAGTCGAGCCTCAAAATCCTGAACAGCGCTGTAGTTAACTAAAACCTCTATTAACTCGCGGCGAGCTGTTTCGAGTTCGTCGCGATCGCGCTTTTCTCGGAATCGAGGCCAAAGTCCAATCATGTTATAGCCGTCTACAAGTAAAACTGCTTGCGATACATAGGGTGACATGGTTCAAGGCTGAATGGCTCCAGCATATATAGGACATTATTTGTTTAAACATCAAAGCTTTTGTTGAATTTTATTACAAATGGATGTCTAGTATCAAGTCCGGTTGAGTACGGGCATGGGGCATGGGGCATGGGGCATGGGGCATGGCGCCTGGGGCATGGGGCATTGCAGCTAAAAATCAACCCCCTAAATCAAGAAGCAAACTGGGATTTGGGGGGTGGGGTGATGCGATCAATTAAATTTCGTAGCTATTCAGCAGATTCGATGGATACGGGCGATCGTACAACAGCCGGCAGCGAAATTTTCTCAACCGCAGGAGTACAGCCCAGCCACTGCACAGACAATTCGGCAAACTGCTGTGGAGGGCCGCTCACACAAAAGCGAGTCGGCAGCGCAGTACCAGCATTCCGCAGCCCCAAAAGCTCCAACTCTTGAGCAGCAGCAGCCACCACCCGCACAGCAGGATCGATCAACTGCACCCCAACAGGCAAAAGCGATCGCAACACCGGAGCCAATAGCGGATAATGAGTGCAGCCGTAAATGAGCGTATCAATCCGCTGCTGAATCAAAGGAGCCAAATATTCCCGCGCCACCTCATAAGTGTAAGGGTCATAAATGCGGTTTTGCTCCACCAGCGGCACAAAAGCCGGACAGCTAACCTGCCAAACCAGGCAAGAATTATCCATTTCCAAAATCGCATTGCGATAAGCATTACTAGCAGCCGTAGCAGGCGTGGCGATGACTCCGATCCGCTTCCCTTGATGCACCGCAGCCTGGGCCCCCGGCAGAATAACTCCCAGCACCGGAATATCAAACTCAGCCTGCACCATCTCCATCGCCAAAGCAGAACTGGTGTTGCAGGCCATAATCACCATTTTGACATCCTGTTCCACCAGCCAAGCCATGATTTCGCGGACAAACTGCACAATTTCCGCAGCCCCGCGAGTACCGTAAGGTAATCTCGCCGTATCTCCAAAATAAAGTATGGATTCGTTAGGCAATTGTCGGTACAACTCCCTCAAAACAGTCAAACCACCCACGCCGCTATCAAAAATACCGATTCTTTGTTGTCCAGAGTCTGTTGTCATTTGTTAATTGTTAGTTAGTTGACTGTTGACTGTTGACTGTTCACTGTTGGCTGTTCACTGTTCACTGTTGTCAGTTGTCAGTTGGTCACTGAGCGTAGTCGAAGTGGCAGTTGCTACCAATGCCCAATGCCCGATGCCCCATCCCCAATGCCCCATGCCCAATGCCCGAATATTATCTTTGCTGAAGGTAAAGCAAAATGCCACGAGCGATCGAAGCCGCCATTTGACTGCGGTAAGCTGGATCGGAAAGCTTCGCAGCATCCTCAGCACCCGTCACAAAACCCACCTCCAGCAAAACAGAAGGCATAGAAGTCTTCCTCAAAACGTAAAATCTAGCCTGACGCACCCGGCGGTCATCCGCCCCTGTCCCCTGTAAAATACTGCCGTGAATAGTCCTCGCCAAATCTAGTCCACTATCGAAATAATACGTTTCAATCCCGTTCACATCGGGCCTGCTCATATTAATCGCATTAGCGTGAATGCTCACGAACAAAGTAGCATTTAGCCGCCTTGCCAGAGAAACTCTTGGTTCCAGGTCGATCTCGCTGTCGTCAGTTCTACTCATCACTGCTTGCACCCCCTGCTGTTCCAGCAGTCTCGCCACCTGAAACGAGATATCCAAAACGATATCCTTCTCCTGAATCCCCCCAATCCCGACGGCACCAGGATCGCGGCCGCCGTGGCCAGGATCGAGGACAACCACTGAGCGGCTGTTAGAAACTTGGGGCAAATCGCCCCCTCCGGCAGTCATTCTCGGCAAAGGCACCGGATTGGGAGTTCGATCGAGTGGCGGCGGCACGCTAACAGAGGAGGGTATAGGAGGGTCTACCGTCAGGCGGCGAGGGGTGGCTGACTGCCTTGTTCCCGCAGGCTGTAGGGAAATACCGCCCAAACTACTCAAAGAAGCCCGCCACTGTGTGTTAGAACTCTTCATCCGCAAAGTCACGCGGATCGTGGGCGGATCCGTTGGTAGTTGCCGGACTTCAATCCGTTCAACGCCTGGGTTGACGTTAGTCTGAGACAGTTGACTGCTGAACCCAGGAGCGAGAGTCGCCCCTTCAATATCCAGCGTAGCGATGTCAAGATCCCGACTTTGTTGAAAGTTAATTTGCGGGCGGCCGCCTGTGGTGCGGATCAAAAAACCGTCTCCCGTCACCTGAACGTTTTGAACTACAGTGGTCTCCACAGAAGGCTCAGATGGTGCTAAAGGCTCAACCGACAACCTCTCCGCGTCTGGATCTGAACTGGGATTGGGATTTTCGGCTCGCACTGGCGTTGGCAAATCCACTGTCCACTCGCTGGGAGAAATACCCCGGAATTTTACTTGAGCAGGGTCGATCGTAAACCCGTCTTTCAACTCAACTACAATTCTGGTTGTATCGTCGTCAAACTGCCCTAAACGCACTGATTCGATCGCCCCTGAGAAGGGCTGATTTACGGACTGACGGTCCAGACTCGTCCCCGGTAAATCGATTACTAAGCGCGTCGGGTTGAAGATCAGTTGAGCCTTGGGTTGCACTCCCCCGTCCGTTCTAATGTACAGCCGGTTCTGTGAAGCATCAAACCGCCAAGATTGCAGTCTCGCTGCTTCGGCGGCTCCGGTGAGCAAAAATACACCTAAGAAACTGGATAGTAGCCAGTGGAATTTCACGACAGTTTTTCCTCGTTTGCGTTGCTACCAAAGGCCTCGGTTGGCGGTTTTTTTCGCCCCAGACCCTCAGCAGTTAGCCGAAAGACTAAAGGGCGATCGCCGACTCTCAGTTTTTGGCTAAATTGACTTTTTTATACCTCAACAGACTCACAAATGCCAGAATCAGGCAAATATTCGCTCTCTCAAAGGCTGAGTGGCCGATCGGCCCGAAGTTGATAGAAAGATTGCCGGTACAAGGGAACATATTTATTTTTGGCAGTAAGAAACCAACTGTTTCTTGCAGCTCGAAGGTAGAAGTTAGAAGGTAGAATTTTACTGTTATTCAAGGGAGCAGTTTCAGGCATCGGATGCGATCGAGATACTTGACTCAGTGAAATAGAATACCACCGGCTGGGATCGAGTTCTCACAACTTTTGACGATCGCTCTTGGGATGATATCGCCAAACGGCATTCGTCATTCGTCATTCGTCAGATTTTTTTTATGCTTGCTGATGACTACTGACTACTGACTACTGACTACTGACTACTGACTACTGACTAATGCCCTGATTGCCAACTTCCGGGCCATCCAGTTCAAAATTTCTTGATTTACTTGTTCGGGGCATTCATCCTGCGGACAGTGACCCGCATCATCTAGCTCAACTAACTCTACATAATTGGGGTTGCATTCGACAAATTGGTGAGGTCGGGCGAACCGAGGGGGAATCATCCGGTCTTGGCGACCCCAAATTAACAGCATCGGAATTGTTAAATTTCGTAACACTGTCTTGACACCGGGACTGAATTGTGAACTACCCACAGCTTTAAATAAAGCGCAGAAGGCTCTGGCCGCACCTCGATCGCCCGCGGGGCCGGAGAGAATATCTACTAATTCGTCGGTGATGGCTTCGGGGCTGGAGTAGGCAAAAGCAGCCCAACGGCGGACAAAAGAGGGTTTGCGGACAAGGTAGAACAGAGGCCTCAGTATTAGGGGCGAAACAAAGATGCTTTCAACAGCTTCGATCGCCGGTAACAGCCACCCCGGCACGGCCTCGGCTCGCACAGAGGGGTCTGGGAGGCTAATCATGACTATCCCTGCTACCATGTCCGGGTGAGCGGCGGCGGCGGCCAGACAAATCAGGGAGCCGATCGAGTTTCCAGCCAAAACCACAGGCTTTCTGACAAAAGTCAGCCAAAAGTCATAAACTTGATCGACCCACACAGACACATCGTAGTTAAGCGGAGCTTTTTGGGAAGCCCCAAACCCCAACAAATCCAGCGCGTAAACAGTGTGGAACTCGGCGAGGACAGGGAGATTTTGTCGCCAATGGCCGATCGATGCTCCAAACCCGTGCAGTAAAATTATCGGCGTTGCCGGTTGTTGAGAGTCAATTCCTTGGGTGGCGGAATCCTCAATTGCGATCGAGTCTTGATTTCGTGGATCTTGGGAACGAGAGGGACGCAAATAAGTGTAGCGAGTTTGCCAACCCCGCCATACCCAGTCTCGTTGAGTACCAATCCGTTGATGCCAGTGAAGAGAATTTGTCAATTTTGTCTACTCTCGCAACATAAATTTACAATCAACAATACTCATTGTACAGGGCAGTAAAATAAAACTAAGCAGAAACTGAGCCCGACTAAATGCTTTTGCATAGTAAGCGAATTCTTGTAAAGTCGGGGAATATAGGGGTAGAAATTGGTACTATGTAATAGGATAGGCTACCGTTTAAACCCACCGCGGTCGCATCGAACTTCTCAAAAAGTTTCTTCGTCAAGCGTAACGGCTGTGCCCCCAACACTTCGANNCTGTTACCGTCTTACGCGCTTTCAATATTTTGTTGAAAGCTTTGAGAGATACCTCCCTATCGGTCAAGCTAAAAGCGATGCCTGATCTGCCATACACAGTAAATTTGGGTAAATCCCTAGATTTGCCCCTTTAAATGTATCTGAGTAGAATGGCAAAGTATAATGTTTACCCCTAGCCTGCTTCGTAACATCCTTTAAGCATCCCCGCGCGTTCACGCCGAGGAGTACGTCAATAAACTACTGCTTACACAACAATTCATGCCTGTGATTGAAAGAAGACAAAATCGTAACCTCCCCCAGATTAATGAAAATATTCGATACCCCAAAATCCGGGTCATCGATACCGACGGCGCACAACTGGGGATATTGACACCATCAGAAGCACTGCGCCTCGCTGAGGAAAAAGAACTAGACTTGGTACTTGTCAGCGACAAAGCTGACCCGCCCGTATGCCGGGTGATGGACTACGGGAAGTATAAATTCGAGCAAGAGAAAAAAGCGCGAGAAGCAAAGCGGAAGCAGCACACTGCTGACGTGAAGGAAGTGAAGATGCGCTATAAAATTGAAGAACACGACTATCAAGTGCGCCTCAAACTAGCAGACCGCTTTATCAAATCTGGGGACAAAGTAAAAGCCACGATCATGTTCAGAGGTCGGGAAATCCAACACAGCAACCTAGCAGAGGACTTGCTTAAGCGCATGGCCACGGATTTGCAGGAAATAGCAGAAGTGCAGCAAGCTCCGAAAAAAGAGGGACGGAGTATGATGATGCTGCTGTCGCCGAAGAAAGTATAGATCGATAGTCATTGGCGATCGGTCATCAGTTCTAAACTGGTGACTGATGGCTGATGGCTTCGGCACGGAAGTGGCGTTAAAAGCAATCAAGCGCAACATCCCAGAGGCTACGCTTAATCTTAAAAGCCTAGAACAGTAATGCTTTAGGTGTGCAATCAAACTAGAACGGTGTTTAGTTACTACCACGAAAGATTGTACGAGGCTTGGGTAAACTGCCTAAAAAATCCTACCTTACTACGCTCTATTTGGCCGTGGCTCGTCCCACAAACTGAAGGAAGCGACTAAAGATGAGTTGAAAAAGTGAACTTGAGGTGGAATGTTGTGATTTATTCCAATTCACCGATAAAATTGGGTCTGAAGCCCCGTCCTTCTAGGACGGCTTTTTGTTAGAATTTAGAAAGGCAAGTAAGAACAACCATCTACGTGTTGAAATAATTTCATCAGGTGAGACTCCTGGGTTGGATCGCTACTCGGCAATGCCGAGCCTGTCCAAACAAGCAATAGTGAATTGTTGAGCGTACCTAACTGGCGGGCGTGATGGACTCTGAAAGTATAGAAAGATCAAAGTAAGCGCAATTGCAATACTTCTGGTATTAGTAGTTGTTTTGAGCGTGTAGAGGTGATTTGTCAGTGCCTTTAAGACTAAAATTGTGGTCTTAAGAATCTCCGTTGCTTTAGCCCGGAGTGTGTCAATCCGACTATAGGTTACTCAGGAATAAGCTACCACACAGGAAATCAACGCTGCATGGAAAATTTTCAAATCAGCGGTTCAGCGGGAGTAAGACAAGGGATGCTCCGATCGCTCAACTTGCGATCGGAAGAAGTAGAACGAACCGTACTGATGTTCCTCGTCTACACTCTAACCTCCGTAGGGCTGATCTGGCTGGAGCTCAGCACAGTAGGTCTGTTTCTAGACGAATACGGTGCCGACAAAATGCCCTGGATTTACATAGCCAGCGCCTTCATCGGTTCCGGTTTGGGCTTTGTCTACTCCTGGCTGCAAAAAATCCTGCCATTGCGGCGCGTCATCGTCGTTGTTCTGGCCATGATGTCGGTACCGCTATTCCTGTTTCGATTCGGCATCGGCTACGAGGATACCAAGATAGCTGGCATCAGCATCGCCTTCATTACGATATTCCTGATGTGGCTGTGGGTGGAAGCTTGCTATGTGCTCAACGACCTCAACACTTCCATCACTTCCAACCAACTCTTCAACATCAGAGAAATCAAGCGCACCTATCCCCTAGTCAGCAGNNCTGTACTACCTCACGGAAAAATACCGCCAAGCATTCCCGGAAACAGCCCACTGGACTGATGATGAGGATGACGACAATCAAGAATTTACCGCCCGCAAAGTTACAGGCCCGCTGCAAAAATACGCCGTACCTCTAGTCAGCTTCTTCGTCCTTGCAGAAGTCCTCTATGTCTTAATAGATTTCCAATTTTACAGCCAGCTAGAATACCAAAACGCCGGTGAGGGAGTGAGCGTAGCTAGTAAGATTGCTAGCTTTCTGGGCATTTACGAAGGCATTCAAGGCTTGTTTCAAGTGGGGACTCAGTGGTTTGCATCCAGCCGCTTGGTAGAAAGAATCGGAGTATTCGTGACAGCGATGATTCTGCCGGCGGGGATAGCGATACTCGGAGTGCTGACGCTGGGATCGTCTCTGGGCCAGTTAGTACCAGTTTTCATCGGACTGGTATTTCTGAGATTTTTAGACGAACTGCTGCACTACACGCTGTTGGAAACAGTGAGCCCGGTTTTGTTCCAACCTATCCCGGATAATATTCGATCGGGCATCCAAACACTCGTTAA
This sequence comes from Microcoleaceae cyanobacterium UBA9251, assembly GCA_003542015.1. Classification (GTDB taxonomy): domain Bacteria; phylum Cyanobacteriota; class Cyanobacteriia; order Cyanobacteriales; family Microcoleaceae; genus Microcoleus. The sequence goes on along the minus strand of DPLL01000448.1, from coordinate 2,742 downwards.
TGGTGTGGGCGAACCTTTGTCCTGTGGAGTTACGGGAGTCGGAATCCTGATTCTGCTGTGGGTGACGCAACATATACTGCCGACGACAGATGAAAAGCAATTTCATGACCAGCAAAGCTTGGTATTCATCGGCATCATCGTTCTGTTGTCGCTGGTGTGGCTGTTCGTCGTCTGGCTGATCCGATCGCAATACGTGGGTTTGTTGGTCAAAAGTGCTGAACGCGGACGCTTGGGTGTCACTGACGTAGACCTCAAAGCCTTGAAACGGGCGGTTGTAGAAACTCTCGAACAGCCGGGAGGGGAAGATGATAAGCGATCTTGTATAGAACTCCTGACTCAAATTGACCCCAAAAATGTGGGAGAAGTCTTGGCTCCCATCCTGGAAGGGTTGCCCCCAGCGTTGCAGCGCCAAAGCCTGGAAACTATGCTCCAACACCCGAACCCTGCTTATTTGGCAATTGTTCGTAAGCTGAGCGAGCAATCCCTGCCCCCAGAAGTGCTGGCTTTGGCCCTGCGCTATATCTGGCTGACAGATGCAGAACCCAATATCGACAGTCTGCGGCCTTATTTGCAGCCGACTGTAGACCCGGTAGTGCGTGGCACGGCGGCTGCTTTAATTATGAGAAGGGGCGATCGCCTACAAAAAGCAGAAGCTACTAACACCCTGCGGCAAATGCTGACCCACAAGCAAGAGCGGGAACGAGTCATGGGCACGCGGGCGCTGGGAGAGGCTGACTACCTCCAAGGGCTGCGGCTGCATATACCCAATCTGTTGCAAGATGAGTCTCTGCGGGTGCGCTGCGCTCTGTTGGATGTGATTTCTGCTACTCATTCGGAAGAATATTACCCTTCCCTGGTGCGCGGACTTGGTTACAAATCGACCAGAGAATCTGCTTTGGGGGCGATCGTCAAACTTCACAATGATGCGATTCCCCTACTCGTCCACTTGGCAGAGGATATCCACAAATCGGATTTAGTCAGGTTGCAGGCCTGGATAGCTTTGGGTGAAATCGGGACTGTAGAGGCGATCGATATTCTGGTAGGTAATTTAATCACTGCTTGGGGAACTACCAGGCGCAATATCCTCCGCATCCTCTTGAAAATGCCCTCAGAAGTGGGGATAGAAGGCGTTCTAGACCGGATAGGCCGCAGCGGGGTCGAAACTCTCATCGAACAGGAGTTAATGTTTATCGGTCAAATTTACGCAGGTATGGTGGATTTGTCTCCGGTAACAACTTACGGCAATTTTCAAGCGGTCGATGGAAACAGCGCCTCGGAACCTGCTTCGGATACGGCTCAATTGTTGCAGCGGGCACTGGCGGGGTTAGAATCTGACGCTACAGATCGGTGTTTCTTGCTGATGAAGTTTCTTTACCCGCTAGACACTGTGCAAGCGGCGGCTTTTAATATTGCTTCTGGCCAACCTTCTTTGGTTGCTAGGGGATTGGAAATTTTAGACAATACTGTTGATATCGCCAGTAAGCGATCGCTCATCAACCTATTGGATCAGCACTCGGAAAGAGAAAAACTGAGTAACCTCTCGGAATTGATGGTGTACAAACCTTTATCCCCTAGCGATCGTTTGCGCCGTTTGCTAGAATTGCGCCACTTCCTGTCAGATTGGGCATTGGCGTGCTGCTTTCATCTGGCTAGGGAAGCCCGCTGGAGTCTTACGGCTCAACAAACTCTCGTCTGTCTGCGGCACCCGATGGGTTTTGTCCGCGAAGCAGTGTTAGCCTATTTGAAAATAGCCTCGCCTCGGGCTTTGGTCGAATTGCTGCCCAGGCTGCAAAATGACCCGGATCACTTGGTATCGGCTCAAGTTGAACAGATGATGGCAGAGTTGGGTGCTGGGGGAAGAAGGTAATATTAGTCATTAGTCATTAGTCATTAGTCATTAGTCATTAGTTAGTAGTCATTAGTTAGTTGTTAATTGTTAGTTGTTAATTGTTATTTGTTGGTTATAATAACTAACAACCAAGAACTAATAACCAATAACTAATAACCAATAACCAATAACTATTTTCCCGCAACCCCATTTCCCTTCCCATTTTTAAGTTTAAATTAATCACTGCACGCGTATTATGTTAACCAGCGTCGAACGCCTATTATTTGTCAGGGCGGTTCCGATTTTTAAGGAACTGCGGGATGATTTTCTCGTGCGTCTAGCATCGGTAATGGATGAACTTTCGTTTCCTTCTAAACATACAATTTTTACGGAAGGACAGGAAGGTCGATCGCTCTATATTTTGGTATCGGGAACGGTGCGGGTTCATATTGGCGATCGGGATTTGGCGCAGTTGAAAGCGGGTGCTTGTTTCGGTGAAATGTCGCTGTTTGATGCGGAACCTCGCTCGGCTTCTATTACTACTATTGAACAATGCGAGTGTTTGATGCTGACTCAAATGCAACTCTACGATGCTATTGATGAAACACCGGGAATTGCTGTTAATATTATTCGCTTGCTGTCGCGCCGTATTCGCGAATTAAATCAAAAGTTGAATGCTAAAGAAGCGGTTCTGTTGCTGCCAGATACTGCTAAAGTTGCTGAAATGCGATGAAAAGTGGGAATGGGGCATTGGGCCGAAAAGCATTGGGCATTGGGCATTGCTAATTGGGAATTGCTAATTGCGTTTCAAGAAATCGGGACTTACGCACAACTTTTAAATGTAGGGTGCTGATAGTGGCATCTTACAACTTTTAAATGTCGGGTGCTGATAGTGGCCATTGGTGTCAACTTAA
>DPLL01000302.1 GCA_003542015.1 Microcoleaceae cyanobacterium UBA9251 | reverse complement strand
AGGGGGATCTGAATCTGATGGTCAAGGCAAAGAAACACGCCCTAGCCGTTAAGCTTGTTAGCGAGCAACTCATTGGTCAATTTGGGATCGGCCCGGCCGCCCGTCTCCTTCATTACCTTTCCGACAAAAAAGCCCAACAGCTTTGTTTTGCCGGCGCGGTACTGTTCCAGTTCCTTGGGATTGGCCGCTAAAACTGCATCGATCGCACTTTCGATCGCCCCAGCATCCGAGATTTGAATCAAACCCTTGCTTTCGACAAATTTTTGAGGAGAACCGCCAGTTGACAGCAACTCCGGCAAAATATCCTTAGCCATTTTGCCACTGATCGTGCCAGTATCAATCAGCGAAATTAGTTCCGCCAAATCCTGTGGTTGCAGAGGAATTTCTCCGATCGCCAGCTTTTCATTTTTGAGGTAAGCAGTGAGATCACCCATCACCCAATTAGCAGCTTGCTTAGCAGGAGCACCGGCGGCGATCGCCCCTTCAAAATACTCAGCTACCGCTTTGTCATCCGTCAACACCCGCGCGTCATAGGGAGAAAGAGCGAGTTGAGTTTCGTAGCGATTGCGTTTTTCGGCCGGCAATTCTGGCAATTGAGCTTTCCAATCCTGCAACTGAGCCACTGAAACCTCGATCGGAGGCAAATCCGGTTCCGGGAAATAGCGATAATCGCTCGCCCCTTCCTTCATCCGCATACTAAAAGTACACTGTTTCCCTTCATCCCAAAGCCGCGTTTCTTGGAATATGATTTCGCCAGTTTCCAAAGCTTGAATTTGCCGATCGATCTCATAATCGATCGCCCGTTCGATCGCATTAAAAGAGTTCATATTTTTAATTTCCACTTTCGTGCCGAACTCTTTTCGCCCCACGGGGCGCACCGAAATATTCACATCACATCGGAGAGAACCTTCCTGCATATTCCCATCGCCGACACCGATATAGCGGACAATTCGGCGCAATTCTTGGCCGTACTCCGCAGCTTCCGCGCCCGATCGCAAATCCGGTTCCGAGACTATTTCGATTAAAGGCACACCGGCGCGGTTGTAATCCACCATTGAATAGGTAGAACCACTGATTCTATCGCTTCCTCCGTGAACTAATTTTCCCGCATCTTCCTCCATGTGCAAGCGAGTGATCCCGATTTTTTTACGAGTCGAATTGCCTGCTTCGTCTACCAATTCTATTTCCAACCAACCGTTAGTGGCGATCGGCAAATCGAACTGAGAAATTTGATAATTTTTCGGTAAATCGGGATAGAAATATTGTTTGCGATCGAACTTGCTGTAAGGTGCGATTTCGCAGTTGAGAGCCAACCCTGCTTTAACCGCATATTCCAGCACTTTCTGATTTAGTACCGGCAACACTCCGGGCATTCCCATACAAATTGGGTCAATGTTAGTGTTTGGNNAGACCGATAACAGCTTCATACTGAGTTTGGTTTTTTATCGAAGAGGGTGCAGCAGCAGTCATAGGCGACCTAAATGGCTGAATAAACATTAAACATGATTATAGCTGGTTATTGACAAAACCGTGCGATGCCACGGTGGAGCCCTTCATTCCCTGGCCACGCTAATATTTAGGGATCGCAGGCGATCGCCACTAACCAACACTCAGAGCAACAATATAAGTAAGATTTGCCACACGCTGGCGTGCCGAAACGCTTTGCTAGGAATAGTTGAGCCAGTTCTCGCGCAGCCGAGAGCTCTCGGCTGCGCCGATTTTGACCAAGCAATTTAGTCGCAGCGCACCAATCAACAACGAAAAATGTATAATTTAAGAATAAGTTTAAACTTTACATTTAACTGCGGACATTAAGTATTACCGAACAGTCAGAAATATGCCGAAAATTCCACTGGAAACTGCCGAACTATTTCAGAATAGCATCACTGAGCTAGAGCCGACGGAATCAGCCCTAGAACAGGCTTGGGACGAATTAGAAAAACAAACAGCAGAAACCCTAGCTGAACTCATCAAATCCGGCGCAGCAAACGCACAAGAAATAAGCGATCGCTTCGCAGCAGCCAAACAACTTCGCTCCTCGCTAAAAACCCAAAGGAAACAAGCCACCGATCGACTAGAGTTTCACGTAGCCAACTCGCCAATGGCAGTTATAGAATGGGATAGCGAATTTCGCGTCCTGCGTTGGTCGCCCCAAGCAGAACAAATATTTGGCTGGAAAACCGCAGAAATAATCGGCAAATACTGGTACGAATGGCCAATAGTTGATTCGGCAGATTTCGAGGCACTCAAATTAGTAACAAATAAACTATTAGACGGCAGCGAAACCCGCAATATTAGCCAGAATCGCAACTATACTAAAGATGGCTCGATCATTTACTGCGAATGGTACAATTCTGCATTAAGAGATGCTGAGGGAAAAATAGTTTCTATTCTGTCTTTTGCTAGAGACATAACCGATCGCCACCGCACTCAAAAAGAACTGCACCGGCGCGAACAAGCTTTCAGCGCCCTAGCCGAAAATGCGACTGATATCATCTCCCGGCTCGATCGAGAATTGCGCCACCTTTACGTCAACAAAGCAGTGGAACTAGCAACCGGAAAACCACCCTCAGAATTGATCGGCAAAAGCAACAGAGAATTAGGAATGCCGGCACAGCTTTGCAACTTATGGGATGAGGCTTGTCTCAAAGTTTTCCGTACTGGTAAACAAGAAACTATAGAATTTCAATGGGCTACTCCTAACGGTATAAAATACTACCAAAGTCGAATCAGTCCCGAATTTGCTGAAGACAATTCAGTCGAAACAGTTTTAGTCATCGCCCGCGACATCACAGAACTAAAACAAGTCGAATCTCAGTTGCGGCAAAGCGAAGCCAAATTTATGTGTCTGGTAGATTCTAACATTATTGGCATAATTTTTTGGGACATTAACGGCAACATTATAGATGCCAATGACTTCTTTTTAAACACGGTAAATTACACGCGGGACGATCTGCTTTCAGGAAGAATTAACTGGCGAGAAATGACACCGCCAGAATACCTGCGTTTAGACACAGAAAAAATTGCCGAATTGAGGGCTACAAGGACGGCTTTTCCCTGGGAAAAAGAATACATCCGCTCCGACGGGAGCCGCGTTCCGGTGCTGCTGGGCGGTGCATTGTTACAAGGCTCGCAGGATCTGGGCATCAGTTTTGTGCTTGACATAAGCAGACGCAAACAGGCTGAATCGGAACTGCAAAAAAATCAACAACTTTTAGAGAGCATTGTTAAAACTATCCCCAATTTTATCTACATTTATGATATAGTAGAAAACAAAAATATTTATGCAAACGAAGCAGTCACAGCCATCCTCGGCTACACTCCCGAAGAATTGCAAGATTTGGGTACAGATGCTGTCGCTAACTTAGTTCATCCCGAGGATATGCCAAAGTTAATTACAGGTATGGAGCGGCTAGCAAACAGCAAAAACATCCATGAAACCGATGAGATAGACTACAGAATCAAACACAAAAATGGGGAATGGATCTGGGTGCACGATCGGTCTAGAANNCAAAAAGAACTGCTGCAAACTATCTTCGACAACGTGCCGATCATGCTCTCATTCTTGAGCAGCAGCGGTGAAGTAAGCTGGGTAAACCGCCACTGGGAACAAGTGCTGGGCTGGAGTTTTGCAGAAATCAAAGGCCGCGATATCTTGGCGGAATTTTATCCGCAGCCAGATTACCGCCAATACGTTTTAGATTTCATCGTGGCGGCAACTCAGCAGTGGGCAGACTTCAAAACAAAAGTTAGAGACGGGCGAATTATCGACACTTATTGGGCAAATGTTCGCCTTTCCGACGGAAGCTGTATCGGTATTGGTCAAGATATCACGGAGCGCAAAAGGGCCGAAGCCGAACTCAAAAAACTCAACGAAACTTTAGAAGCTAAAGTCGCCCAGCGTACCGCAGAATTAGAGACTTTTTTTGATGCTTTGCCCGATCGCATTTTTGTTGTAGAACGCGAGCATATGCGCCAGCCTTTTGTCAACAGTTCTGTGGCAGAAATTGCCGGCTTCGACAGCAGACAAGAGATGCAGGGCAAAACTATTTTTGAATCTTTTCCCACCGAACTCGCAGAACGATTTTACCGGGAAAATTTGCAGGTATTTGAAACAGGCGAAACTCTGCAAGTCCAGGAAAAAATTGTGCTACCCGGTGGCACTTCCTACTTCGATACTTTTAAGATTCCCCTCAGAAATATCGACGGCGAGGTTTATGCTTTAATTGGCTCTTCTCACAATATCACTGAGTTGGTAGAGACAAAAAAAGCCTTGTCAAAACGCACAGAGGAATTAGAAGCGGCTAATCAAGAATTAGCATCTTTTTCCTACTCAGTTTCCCACGACTTGCGGGCACCTTTGCGACACATTTCAGGCTTTATCCGTGCCTTGAAGCAGCGGCTAAAAGCAACTGAGGCTTTGAAGGATAGCAAAATAGATCACTATATAGAAGTAATTGAAGACAGCAGCCAAAAAATGAGCCTGTTGATTGACGGTTTGCTCGCCCTGTCGCAGGTGAGTCGCACCGAGTTGAGCCAAATTCCGATCGACCTCACCGAGTTGGTACAAACTGCGATTAAATTGACTAGACCCCAAATTGACACAAATTCTGTGGAAACTCTTCAAGAGGTTGAATTTGAAATCGGAGATTTGCCCACAGTGACGGGAGATCCCACCTTGCTGCAACAGGTGCTCAGCAATTTGATTAGCAATGCGGTCAAGTTCAGTCGCGATCGCACTCCCGCTAGAATAGTAATTGATTGCTTACCAGATGGAACGATTTTTGTCAAGGATAACGGTGTCGGTTTTCCGATGGAATATGCCGATCGACTGTTTGGAGCCTTTGGGAGGCTGCACTCCCAGAGAGAATTTGAAGGTACGGGCATCGGTTTGGCGATCGCCTGGCGGATTATTCACCGACACGGCGGCAGGATTTGGGCCCAAAGCACACCTGGTCGAGGAGCAACATTTTACTTTAAACTTGGGTCAAACAATCCCAAGGGCTCAGTTATAGAAGCAGGAAGTTCGGCAACGGATTCGCTCCACGGATTTAACGGATACTTGACTTCGCGAGCGTACAAGTTTAACGGATGTCAGTCAGAAGTCAGAACTAATCTTGCTACATTATTGTAAAAAAACTCAAGCAATCCTCAGCCAAAAATCACATAATCAATGACATAAATCAACAAAAACAACACTTCGACGGAGTTTATCCTGAGCCCTTCGACTACGCTCAGGGTAAACTCCGTTGAAGTGAACCGGAGTCTACCCTTGGCAATGCCAACTCTGTA
>DPLL01000305.1 GCA_003542015.1 Microcoleaceae cyanobacterium UBA9251 | reverse complement strand
CCTTATTAAGGGGGGTTAGGGGGGATCTCCGGGTTCAACAATACGCCCTAGAAGCGAGTTTCACAACAATACTAACTTCTGAAAAATATGACACTTATTCAAGAAAAAACCTTAGCCTCAAAAGTGCGCGGTGACTTCCCAATTTTGAATGAAAAAGTCAACGGTAAACCGCTAGTGTATCTCGACAATGCAGCTACTTCTCAAAAACCTTTAGCTGTGATCAATGCTTGGCGAGAATATTATGAACAATACAATTCTAATGTTCACCGGGGTGCCCATACTCTCAGCGGGAAAGCCACAGATGCTTACGAAGGCGCTAGAGATAAAGTGGCTGCTTTTATCAATGCAGCTTCCCGCCAAGAAATTGTTTACACTCGCAATGCTACCGAAGCGATTAATTTAGTTGCTTATTCTTGGGGTTTGAACAATCTGCAAGCAGGAGATGAAATCATCCTGTCAGTAATGGAACACCATAGCAATCTGGTGCCTTGGCAAATGATAGCTCAAAAAACTGGTGCGGTACTCAAGTTTGTCGAGTTAACGGAGAGTCAGGAGTTTGATTTAGAACAGTTTAAAACGCTGATTTCCTCTCGAACTAAGTTAGTCTCCATAGTTCACGTTTCTAATACTTTGGGCTGCATAAATCCTGTCAAAGAAATCTGCGAAATTGCCCACAGTTTCGGCGCAAAAGTTTTAATTGATGCTTGCCAAAGCGTGCCGCATATGGTAATAGATGTGCAGGCAATGGATTGCGATTGGTTGGTTGCTTCCGGGCACAAAATGTGCGCTCCCACTGGCATCGGTTTTTTGTATGGAAAGTTAGATTTGCTGAGAGAAATGCCTCCGTTTTTTGGCGGTGGCGAGATGATTGCTGACGTGTTTCTTGAGTATTCCACCTATGCCGATTTGCCGCACAAATTTGAGGCCGGCACACCTGCAATCGGAGAGGCGATCGCCCTTGGTGCAGCCGTGGATTATCTTACTAACATTGGCATGGATAAGATTCACGCTTACGAAGCAGAATTAACGGCTTATCTGTTCCAACAATTGCGGCAAATTCCAGAGATTAAAATCTATGGGCCGCAACCAGACAGCAACGGCGAAGGTAGGGCGGCGTTAGCGGCATTTAGCGCCGGAGAAATTCACCCTCAAGACTTGGCTACGATGTTGGATGAGGAGGGAGTCGCAATTCGATCGGGGCATCACTGCACGCAAGCTTTGCACCGCTATTTGAACCTTTCATCGACGGCGCGGGCGAGTTTGTATTTTTACAATACTTATGAGGAGATTGATGTGTTTGTGAAAGCATTGAAAGAGACGATCGACTTTTTTGGTGCGATTATGGGGTAAGTTGGGAGGTGGGCAAATGCCCGCCATACCAAATTACTTAAACCTTATTGCTTTTACTTAAGTTACACCGCAAGCACAGGAGTTGAAGGTTATCCCATATAGTTAAACCACCTTTGCTAAAAGGGTAAATGTGATCGGCTTTTAGTTCATTAAAACCTTTAGGCCCTCGAAATACTCTCTTGCACGTAGGGCAAACATATCCCTTCAACCCAGTGTTAAAGTGTAACCTAAAGTATGCTTCTTTCCAAACTAAGGGAAAAGTTCTCGCTTTAGGACTGCATGGCTGCAACTCTTCTGGAATATCAACCATTAAAACATCCTACTTCAAAATACTTCTGGCAATTTCAAAGGCTTTATCACATTGTTCTTTTTGCCCTCTTTTGCCATTCCAAATACCTTTTGGTTCCGGATACCCATCGAAACCCAGTATCTTTTTGCCAGTTTTTCGAGGCTGGCGAATGAACTCGCTAATTAAATTCCATTGTTGATCAGACACTTTCATGGGTGAGAGCTTTAATTCAACGGCTCCTGCTATAAACAGAGCTAGCTGTTTGTATTTATCAACACTTACTCCTGACATTCCTCTGGATAAAATCACTTCCATCCATTCGGCAAATCCCTTAAAACGTTGAGATATTAATTCTAAATCACAAATAACTTTTGGCTGCTGTTTTTGCTCTATTTCTTGATACTGTAGCTGATAACAGTAGATGTCTAGAGCATTTTCAGTCAAACCTCCAAAGCCCGTTTGGAGATGATGTGGTCTTTTCAATAAGTTATGGAAAGTAGCGCGATCAAGACAAACTAGATACCATAAAAACATCAAAGATGGTGTTTGCCCTTTGACCCTTTCTTTCTCCTCCCACCACTGATACCACATATCTCTAGCATCAATATTGCTATCCCAAGGGTTAGAAAGTCCTTTACTTTGAGCTAATTCAAGCATCCGTTGAGATGGCTGCTTAATTTGGTCATATTTATCTGTTTCATCATCATCTTCATCTACGTTGTTAGGATCTTGGTGAATCCCGACTAAACGAATAAAAGTAACAGCTTTAGATTGGCTGTAATAAGCTAAACGAATGTCCTGACCAGAAAGGGGAGTTCCCCCTTCATTGATTCTTCTGAATATTTCTAACTTCGTGGGCAAATGCAAGTTTTTCGGAAGATACATTATAGTTAACGGGTAATCATTAAATATGTTTTGTAAGTTCCGACTCAACTGACTAAATTTTTTACCACCATATAGTGCAGCTTGGGGTGCTATGTATTCAATATGTGAATCATTACTAATTATAAAATTATCGTCAGCAAATTGCCAGATAGTATTGAGTCGCTGTTGTCCATCAACCACCTCATAGTTCCGATTTTCATCTTCACAGAAAAAGAAAGCGGGAATGGTGAGATTATTTAACAGTGACTCAATAAATAGAGATTTTTTTCGAGAGTTCCATTGTTCAGCATCTCTCTGATAATCAGGAATATATACACGCTTGTTTTTCAATCTCGACACAACTGTCTCTATGCTTTCGCTTTGGGCTTTTGTTGTATCTTGTACTAAGGGTGAAAAGCTTTCAGTCACAGTTTTTTATTATTTATGGCTTGTCTAGGTTAGAGATTACACCAATAATGGCTCTTTGTCAAGGCTTTGGTTCCTGTGAATATGTTGTAGTAGCAATGGCGTTAATCTGCGTGAATTTGCGGTGAGTAAAGGAGCAAACTTCCGTATTTTCGGGGTTAACCTGCGTGAATCTTCAGTTAAATAAAGCGATCGCACTCCCAAATCCCAAAATCCAGAACGAAATCTGGTAAAATAGAGGCAGTCAACCCAAAGGAAAGGCAAAAATATAAAGTGTGTTTGATGAACTAGCTGCATATAGACAAAGCCTAGGTTTACCAGCGGCTGGCAGCGAAACCGATAAATCAACCATAGCTAAACTAGAAATAGCTGGTCAAAGTTTTTTTGGCATCAACTCTGGCAGCAACCCCAATCGTCGGCAAATAACCTTTAATGTCAATCCTATCACAAAAACCCACGCTGAAGCCGATGCTTTTCAACAAGCAGCCGATGCGGGCATTAGAGGAGGTAAAGCACGTTTGATTTGCGATCGCGAACTTTGTGCAGCCTGCGGCTTAAGAGGTGGAGTAAACTCTATGGCTTGGCAGTTAAATATAGAAGAATTAGAAATTATTACTCCCAGTGGAAGTAAGACAATAACCGTTAAACCCCCAAATAGAAGGAGGCAATAATGTTTGTATTAAACCTATCAGCAGAAAATTGGGTTGGCAACCAGGATGAAGGTGACTTAATAGAAAGTCCTACTTGGAGTCAAATAGAACAAGCCATCCGCGAGTTAGACGGAAAAAGTAAAACTTTAGTTACCTTGGGTGCAGATGACGAGTGTTATATGAGCATTGGCGGCGGTGAATCCGGCCAATATATTGTTAACGTAACTTTTGATAACGTTAGCTTCCATAATTTAGTAGATCCATCAAAAGCAGATGCAATAGAAAAGCTAGTTGTCGGCGGACAAGAAGGTAATTATTCCGCCAAGATGTGTATAAATTTAGAGACGGCACTATTTGCAGCTCAAACATTTACAGCATCAGGAAAACTCGAAATATCACTTTTTTGGGAAGAAGAGAAGGCATTAGTAATGGTGTCATAAAACAATATTTAACACAACCTAAGTGAAGTGCGATCGCCCTTTCCGACATCTGCGTTCATTGTGGCACGGGCGTCCCGCCTGTGATAAATCTGCGGTTAAAAAAAAGACCGATCGCCCAACTAAAACTCCCTCATCTCAGGATGAACAAACTGATAACCCGCCGCCTGAATCTTGAGATTCGACATCCTAGCATTATAAGGCCGCACGCTAGGACTTCCATCCCAAGAAACTTTAGGCAAATTATTAGCTTCACAAATGCGATCGAGCAATTCACCACTAGATAGCGACACATCGCCCACTAAATTATAAACTCCCTGCAATCCATTTTCCAAAGCAAAAGTTAACCCCCCAACAATATCATCCAGATGAACCCAATTAGTAGCATCTTCCCCCCTACCAGGACGAGTGCTCCCAGCCCAACTTCCAAAGAATTTAACTAATTCTCGTTCAGGCCCGTAAATTCCACCCAAACGGAGAATACAAACTTTCAGATTTGGACTCGATGCTGCTAATAAAACTCGTTCTGTTTCTGCAAGAATCTCACCATTTTGATTAGCAGGTGCGACTGGTGACTCTTCATTTACCAGTTCACCTTGGCGATCGCCATACACTGAATAAGTCCCGGTATAAATAACTTGCTTTACTGTCGGTATCTCCTTTAAAACTGATACCAAAGTAGTCGCCGTATCTAAGTAACTCTCCTGATAAGTACGAGAATTAGGAGCACCTACGCACAGCATAACAGCATCTTGTTCTTGCAATACAGCCGTCATCGCATCTATGTCATTTCCTTTGAGTACAGCCACCCGCTGGGCGACACCCTCCAATTCAACTACTCGTGAAACCGTCGTAGTTGTCGCCGTCACGGTATAATCGGATTTGCTGCGTAAATTTTTAGCTACCCTTGTACCGACATAACCACAACCGACGATCGCAACTTTCATAAAAAATTCTCCATTTTGTCATGCTCTCTCAAATTATTGCCGGTTTCTGCTATCCTTGAATGCGGATGCTAAAATAATTTAGAGTGTAGTAAGGACAAAGAGTCATGATTAAATGAAAAGCTCCACCATAGGACTCTTCGTCCTCACTACAAACTTAATCAGTCTGGCTTTTCAGTCTTTAAGAGGCTGACCATCTCGATTCACAATCCGGCTTTCACCATCCTTAGCCGTGACATTTTCATAAACCCCTTCATCCCGCTTCACGTACTTACTGAAGCCCTGATTTTTATACTCGGTGTCCGATGTCGGCTTCATCAACCTCGGAGCACTCAGCAAGCGACGTACTGTCGCATCTGCGGGCGTGTCTCCCGGATCGCACTTAGCCAAATCGCACAGTTGGCCCCAAGTCAAAACTTCCAGGTTCATACTGTGGGAAACTTCTAGCTGCTGGTTGTTGCTGGAACAGAAATAATCGTATAGAGGCATAGCAAGAATCTCGATCGCAACTACTAAAATTATTAATTGCACACTTGTTTGCACTATTCTAGCTTAAAATTACTATAAATTCAAGTTAAATAAGTAAAATTTACTATTTTCAATCGTCGTTGAAACACTACCATCAGCTATATAATTAACCCTGTGCAGTTGGTTGAGAGCGCGATCGAGACAATGCTCTTTGATGACGCTACCCCGATCGCCACAGCCGTTTGCACAACTATAGCTCGATCGACGGCTAGCAAACGACCGCAAACTTCCCTTAACGCCGTCACAGGAGCGATCGTCATTTTCCGACAGCACAAAAATCACTGACCATAACTTTCAATTTTATTTATTTACTCACAACCGAGGATTTACCGATGAGCGATTTCAAAGTGACACCAGAAGTAGAGCTGAACACAGCTCAAATGTTAGAGCGATACCAAATGCAAGACGAAGCAATTCTGCGGCGTTGGGCCAAACTCCACGGTATCAATAGCACTCGCGGTTTCTTCTATCCCAGCGAAGTAGATTTGATGGATCACGCTCACCACCACATCTACAATTTGGGAATGAGTATTGCTGACTACCAAAGTCTTTTAGACCGCCGCCGCAGTCAATCTCAGACTTCAGGCGCTCCGCATCAAACCGTAGCCAGTCAAGTTGCTGATGAAGCTTATGATGCCATAGAAACATTGACTAATCAGTATTCTGAAGCTATTGATTTAATGGGAGAACGTATAGCAGATCATTTCATTGATGAACTGGATTTATCTGTGATGCGACATCTTTCTGAAAAAGTGAAAGACCGCCGCAATCTCAACGGTCAAGCTAAAAAGCCTAACCGTTTTCTCCAAGTAATTAAAGCTGTGCTGCAACC
>DPLL01000136.1 GCA_003542015.1 Microcoleaceae cyanobacterium UBA9251 | reverse complement strand
CCTGTGGCTGTAACGCCACCTGTGGCTGTAACGCCACCTGTTGAGACGACGCCGCCTGTAGCTGTAACCCCACCGATTGAAACAAAACCGCCTGTAGCTGTAACGCCGCCTGTGGAGACAACGCCGCCTGTGGCTGTAACGCCACCGATTGAAACAAAACCGCCTGTAGCTGTAACGCCGCCTGTGGAGACAACGCCACCGGTAACAACGCCAGCAGTCGAAACAACGCCGCCAGTAGCTGTAACGCCACCGATTGAGACAAAACCACCTGTGGCTGTAACGCCACCGACTGAGACAACCGCACCGGTAGCTGTAACGCCGCCTGTGGAGACAACGCCACCGGTAACAACGCCAGCAGTTGATCCAAAACCACCTGTGGCTGTAACGCCACCTGTTGCGATCGCACAGCCTGTAGCAACGCTACCTATCCCCCGTCCAATACCACTGGTGCAACCGCCTCAAATCGCGCCGGAACCGCCTCTGGTTGAACTTCCGCCGACACCTGAAGCGCCTGTTGAAACCGTATTGCCGATTAGTTTGCCGCCAGAAAATCGCGCATTTATCGGCATTTTCGATACTGGGTTTGCGGCGAACAATCCCGATTTGGATTACTCTAAAGTGACATTCGGGCGCGATCGCATTGACAAAGACAGCAATCCCTTGTTTACGGCTGGTACTGGTAACGAACATGGCACTTTTAACTGGGGTTTAGTTAGTGCAATTCAAGGCAACGACAAAGGCATTGATGGCTACAACGATAAAGCCAATGTGTATCTAAGTCGGGCAATTGGTTCTGGGGAATGGGATTTAGCTTTAAATGATTTTGTGAGTGAGGCGAAGGCGCAAAAGCAGAAGAATGCGATCGCACTTTTGCCCCTCGATTTAACTCAAAAGAATGCTGATGGAAGTATTACCACTCGTTACGAATTTACGAACCGAGAACGTGCTTCATTGGAAAATGCGCGTCAGAGTGGAGTGCTGTTAGTTGTGGCGGCTGGGAATGACGGCGGTGTGATGTCTGTTTTGGGTCAATCTTCCCAGGAGTTTGAGAATATTCTGACGGTTGGTTCGTCTGATGGATTTGGGCGATCGGATTATTCGAGTTACGGTAATGGTTTGGATATTTTAGTGCCCGGAGGTGCGATCGACAATCCGACTTTATCGACTGTTGGCGATGATATTGGTACGATGTCGGGAACTTCGGCATCGGCGGCTAAGGCGGCGGGGATGGCGTCTAAGGTTTGGGAGGCTAATCCCGATTTGAATCCTACTCAAGTGATTGATGTTTTGACTGGAAGTGCGATCGATTTGAAGGCGCCCGGATGGGATGAGGAGACGGGTTTTGGGGTGGTGAATTTGAATAAAGCTGTGGCAATGGCGAAGGAAACAGCGCCACAACTTTATATTCCGACACCTTTCTCGAATCCGACAACTTGGGGTAAGGAAGGGTTGGTGACGCCATTAGAAAGGGCGACAGCCGATCAGTTTAATGGCAATGGCAAATACTATGATTGGGTGTCTTACCCTATTCAGTCGGGAGATACCCTCAGCCAAATTGCACTCGACACAATGGGTGATGCTTCTCCAGATGCTTACAACTGGATTGCTCAACACAACGGTATTTCCAATCCAGATGAGATTTTTGCTGGGCAAGAAATTCAGATTCCCAAAGAGGTATCAGCACCTCAGCAGCAGCCAACGACTAATGACAACCCGAATATTGACTTCAATCCGCCAGCCAATGACAACCCNNAATATTGACTTTAATCCGCCAGCTAACAACAACCAGAATGTTGACTTTAATCCGCCAGTTAACAACAACCAGAATGTTGACTTCAATCCGCCAGTTAACAACAACCAGAATGTTGACTTCAATCCGCCAGCTAACAACAACCAGAATGTTGACTTTAATCCGCCACAGTCTAATTCAATTAATCTCAACGGTTACACCATCGACGACAAATTCTATCAGGAATTCTTGAACACAGGTGGATTAAATGGCTGGTTGGGCGCTCCAACGAGTGAAGAAAAGAATCTGGGGGGAAATATCGTTCAATACTTTGAACACGGTCACATTTACTGGAATGGTAGTAAGGCGATCGCATACCAAGAAGGCACTGATTTGCCATCTAATAATTCAGGTAATAGTCCTGTAAAACCTAACCCTATTCCCAAGCCAGGCAATCCCAATCCTGTCACGAACCCCGACAATTCTAATCCAGTTAATCCCAATCCAACCAATCCGCCTGACACTAACCCTAGTAACCCTGTAGAAAGAGTTACTAAATCATTCTGGAATACCTCATTTGAGTTAAAAAATCAAAGCCTTTGGTCGAATAATACCCCTTTAGTTGATCTCGACTGGAGTTGGTCGAAAGACTTCTTAGATGAGAAGCGTCAGTTTTTTGGTGAACACGCTGCTCACTTTGAGGCTGGATATAACGCATACCTAAGTACGGGTGGTTTTGATGCTAATCTAGTATCGGACATTACAGTTGATTATCCAACTACCGCTAAACCAGGTGAAACAGTCCGCCTAAAAATTGTTTCCGATCTGGATGATCAGAGTAAGTTAAACACACGGATTGGCTCTGAGTTAAATGGAGGATTTAACTTCAAATATTCTTACAAACCAGATGGTTGGAATGCTCCTTTAACAGACATCAACGTTGGATCTTTAAATTGGGATTTACTATCCGCAGGACTCACTACAGAGAGTGATGGAATATCCAATAACAATCTTACTTCTGAGGGTTATAGTGATTTTTCAATTAACGTGATGGATCTTCCAAATCCCCAGATCAAGGCGGCAAAGGAGTCACTAAATAAAGTAGGTGTCGAATTGACGCTAGCATTTGGACCAACTGTTACTCAGAAAACAGAACTGAAAACAAGTTACTTTGTATTCAATGCCAATGGAAGTACATCCAATCTTGATTTCGATCCAAATCCTGATGATTTCCGAACCTTCAGCTACTTGGATATCAAAATTCCTGAAAATGTGCAATCAGGTCAAGTGTATAATGTGGATTTACAAGCCAAGCCATCATCAATTATCTCCACAAATTTTGGCATAGCAGGAAATATGTCATATGGTGTAACTATTGGACCAGAAATACCTTTTGTTGGGCGGGTTAGTGTTTTGGATGTAAATAACACATGGCGTACACCCTCTTGGAATTTCCCGCCTCTTCAGAAGTCGGACATTTTTAGTTCCTACCAATCTCTCGCTCCAGTGAGTATCAAAATTTCTTAGGAAAAGTGTTTTTCAGAATACTCGACAGATGAGCGATCGCCCTTTTTCACCCAAATTAAGAAACCCGATCGCCCATAACTCACCAAACGAGCGATCGCCCTTCTTGCATCCGCGTTAATCAGTGTCCATCTGCGGTCAAAAAAGAGCGATCGCCCTTTCTAATAATTCAAAAAGGCGATCGCCCATAATTCATCAATCATGGCGATCGCCCTTCCTTTTTGAAGAGCGATCGCCCTTTTTCAACTATCCGAATTGCATCAACTCAGAAGTCATGCTATAATTTGCTTATACATTAATTTCACGCTCGATACCCTTGGATTATAACTTTGATTGGAATATAGCCAAAGAAAAGCAAAATATTCGCAAGCATCAATTAAATTTTCGTTTGGCTTCAACTATTTTCCGCGATCCTTATCAATTAACAATCTATGATGAAGAACACAGTCAAGATGAAGATAGATGGATTACCATAGGTTTAGATGAAACAGGCATTGTCAGGCTTGTTGTTCATACTTTTGAACAAACTGATAGCTCCTCCTGCATCATTCGGATTATTTCCGCTCGGAAAGCTACTTTCACTGAAACACAATATTATCAAGAGAGAAAATTATGAAATCTGAGTATGATTTTTCTGCGTCAGAACAAGGCAAGTTTTACCATCCTGATGCTACGTTTCATTATCCGATTTATCTCGAACCTGATGTCGAGCAGTTTGTGACTAAAATTGCTGAACATAAAAATATTGACGTTCAAGTTTTGGTCAATGAATGGCTGAGGAATAACATTAAATTAATTCAAAGTATTGAGTAGGTTAGAAACCCGGTTGCTTTGAGAAACTATGAACTTTCAAGAAATAAAGATCGATCGCCTCCTAACCTCTTGATTATTGCTTCTTTAAAAGGCTTGAAAATTACAAAGCAAACACGATTCTGAGAGCTAGATCAATTTTTATTATAACCTCTGGTTCAAGTTCACCTCGGATATCTACCCCACGAGAACTATAATCAATAGGGCGGGTTTGCAAACAATCAGCAATAGATTTTTTTGTTAACCCATTTCTTTCAGACGGTTCAATCTCCACAATTAAACCGCGTTTCAATTTTATAACTTCGGCCATTCTTCTAAACCTAACTCCGTCAATTCTTGCAAGTCTGTATCTTCCTTATAGATTTCTGCATAGAGAGCAGCGGATTCTTCCAATCGCTCCGTTTCTAATGCTAATTCCAGGCGTTTAATTGCGATTCTTACTACTTCATTTGCGTCTTTAAATCCATATTTTTGACAACTTTGGAGAAATTTTATCTGAGATTCATCCAGTTCAAATGTTTGCTCTTTCATCATAGTAAAAATTCTGGAAAGCTTTGGTATATTACTCTTGAAAACTAGGATTAAATCAACTGCCACTTTAATGATAACATACATTTCCCAAAATTCCTAAATACCAGCCTATCGCCAATCTGTGATGATAATATCACCGACTTTCGGGCTACTGCTAACTTGACTCGTTATACCCATCAGAATGCGATCGGGATATTCTGCATTATAAACGTCGGAACTAATCACAACTGCTGGACGTTTTTTATTAGTAGTTTTATCGCTAAAAGGAAACGGAACTCAAACCACATCACCAAAATTATAACTCGTCATACTCAGCATCCTCTGAGTTATCCCAAATTTTAGCAAAAGCTGTTTCTGAGAGTTTAGTTGCAGTATAAACGAGAAGACGAGCTTCACTTCGCGTTAATAGGAAGTCGATAAAATCTTCTAATACCGTAATTTGATCTGGCGGTAAACTACGGATTTTTTCCATCAGCTTTGTTTCAGGGTTTTGGGCAATACTCATGTTATATCTCACTTGTTTATTGACAAAACAGCAGAGATATGATATATCGTCAATTTTTGCATTCCACTAACAAATGGTATTAATAACTATCTTGGTCTAGGTAAATGCAATAGTCGATCGCATTTACCAGCCTACTTACTTCGCCTTCACCACGAACACCGAACAGTGAGCATCCGCCACAACCTGAGAGCTCACCGAACCCTCCAAAATCCGCTTCACACCAGTCAAACCCCGACAGCCGATCGCAATTACATCAGCCTGATAGATATTAGCCAAACGCACAATCTCCTCCGCCGGTTCCCCCGAAACAATCTCCAACTCGCTCTCGCAAGGCAACTTTTCCTGATAAGATTGCAGCAACCTTTCCACCTTTCGGTAAGGAACCTCATCTCCCTGAGAGTGAGGTCGATCGAGCATCATCTCAAAATCCGACGTTCCCGAATTCACAACATGAACTAGAATCACCTTTGTTGTCGGTTCTAGCTGGAATTTTCCCACAGCTTGCAACACCTGTTCGGCAAACTCTGAATCGTCGATCGCTACCAAAACTGTCTTCAATACCATGCCATTTCAAATCTCAGATAATAGATCTTAAATTTTTACTTGGCTGGTGGCAAGTAAAAGTTATTAACTTCAATATGAGATTTTAGATCTCATAAATTGAGATTACTAGATTGTTGCCTACTTGCAACCATCTTTCACTTCCCACCAGCACCACCCATCTAAAATCTACCATCTAGAAGGTGACGTTCCCACACCAATCGCCAGCGATATGGTGTGGGATTCAGAGTCCGGTTAAGGATATCTAGAACTTCCTTCAAGGTACTCCAATTGTTTCCCTCTACGGCATTTTAAAGTGAGGAACACAGCCCCACTTAGGGCATTCTAGCAAATATTGGCCCGTCTCGTCATCCATGCGGGAAACGAAGCGTTATCCTGCGAGGGATTCCCGTCTGTTTAGCTAAAATTCTGCATCCCGATCGTTTTCAGTCCGCAGCCGCACCGAATCAGCGTGAGAAGGAAGCCCCTCAGCTTCGGCCAAAACATTGATAGCTTTACCCATCTTCTTAAGTGCAGCAGGCGAATATTCAATCAAACTGGAATGCTTCATAAAAGTTTCGACACATAGTGGCGACGCATACCTCGCCGCCCCAGAAGTCGGCAAAGTGTGATTGGGCCCCGCCAAATAGTCTCCCACAGCTTCCGGCGTCGAGCAGCCCAAGAAAATCGCCCCAGCGTGGCGAATTTGCTCCAGCAAGGCCCAGGGCTCTGCCACTTGCAATTCCAAGTGTTCCGGGGCAAACTCGTTAGAGAGTTCCGCCGCCGCCTTGAGAGACTCAACTACTACGACTAAACCATAATTAGCGATCGCCTTTTCTGTTAAAGTTCGGCGCGGGTGATTTGTCAACTGTCTGTCTACCTCAGCCACCACTTTTCTCGCCAGCACCGAATCCGCCGTCAGCAAAATCGCCGACGCCATCGAATCATGTTCAGCTTGAGCCAACATATCCGCAGCGACGTGGACGGGGTTAGCCTTCCCATCAGCGATAATCAGCACTTCCGACGGGCCCGCCAGAGAATCAATCCCTACAGTCCCGTAAACCAGTTTTTTCGCCAGAGTGACGTAAATATTCCCCGGCCCAGTAATTAAATCCACCTTCGGAATAGTTTCCGTACCGTAGGCCAAAGCCGCGATCGCCTGAGCCCCACCTACCCGATAAATCTCATCAACTCCCGCTTCCTGAGCCGCTACGAGCACCGCAGGATTCATTTTCTTCTCCTGTCCGGGGGGAGTACACATCACCAGTCTCGGAACCTTGGCGACCTTTGCAGGCACCGCATTCATAATCACCGAGCTGGGATAGGACGCTTGACCGCCAGGGATGTAAATTCCCGCTCGATCGACCGGCGTATACCGCTTGCCCAAAACTGTTTCGTCCGAGCCAAACTGTACCCAAGACTTCGGGAGGCGCTGTCGATGAAACGCCTCTACCTGTTTGCAAGCGACCCGGATTGCATTTAATAATTCTTTCGACACCTGCTGGTAAGCAGCATCCAATTCGGCGCCACTTACCCGCAATTCTTCCACATTTAGGGTGATGTGGTCGAATTCAGCGGTGTAGTGCAGCACAGCCCGATCGCCTTGGCGCCTTACAGCTTGCAGCACTTCCCGCACAGTTGCTTCTTTGTGAACGACGAGTTCGTCATGGGTGCGATCGCAGATCCGTCGCAGTTCAGCTTGTGCTTCAACCCACTGAGTAATGATTCGCAGCATGGAGATTCGGAATGCCTTCCTTAGGAATTGCCCGCCTGAGAACCGGGTGCTCTAGGAGAGGGGAGAGGGTGCTCAGGCAGAGGGAGAGGGGAAGAGTGGGAGAATTATTTTTCTGCCTTCTGCCTTTTGCCTTCTGCATGAGTGCCTTCTGCCTTCTACCTTCTGTAAATGCTTCTTGCCGAAGCTAGAATCACCCGTACTCTTTGTTATAGCTTAACTTGGATTTTTCCGGGAATGGGATTTTGAGCAGAATATGTGCTATGTTAGTTTTTCCAACACCTGATAATTTTTTTATAAAAAAACGCCGAAATATTGTATACTCAAAAATTGCGCGCAATCAACCGTGACTTTAACTCCTGTTGGTAGTTTCTTAAGAATCCTCGCGCGTTCACGGCGGGGAGTGTCAAGATCCAAGTTAGTAGAGTTGAGCGTGTAGAGGTGTTTTGACAGCGCCCTTAAGAACTGCTTTTTGATAGTTTCTTAGAAATCCCAGTGCGTTCACGCCCGGGAGTGTCAACCAAAATGAATACCTACTTCCAGTAACTGAACTATGGCAAATATTAAGTCCGCCGTTAAACGAGTCAAAATCGCCGAACGCAACCGCTTGTACAACAAATCTTACAAGTCAGCAGTCAAAACCCTGATGAAGAAGTATTTTGCAGCCGTTGACAAGTATGCGGCTGCTCCGAGCCCTGAGTCAATGCAAGAAGTGCAGCAGCGGATGTCCGAGGCTTACAGCAAAATCGATAAAGCTGTCAAAAAAGGTGTACTCCACCGCAACAACGGCGATCGCAAGAAATCCCGGTTGGCGAGAACCCTGAAGCCACATGAAACACAAGTAGCATCCTAAAACAGAAAGCAGAAGGCCATAACAATTACTAATTACTAATTACGAATTATTCACTCGTAATTAGTAATTAGTAATTCGTAATTCCATTCTCCCAGGCTCCCTCTGGCTCAACTGTGGGATCTGTGCTCACTCAAAACAATTCCCATTTTCTCCTCTACTCTGCTTCCCTCATGCAGCTCATCGACACCCACGTTCATATCAATTTTGATACGTACAAATCAGAGTTAGAAGCCATTCGAGAACGCTGGCGCGCAACAGGTGTGGTTCGTCTGGTTCATTCCTGCGTAGAGCCAGCAGAGTTTGCCGGCATTCAAGCGATCGCCAATCAGTTTCCTGAAGTCTCCTTTGCTGTTGGGCTCCACCCCCTAGATGCAGGAAAGTGGACAGACGAGACTGGAAGCCAGATTAGGGAATTGGCGAGTTCTGATTCTAGAGTAGTGGCGATCGGCGAAACCGGACTGGACTTTTACAAAGCGGACGATCGAGAACACCAGTTCAAAGTATTTGAAGCACAACTGGCGATCGCCCAGCAACTTGACAAACCGGTGATTATCCACTGTCGTAACGCAGCCGCCCCAATGGCAGAAATGCTGAGGGATTTTTGGCAAACTCGCGGCCCTGTGCCCGGAGTCATGCACTGCTGGGGAGGGACTCCCGAAGAAACCCAATGGTTTTTAGATCTGGGTTTCTACATCAGTTTTAGCGGAACAGTCACCTTTAAAAAAGCCTTGCAAATACAAGAATCAGCTTGTATGGTAAATAGCGATCGCCTCCTAGTTGAGACAGATTCCCCCTTTCTCGCCCCCGTACCCCAGCGGGGAAAACGCAACGAACCAGCTTACGTCTACCATGTAGCTGAGCAAGTTGCTAAATTGAGAGGAGTTTCTCTCGAAACTTTGTGTCAGCAGACAACGGAAAATGCCTGTCAGCTATTCGGTCTTTCACTTTAAGCCGAAAATAGGAACGAGGAAAAAAAGAGCGAGTTAAAGGAAAGCAAGGTAGATCAGTAAATCCACCTAATTAAACGTAAAATACGAATGACTAAAAAGCTTGCTGCATAAGTCTTCTGCCTTCTTCCTTCTTCCGACTTCCATTTCTCTTCTACTTACTGCCATCCAGAACCAGGAAACCGCAGCAGCCTACACTGAAAATATGTTATCCTTTGAAGTTTGCCCTCGATCGGATTTGCGCCCTATAATCAAGAGAACCAGCCGATCGAGCGTTGGCGCACATCTGGGGCGATCGCAGTTTCTCCGAAACTGCCAGCGCAACGCCCGCATTGTACCTTCGGGTCAGGCAAAAAATTCAACTAATACCTGAAAAATACACATCAAAAAAAACTTGGAACCTCAGCAATTTGGCGATAGCTTAAAAGTCAATTCTAGGACTCAAATGTGTAGAAAAATTACAATAGAACACCAAGAGGTCGGAGCCAAATGGACGCAGTGCCGTGTTCCTACGATGGAAGCCAAAATCAGAAATAATCCACTGCGAGCAACCCGCACAAATAACCGTTGCAGCAGTCGGTAGGCGATCGAAAACATCATATAAATTCTCTCTCACAATCCATCAAAAAAACGCAAGCAAGGTAAAAATACGCCCCTCTTGGGCGCAATGTAAAAAGCTAGAGCCATCGCGGAAAAAGGACACCCATGACCACTAAAGACTACACAGAATTCGCCTTCACCTTGCCCGACCTGATCGAAATCCAACGGGCCAGCTTTCGCTGGTTCCTGGAGGCCGGCCTGATCGAAGAACTCGACAGTTTTTCCCCGATTACCGACTACACAGGGAAGCTGGAACTTCACTTTATGGGCAAAGACTTCAAACTCAAGCGCCCCAAATACGACGTAGACGAAGCCAAGCGCAGGGACAGCACCTACTCAGTGCAAATGTACGTGCCCACCCGTCTGATTAACAAAGAAACAGGCGAAATCAAAGAACAAGAAGTCTTCATCGGTGACTTACCCTTGATGACCGAACGCGGCACCTTCATCATCAACGGTGCTGAACGGGTCATCGTCAACCAAATCGTGCGATCGCCCGGGGTCTACTACAAATCGGAAACGGACAAAAACGGTCGCCGTTCCTACAATGCGTCGCTGATTCCCAACCGTGGGGCGTGGCTGAAATTTGAGACAGATAAGAACGACTTGGTGTGGGTGAGAATCGACAAAACCCGGAAACTGAGTGCTCAGGTGTTGCTGAAGGCTTTGGGACTCACGGATGGGGAAATCAACGACTCGCTGCGCCACCCGGAATATTTCCAGAAGACGATCGAAAAAGAAGGTCAGTTCGGCGAAGAAGAGGCTCTGATGGAGCTATATCGCAAGCTGCGTCCAGGTGAACCCCCCACCGTGGCGGGTGGCGAACAGTTGCTGAATTCGCGTTTTTTCGACCCCAAACGCTACGATTTGGGCCGAGTGGGGCGCTACAAACTCAACAAAAAGTTGCGCTTGACAGTCCCTGATACGGTGCGGGTGTTGACATCGCAGGATATTTTGACGGCGATCGACTATTTGATTAATTTAGAATTCGACATCGGCTCAACGGATGACATCGACCACTTGGGAAACCGTCGGGTCAGAAGTGTGGGAGAACTGTTGCAAAACCAGGTGCGGGTGGGTCTAAACCGCCTAGAACGGATTATCCGGGAACGGATGACTGTTTCGGATGCGGATTCTTTGAGTCCGGCTTCTTTGGTGAACCCGAAACCATTGGTGGCGGCGATTAAGGAGTTTTTTGGTTCGTCGCAGTTGTCGCAGTTTATGGATCAGACTAATCCGCTAGCCGAACTGACGCACAAACGTCGGCTTTCAGCTTTGGGACCTGGTGGTTTGACTCGTGAACGGGCGGGGTTTGCGGTGCGGGATATTCACCCATCGCACTATGGTCGGATTTGCCCCATCGAAACTCCAGAAGGCCCCAACGCCGGACTCATTGGTTCTCTGGCGACTCACGCGCGAGTTAATTCCTATGGCTTCATTGAAACTCCTTTTTATCCAGTAGAAAAAGGACGAGTGCTGCGGGATAAAGCTCCTGTTTATATGACGGCCGATGAAGAGGATGATTTGCGGGTTGCGCCGGGGGACATTAGCCTTGACGAAAACAATAACCTCTTGGGCGAAACCGTAGCCGTCCGCTACCGCCAAGAGTTTACGACGACGACACCGATGCAGGTGGACTACATGGCGATTTCGCCAGTCCAAATCGTGTCTGTGGCTACTTCCATGATTCCGTTCCTAGAACACGATGACGCGAACAGAGCTCTGATGGGTTCCAATATGCAGCGCCAAGCTGTGCCCCTACTCAAACCAGAACGGCCTCTGGTGGGTACTGGTTTGGAGGCTCAAGCGGCGCGAGATTCGGGGATGGTGGTGGTTTCCCGGACTAATGGTGAGGTGGTTTATATTGATGCGACGCGGGTGATTGTGAAGTCTCTGGCGCTTGATGCGGAATCTAGCGATGGCGATGAGCTTTTCATGATTCGGGATTATGACGAGTTGAGGGTGAAAAATCCGTCGGCTTTTAAGCAGAAGTATGCTGGCTGCGTGGAACATGAGTTGCAAAAATATCAGCGTTCTAATCAGGATACTTGTTTGAATCAACGTCCTTTGAGCTATGAGGGCGATCGAGTTGTTGCGGGTCAGGTGCTAGCCGACGGTTCATCCACCGAAGGGGCAGAACTGGCTCTGGGTCACAATATCCTGGTAGCTTATATGCCTTGGGAGGGCTACAACTACGAAGACGCAATGCTGATTAGCGAGCGCCTGGTTTACGAAGATGTTTATACTTCGATCCACATTGAGAAGTACGAAATTGAAGCTCGTCAAACTAAGTTAGGCCCTGAAGAAATTACTCGCGAAATTCCCAACGTCGGAGAAGATGCTCTGCGACAGTTGGATGAACAGGGGATTATCCGCAAAGGGGCTTGGGTAGAAGCCAGCGACATCTTAGTCGGGAAAGTTACTCCCAAAGGTGAATCTGACCAACCGCCAGAAGAGAAACTGCTGAGGGCTATTTTTGGGGAAAAAGCTCGTGATGTGCGCGACAACTCCCTGCGGGTTCCCAACGGTGAAAAGGGCCGCGTTGTAGACGTGCGGGTTTTCACGCGGGAACAGGGCGATGAACTGCCGCCAGGGGCAAATATGGTTGTCCGTGTTTATGTGGCCCAAAAGCGGAAGATTCAAGTCGGTGACAAAATGGCTGGCCGCCACGGGAATAAGGGTATTGTGTCCCGGATTTTGCCGAAGGAGGATATGCCTTATTTGCCTGATGGTACGCCGGTGGATATGGTGTTGAATCCTTTGGGTGTGCCTTCTCGGATGAATGTGGGTCAGATTTTTGAGTGTTTGCTGGGCTGGGCTGGGGAAAATCTGTCGATGCGCTTTAAGATGGTGCCTTTTGATGAAATGCACGGGGCTGAGAAATCTCGCGAAACTGTCCACGGTAAGTTGGAGGAGGCGCGGGACAAAACTGGTAAGCCGTGGGTTTTTGATGAGAAGCATCCGGGTAAGACTATTGTCTATGATGGCCGGACTGGTGAGGCGTTCGATCGCCCGATTACGGTGGGTATCGCTTATATGCTGAAACTCGTCCACTTGGTAGATGATAAAATCCACGCCCGGAGCACGGGGCCTTATTCGCTGGTGACGCAGCAGCCTTTGGGGGGTAAGGCGCAGCAGGGCGGCCAGCGGTTCGGGGAAATGGAAGTCTGGGCTTTGGAAGCTTTCGGCGCGGCTTATACTTTGCAGGAGTTGCTGACTGTGAAGTCGGATGATATGCAGGGTAGAAACGAGGCTCTAAATGCGATCGTCAAGGGGAAGGCGATTCCTCGCCCAGGCACCCCGGAATCTTTCAAGGTGCTGATGCGGGAGTTGCAATCTTTGTGTTTGGATATTGCTGTGCACAAGGTTAATACTTCTGATGATGGTAGTGAGCACGTTGAGGTGGATTTGATGGCTGATATTGGGGGGCGGCGATCGCCTTCTCGGCCTACATACGAGTCTCTTTCCCGTGACGAATTTGACGAGGAATAGTAGGGATTATTGATTTGAGATTTGAGATTTTTAGTAAGATTCAATCTAAAATCTCAAATCAACCATCTCAAATTAAATGCCTCATATTGGTCTCAACTAACCATTAACAGTTAACAGCCAACCATCAACATCAACCACATTAAACCTGCTCTCAATAGCGGTGGTACAAACACTGCACAATTACGAATTAAAAATTACGAATTAAAAATTACGAATTAAAAATTACGAATTACGAATTATTCACTCGGAATTATTCATTCGTAATTCCCTTGTTACGAATTATTCATTCGTAATTCGTAATTCATAATTCCCTACTCGTAATTCGTAATTCCCTATTCGTAATTCCCTGAATCGACTGTAAATCATCAATTGGAGTCACAATGGCTAAAGTAGAACAACGATTTGATTACGTGAAGATTGGGCTAGCTTCACCAGAAAGAATTCGACAGTGGGGAGAGAGAACTTTACCCAACGGTCAGATAACGGGAGAAGTTACAAAACCGGAGACAATCAACTACAGAACATTAAAACCAGAGATGGATGGCTTGTTTTGCGAGCGCATTTTTGGACCTGCAAAAGATTGGGAATGTCATTGTGGCAAGTACAAAAGAGTTCGTCATAGAGGCATTGTTTGCGAAAGATGCGGTGTTGAAGTCACCGAATCTCGCGTCCGCCGCCACCGCATGGGATTCATCAAATTAGCAGCTCCCGTAGCTCACGTTTGGTATCTCAAAGGCATCCCCAGCTACATGGCAATTCTATTAGATATGCCTCTGCGAGATGTCGAGCAAATTGTTTATTTCAATGCCTATGTTGTCCTGAATGCGGGTAACGCCGACAAGCTGCAATATAAGCAGTTGCTAACAGAGGACGCTTGGCTAGAAATAGAAGATGAACTTTACAGCGAAGACTCCACCCTCGCAGGCGTAGAAGTCGGGATAGGTGCAGAGGCTTTGCAAGTTTTGTTGCAAAATATTCCACTGGAGTCAGAAGCGGAAAAATTGCGAGAAGATATTGCAAACGCCAAAGGTCAAAAACGAGCCAAGTTAATCAAACGCTTGCGGGTAATTGATAACTTTATTGCTACTGGTTCCCAACCGGACTGGATGGTGTTGTCAGTGATTCCAGTGATTCCCCCAGATTTGCGACCGATGGTGCAGTTGGATGGCGGGCGTTTTGCAACATCAGATTTAAATGACCTTTATCGACGAGTAATTAACCGCAATAACCGATTAGCGAGACTGCAAGAAATTCTAGCACCAGAAATCATTATTCGTAATGAAAAACGGATGCTGCAAGAAGCAGTGGATGCGCTGATTGACAATGGACGGCGAGGCCGAACAGTGGTGGGTGCAAACAACCGCCCCCTGAAGTCATTGTCAGACATTATTGAAGGGAAACAAGGGCGTTTCCGACAAAACTTGTTAGGTAAACGAGTTGATTATTCGGGACGCTCAGTAATTGTTGTCGGGCCAAAACTGAAGATTCATCAGTGCGGTTTGCCAAGAGAAATGGCCATCGAACTTTTCCAGCCTTTTGTGATTCATCGCTTGATTCGTCAGGGATTGGTGAACAATATCAAAGCTGCGAAAAAGATGATTCAGCGCAACGATCCGGGGGTTTGGGAAGTGCTCCAAGAAGTGATTGAAGGGCATCCTGTGATGCTGAACCGCGCACCAACACTTCACCGCTTGGGGATTCAGGCTTTTGAGCCGATTTTGGTAGATGGGAGAGCGATTCAACTTCACCCTCTGGTTTGTCCAGCTTTTAACGCTGACTTCGACGGGGACCAAATGGCGGTTCATGTTCCGTTGTCTTTGGAATCTCAGGCCGAAGCGCGGTTGTTGATGTTGGCTTCTAATAACATTATGTCGCCAGCAACGGGTAGACCAATCGTAACTCCCTCTCAGGACATGGTGCTTGGTTGTTACTATTTAACAGCCGACAATCCTCACGCTCAAAAAGGGGCTGGTCGCTATTTCTCTAACCTGGATGATGCCGTTGTGGCTTACGAACAGGGGCTGGTTGATTTGCACTCCTATGTGTGGGTGCGGTTTCAAGGTGCAATGGAAAGCACAGAACCAGAAGGAGAACCGGTGAAGGTGGAAAAATCGGCTGAGGGTATTGTGACTAAGGAGTACAAATTCCGCCGTATTCGAGAGGACAAGGACGGCAAGTTGATTACTCAATTCATTCGCACAACTCCAGGAAGGATTATCTATCATCAAACGATTCAAGCGGTAATTAATGGTTAGGGAATTAGAATAATTACGAATTACGGATGAGGAATTACGAATGACGGATGAGGAATTACGAATGACGGATGAGGAATTACGGATGAGGAATTACGAATTACGAATTACGGATGAGGAATTACGAATTACGAATTACGGATGAGGAATTACGAATTACGAATTACGGATGAGGAATTACGAATTACGGATGAGGAATTACGAATTACGAATTACGAATTACGAATGACGAATGAGGAATTACGAATTACGAATTACGAATTACGAATGACGGATGACGAATTACGGATGACGGATTACGAATTACGGATGACGAATTACGAATGACGGATGACGAATTACGGATGACGGATTACGAATTACGGATGACGAATTACGAATTACGAATTACGAATTACGGATGACGAATTACGGATGACGAATTACGGATGACGGATGAGGAATTACGGATGACGAATTACTAATGACCAATGACCAATGACCAATGACCAATGACTAATGACTAACAGCTAATCAAAAAAAGACAGCAAAAAAAATGACATCAAACAAAGAAATTGTTTTTCGCAATCGAGTTGTAGACAAAGGCCAACTGAAAAAACTGATTTCTTGGTCTTTCACTCATCACGGAACAGCCCGCACGGCGCAAATGGCGGATAAATTGAAGGATTTGGGCTTTCGGTTTGCGACAAGGGCTGGAGTTTCGATTAGCGTCGATGACTTGCAGGTTCCTCCATCTAAGCGATCGCTCCTGGATGCAGCAGAAGAAGAAATTCGCATCACAGAACAGCGCTACACCAGGGGTGAAATCACAGAAGTCGAACGCTTCCAAAAAGTTATCGATACTTGGAACAGCACTTCAGAAGATTTGAAAGATGAGGTGGTGAAGAACTTCCGTGCTACAGATCCGTTGAATTCGGTTTATATGATGGCTTTCTCTGGTGCGCGGGGTAACATTTCTCAGGTGCGGCAACTTGTAGGGATGCGCGGGCTGATGGCTGACCCTCAAGGAGAGATTATTGATTTACCTATCAAGACTAATTTCCGGGAAGGATTGACTGTTACGGAGTATATTATTTCTTCCTATGGAGCCCGCAAAGGTTTAGTAGATACGGCTTTGCGGACAGCAGATTCTGGATATCTGACACGCCGCCTGGTTGATGTGTCGCAGGACGTCATTGTGCGGGAGTTTGACTGCGGGACACAGCGTGGTATCCGTGTTCGCCCAATGACCGACGGCGCGACAGTCTTGATTCCGCTGAAAGAAAGGCTGCTGGGGCGTGTGTTTGCTAGTGATGTTGTTCATCCCAAAACAGGCGAAATAGTGGCTTTTGGGAAGGAGAGGGCTGTCCGCAATCAACCGATAACAGAAGAACTTGCAGAGGCGATCGGTAAGTCGGGGGTGGCGGAAGTATTTTTGCGATCGCCCTTAACCTGCGAAGCGACTCGTTCGGTTTGTCAACATTGCTACGGCTGGAGTTTGGCCCACGGGAAAATGGTTGATATGGGTGAGGCGATCGGGATTATTGCCGCTCAGTCCATCGGGGAACCGGGTACTCAGTTGACGATGCGGACTTTCCACACCGGGGGTGTTTTCACCGGGGAAGTGGCTAAACAAGAACGCGCTCCTTTTCCGGGGGTTGTTAAGTTCAAGAATCTCCGTACTCGTTCCTTCCGTACTCGCCACGGGGAGGAGGCTTTGGTGGCTGAGAATAATGGGAAGTTGGTTTTTGAGGGAGATGGTTTTGAGGAAGGTAAGTCTGGGGCTAAGAATCAGAAGCTGAGGATTGAGTTGGCGATCGCTCAGGGTTCGACTGTCATGGTGAAAGATGGACAGCGGGCTATGCTAAATCAAATTTTGGCAGAAGTGCCGATCGCCGGCCGTGCTGCTCGCAAAACCACAGAAAAAGTAACAACAGATGTGGCTTCGGACTTGGCAGGCGAGGCGAAGTTTGCTGATTTAATCCCGGAAGAAAAGACCGATCGCCAAGGTAACACTACTCGCACTGCTAGCAAAGGGGGGCTTGTTTGGATTTTGTCGGGAGAAGTCTATAATTTGCCTCCGGGGGCTGAGCCGGCTGTGAGAAATGGCGATCGCATCCCAGCGAACAGCGTGATTGCAGAGACAAAACTTGTCTCGGAACATGGGGGTGTGGTTCGCATTGCGGATGAGCGAGAAATCGAAATTATTACAGCTCAGGTTTTGTTAGACCAGGCTGTAGTCCGGGTGGAAAGTATGGGCGGTCGCGACCACTATGTGATTGAGACTGCTTCTAATCAAAGGTTTTCCCTGAAAACGGCTCCTGGTAGCAAAGTCGTCAACGGCGAAGTTGTAGCAGAACTCCAAGATGACAGCTACCGCACGGCTACGGGGGGTATTGTCAAATACGCCGGGGTTGAGGTTCATAAACGGGGTAAGGCTAAGCTTGGCTATGAAGTGGTGAAAGGTGGCACTTTGCTGTGGATACCAGAAGAGTCTCACGAGGTGAACAAAGATATCTCGCTATTACTGGTCGAAGATGGTCAATATGTGGAAGCGGGCACTGAGGTAGTCAAAGATATCTTCTGTCAAACTAGCGGGGCTGTGGAAATAACTCAGAAGAATGACATCCTGCGGGAGATTGTGATTAAACCTGGTGAAGTTCATGCGGTCGATCGCCCTCCCCTAACTTTGGGAGAGGGACAAGTTGTCAATGCTGGTCAGGAAGTGTTTCCGGGTTTGGTTGCTTCGGAGTTGAGCTACGCAGAGTATATTGAGACTCCTGAAGGCCCTGCTTTGTTGCTGCGTCCGGTTGTTGAGTTTCCGGTACCCGACAAGCCACCTATTCCTTCTCAGACTGCTCTCAATGAGTCGATCGCTCTGAAGGCTGTACAACGACTTCCATATAAGGATGGGGAGCGGGTCAAGTCTGTGGAGGGGTTGGAGCTTTTGCGTACTCAGTTGATTTTGGAAATCGGAGGTTCGGCTCCTCAATTGGCTGCTGATATTGAGTTGCTTGCTGATGAGGAGAATGCTGAGGCTTTTGGGGCTGATGGTTCTGGGCCGGCTTGGTCTGGTTTGCGTACAGTGGAGACTGGGGGGATTGCTGATGAGGATTCGGAGGTTGTCGGGCGTGAGCTGAGCGGAGTCGAAGTGCTGAGCGGAGTTGAAGTGTCACAATCAAGACCGATGCGCTTGCAGTTGGTGATTCTGGAATCTTTGGCTGTTCGGCGAGATATCATTGCTGACCCGACGCAAGGTAGCACTCAGACGAGGTTGTTGGTGGAGGATGGACAGTCGATCGCGCCCGGTGCTGTGGTTGCTCGGACAGAAATCTTGTGTAAGGAAGCTGGAATTGTCCGTGGTATTCGCGAGAAACTCAATGAACCAATCCGCCGCTTGTTGGTGATGCGGGATGTTGATTCCATAAGTGTTGATGTGGCGGGGGAACCTACGGTGAGTCCCGGTCAGTTGTTGGTGGCTGGTACTGAGGTGGCTCCGGGTGTTTTGCTGAATGAGTCTGGTCAGGTTGTGAGGGTGATTCCTCCAATTGCTGAGGGGGAATCGGCAAAGATTGTTCTGCGTATAGCTCGTCCCTATCGGGTGTCTGCGGGTGCTGTGCTCCATGTGGATGATGGGGATTTGGTGCAGCGGGGGGATAATTTGGTGATTCTGGTTTTTGAGCGGGCTAAGACGGGGGATATCATCCAAGGTTTGCCGCGGATTGAGGAGTTGTTGGAGGCGCGGAAGCCGAAGGAGGCTTGTATTTTGGCGAAGCGTCCGGGTGTGGTTCAGTTGGTGGCTTCTGATGACAATATTGAGCTGTCGGTTGTTGAGGATGATGGTCGGATTGAGCAATATCCTTTGTTACCGGGTCAGAATCCGATTGTCTCCGATGGACAGCGGGTGGTGACGGCGGAGGCTTTGACTGATGGGCCGGCGAATCCCCATGAGATTCTGGAGGTTTATTTTGATGTGTTGAAGGAACTGCGCCCTACTTTTGATGCTGCTTTGGAGAGTTTTCAACAGGTGCAGACTTTTTTGGTGAACGAAGTCCAAGCGGTATATCAGTCTCAGGGTGTTGATATTTCTGACAAACATATCGAAGTGATTGTCCGACAGATGACGAATAAGGTGAGGTTGGAAGATGGCGGGGATACTACTATGCTTCCTGGGGAGTTGGTGGAGTTGCGACAGGTTGAGCAGGTGAATGAGGCGATGTCGATTACTGGTGGGGCACCGGCAGATTACACTCCTGTGTTGTTGGGGATTACGAAGGCTTCGCTGAATACTGATAGTTTCATTTCGGCTGCTTCGTTCCAGGAGACTACGCGGGTGTTGACTGAGGCGGCGATCGAGGGTAAGTCTGATTGGTTGCGTGGTTTGAAGGAGAATGTGATTATCGGGCGGCTGATTCCGGCGGGTACTGGGTTCAATGCTTATGAGGAGTTGGGCGCTTTGTCGGAGGCTGTTGATGATGCTGTTTTTGATGACGATGTTCGTGGTTTGGAGGGGGATGCGGTGTTGGATGATGAGACTGCACGCCGTGCTTATGTGATTGAGAGTAGGTTTGATGTGGCTGATGTTGATGACGATTTTGATGAGGAAGTTGAGGTGGATGAGGATGATTTTGTTGTTGGGGTGGATGATGATGCGATCGGGGCGATCGAGTCGGATGATGATGATGTTGTTGGTTATGATTTTGATGAGGATGACGACTGATGGTTGCTTGTTGATTGTTAACTGTTAATAGTCGGCTGTTAATGGTTAAGTTTCTTGATAAATTACGAATTATGAATTATGAATTACGATCAATGACTTTGTAATTTTTAATTCTTAATTCGTAATTATTAAGTTGATAGCTAACTGTTAATAGTTAGTAGTTAACTGTTAACTATTAACACATCAAAACTCACAATTTACTCCTGAATGAGAGTAAATTAGGCTATCTGTAAAATTAAATTACGAATTAATTAATTAATTACGAATTACGAGGGAATAATTCGTAATTCGTAATTCGTAATTCGTAATTCGTAATTCGTAATTGGGAGCAACTCACAAATAACAACTAACACCTAACAACCAACACCTAACAACTACGAACCAACAAATCACAAATCACAAATAACCAACGGTCAACGGTCTCATGTCTTCTGTTTACTCTTGCGGGAGCAAAGCCTTGATCTGATCGACAAACTGTTGGTGGTCTACTACAGGTTTAGAAATGTAACCATCTGCACCGCTCTGATCTAGAAAAGTTTCGCGATCGCCCTCCATCGCGTGAGCAGTCACCAAAATAATCGGCAGCGAGGCTGTGTGCGGGTCAGCTTTGAGCAATTGAGTAATCTTAATACCGTCAACAGCTTTCCCCTGGTACACGCTGCGGGAAAGAGACACATCCATTAAAATCAAGTCAGCCTCTCCTGAAGCGGCAATCTGCATCACCTCTTCGACGTTTTCCGTGTGCTTCACGGCTAAGCCTCCCCGCTTAGTCAGAATTTTGGAAAAAACCCGAGCATTCACTAAATCGTCCTCTACAATCAGAACGGTTTTCATCTTTCTTCCCCCTGAGAGACCTCCACCATAGCTGTACTCAGCAAGGTGGCGGGAGAAAAAGGGGGGCTGGAGCTATGCAACATATCAGTTAAGTTAATATTGAGTTAAAGAAACCCGTTTCGCCGGACTGGTGAGCAAACATTCGCACTATTTACTCCTACAGTTTAGGAGAGGCTTCCGACACTGTAACCCGACTTGTGCGAGGGTGGCGCAGCAGTCAGGCGTTTAAATAGAGAAAATCTCCTCGCTCGCTGACAACTGGTGACGTGAGCTTCGATCATGTTAGTGGTAGGCGCAATTCAAGGCAATATAAAGGTTAGGGTAAGAGTGGAGGGTAAAAGGCAAGTGTTGCCAGTCTTCGGCACTCTCCCGTCTTCGGCACTCTTTAAGTTGATTTTTATCCTCCTGCGAATGCGGTTTTGTCGAACTTTTGGCTCCCTTGCAGCAAACGGTTTTCACTCTCCTACAGGTAACCACGACGAGCGCATTGACTCTTGTCCTAGCACTCAGGAATTCACGGACACAAGGACTCATGGCTAAACAACTCAACCTACTTTCCGGGCAAGTAATTTCTACGGCTTTGCACACCGAGATGCAGCAATCGTACCTCGAATATGCCATGAGTGTGATCGTAGGGCGAGCTTTGCCTGATGTCCGCGACGGTTTAAAGCCGGTTCACCGCCGGATTTTGTACGCGATGCACGAACTGGGGATGACGCCCGATCGCCCCTACCGCAAGTGTGCCAGGGTAGTTGGAGATGTTTTAGGAAAATATCACCCCCACGGCGACCAATCTGTTTACGATGCTTTGGTACGCATGGTTCAGGATTTTTCGAGTCGCTATCCTTTACTTGCCGGTCACGGCAATTTCGGTTCGGTGGACAATGACCCGGCTGCTGCTATGCGCTATACCGAAACTAGGCTGGCATCGATCGCTCATGAAGCTATGTTAACCCAAGTCGGGGAGGCAACTGTCGATTTTACTGCTAACTTTGACAGTTCGCAGCAGGAACCGACTGCATTGCCGGCGATGTTACCGTTTTTGGTGCTCAACGGCTGTACTGGGATTGCTGTGGGGATGGCAACTAATATCCCACCACACAATTTGGGGGAGGTGGTAGACGGTTTAATTGCCTTGATTGAAAACCCGGAACTCTCGGACGACAAGTTGCTGCAACTGATTCCGGGGCCGGATTTCCCCACCGGAGGGGAAATTATCGCTACAGAGGGCATTGTTGATGCCTACACTAAGGGGCGAGGCAGTATTACGGTGAGGGGTGTGGCCTCAGTGGAGGAAGTGCCTGGTAATCGCAAAATACGCACGAAAACGGCGATCGTGGTGACGGAGTTTCCTTTTCAGGTGAATAAGGCTGCTTGGATTGAAAAGGTGGCGGATTTGGTGAATGCCGGACGGCTGGATGGTATTGCTGATTTGCGGGATGAAAGCGATCGCGATGGTATTCGAGTTGTAATTGAACTCAAGCGGGAATTTACCCCAGAAACTGTTTTGGCTCGTCTTTATCAACAAACTGACTTGCAAACTAATTTTGGGGCAATTTTGCTGGCAATTGTGAACGGTCAACCCCGACAATTGACTCTGAGGCAACTTTTGCAGGAATTTCTCGATTTCCGGGAAGTGACTCTGACTCGTCGCTACAATTACGAGTTGCAGGCGGCGATGGGCCGCTGTCACATTGTTGAAGGGTTAATGGTGGCTTTGAATAATCTCGATGTGGCGATCGACATCCTCAGAAATGCTCCTGACGGCACTACTGCTAAGGAAATCTTCCAAATTCGGCTCGATTTGAGCGAAAGTCAGGCTGATGCGATTTTGGCTATGCCGATGCGACGACTGACTGGTTTGGAAAGGCAAAATTTGCAGTCGGAGTTGGATCAGTTGATGGCTAAAATTGAAGAATTCCAGCGGTTGTTGGGCGATCGGCGCGAACTTCTCAAGGCCTTAAAGAAAGAATTGCGATCGCTCAAACGTAAGTATGCTGACCCCCGCCGCACGAGATTGATAAATGCGGCTTCCCCTGCGGCCCAGGGCGAGCCACAAGTCGCTGGTAAGAGAAATTCTNNAAGCTTTAGATAAAAATGAAGATTTTATCGTCACTGCCAAGCAAACTAAAACCGATCGCACTTTGGTAATATTAACTCCTAGTGGCAAAGCTTACCCGCTGAAAGTTGCTGATATTCCCATTACCAACGGGCGAGATCGGGGAACGCCGATCGTCAGTTTGCTATCACCTTCCGCTACTAAAGAAAGTGCAGGTAGAGCTTTGTCGGAAATCACAATCGCACACTTTATTTTGCCGGAAAATTCGGAAGCGACAGACTTAGTAACTCTGACTCAACAAGGGAAAATTAAGCGCTTACCTCTTTCAGAATTTGCTGAATTGACTAATCGCGGTATTACTGTGGTTAAGCTCAAGGATGACGATCGGCTGCGCTGTGCGAGTCTCAGCAAAGTTGGCGAACAAGTCGCGATCGCCACGACGGGAGGCCGAGTGCTCCGTTTTGAGCTCTCGGAGGAACAATTGCCACTGATGAGCCGCACCGCCCAGGGTTCTCAAGCAATCAGGCTGCGGAAGAACGAACAGTTGGTGGGTTGCGTCACTNNTCTGATGCTTTGGTTGGTCTGCTACGGGCTGTTCCCGGTTCGGATGTTAAACTTTTAACTAATACAGGGCGAATCCTGCGATCGGCTACTGATTCTATTGCTTTTTGGGGGAAGGATGCTGCGGGCGATCGGGCTTTTGACCTCAATCCTGCTGAGAAAATTATCAAAGTTATCAGTTGTCATTAGTTATTGGTTATTGGTTATTGGTTATTGGTTATTGGTTATTGGTTATTGGTTCTTGGTTCTTGGTTCTTGGTTATTGGTTCTTGGTTATTGGT
>DPLL01000288.1 GCA_003542015.1 Microcoleaceae cyanobacterium UBA9251 | reverse complement strand
AGATTCTTCGCTACGCTCAGAATGACAGAATTACACAACACAGAATTCCGTGGAGCGTGCGTAAGTCCTATATATTCGAGTTTTAGGTCAAAAAATCAGAAACCCGGTTTCTGTTCAAAACCGGGTTTCTTGCTTCTAGCTCAGGGCTTTTAGTTTAGGCTTCTATTTGCCTTCTGTGAAGTCGGCGTCAATCACGTCGTCACCACCGCCGGTGGGGCCGCCAGTCGAGCCGCCAGTGGGGCCGCCAGGGCCGTCAGTCGGGCCGCCTGCTTGCTGGTACAGGTTGCTGCTGACAGCGTAGAATGCTTGTTGCAACTCGGTTGTGAGGGTTTTGATGCGATCGTCATCTTCGGTAGCGATCGCCTCGCGCAAGTCTTTGAGTAGCCCTTCAATCTTAGTTTTGTCAGATGGGGGAACTTTATCACCCAATTCTGCCAACTGCTTCTCGATTTGATAGGCTTGAGAATCAGCTTGGTTTTTGCGATCGATCCGTTCGCGACGCTCTTTGTCAGCAGTCGCATTCGATTCGGCTTCCCTCACCATGCGATCGACTTCATTGCTGGGCAAAGTAGAAGCACCAGTAATGCTAATAGATTGCACCTTGCCAGTACCTTTATCCTTAGCAGCTACATTCAAAATACCGTTAGCATCGATATCGAAAGTAACTTCAATTTGAGGTACGCCACGAGGTGCTGGTGGCACTCCATCTAAGCGGAAAGTCCCCAAATCCTTGTTGTCATTCGCCAGTTCTCGTTCGCCTTGCAAAACGTGAATTTCCACGTTTGTTTGGCCGTCTACAGCAGTCGAGAAAGTTTCCGACTTCTTAGTAGGAATAGTGGTGTTGCGGGGAATTATTTTGGTCATCACGCCGCCCAAGGTTTCGACGCCGAGGGACAGGGGAGTAACATCGAGCAACAGGATGTCTTTGACTTCGCCTGCAAGTACGCCAGCTTGAATTGCTGCACCGACTGCTACCACTTCATCCGGGTTTACCGTTTGGTTGGGGTCTTTGCCGAGGATTTTTTTGACCAGTTCTTGCACCGCAGGAATGCGTGTAGAACCACCAACTAAGACAACTTCATTAATTGCAGATTTGTCTAATTTGGCATCGCGAATCGCGTTTTCTACCGGGATGCGAGAGCGATCGATCAAATCTGAGCACAGTTCTTCAAATTTGGCGCGGGTCAAGGTGGTGTCCAAGTGTTTTGGCCCGTCTTGAGTCGCGGTAATAAATGGCAAGTTGATTTCTGCTTGGGTAACGCTCGACAGTTCAATCTTGGCTTTTTCCGCTGCTTCTGTCAGGCGTTGCAGTGCTTGTTTGTCTTTGCGGAGGTCAATTCCTTCGGCTCTTTGGAATTCTCCGGCGATGAAATCCACAATTTTTTTGTCGAAGTCGTCACCACCGAGGTGAGTGTCTCCAGAAGTTGCCAAGACTTCAAATACACCGTCGCCGACTTCGAGAATCGATACGTCGAAGGTACCGCCACCTAAGTCAAATACGAGGATGGTTTCGTTGCTCTTTTTATCTAATCCGTAAGCTAAAGCTGCTGCTGTAGGTTCGTTGATAATCCGCAGCACTTCAATGCCGGCAATTTTGCCAGCGTCTTTAGTAGCTTGGCGCTGGGAGTCGTTGAAGTAAGCGGGAACAGTAATTACTGCTTGGGTGACTGTTTCGCCTAGATATTTGCTGGCGTCTTCTACGAGTTTGCGAAGGACTTGGGCAGAAATCTCTTCTGGGGCAAATTGCTTGCCGCGGGCGGGACAGTCGAGTTTGAGGCTGTTGCCGACTTTCAGGACTTTGTAGGAAACTTCTGTGGTTTCGTGGGTTACTTCATCAACGCGGCGGCCGATAAACCGTTTTACTGAGTAAAAGGTGTTTTCGGCGTTCATCACGGCTTGACGCTTGGCGATTTGTCCGACGAGTTGATCGCCATTTTTGGCAAATGCTACTACGGAAGGTGTGGTGCGACCCCCTTCGGCGTTGGCTATGACGGTGGGTTTGCCGCCTTCCATAACTGCGACGCAGGAGTTTGTCGTACCAAGGTCAATTCCAACTACTTTTCCCATAGGGGTGTTCCGGCTCCAATGACTACAAAATTTTGGTTTTCTATCTGTGTGATAGTCTGGTTATTCAGGACTGCGATTTCACCTGGGGGGTGTACGGGTAGTGAGTCCAGCTTTAATACAGTCTTCGATAGGGTGATTATCTCTATACTGCGGGCGGTTAGACCAGCCGATGAAGGCGTGTTTACCGAACCTGTGAGGGGACGGTTGCATCCGTCGGGCTTGCACCGCTATGGTTTTCGACTGCTTTTCTTTACTCTTCCTAATGTACGGGGTTTGAGCGATCGGGGTATTGTGGCAAACCGTATACGTTGTGTTGTATTTGCCGTCTTTGTGGATAAATTTTGTTTGGTTGTTGGGGGCGATCGCATTTTTGGATGCAAAATATAACTAGAAATTATGTACCTATAAGTTCGCCTTGACCTACTGCTTACTGACTAATAGACATCGACCATATTTCTTGTGGAACAGGCATCTTGCCTGTTCTTGACAGGCTTTTTTGGAGATATCTAATGACTAATGACTAATGACTAATGACTACTGACTACTGACTATTGACCAATCAACAGAGCACAAGGAAAGTAATTCAGAGCTTCACCAATTACCAGTTGACCGTTACTTTCTACCATCTGATTTGTAATTGCATCTTGCCAAACCGACGGCATTTCCTCGGACAATTCTAGCTTAGTATCTTGCCAGACTTTTTCGCCTATCGGCATTTCTTCCGGCTTGATGATGCCAGTCAAAAACCGGGGAGCAATGACAATAACTGTAGTATATTCGTAGGTTCTGGCAAAGGCGACAATATTATCTTTAAATGTACCAACTACTGCCAGTGGCTGATAATTACCTGATTGAAAAACTTGCAGGTACTGTTTTCTCGCTTCGAGAGCTCTGGCAGTCAGAAACAACTTAATTCTAGCATCTTCTCTCGTCAATGTCAACTCTTCAATCAGTTGCAAAATATCATTTTTAGCTTGCTCTTTAATCTCCCGTAACACATCGATTCTCCGCTCAAAATCAACGGGACGGCGGTTATCTGGATCGACATGGCTGAAATCCCAAAATTCCGTACCTTGATAAATGTCAGGCACACCTGGGGCCGTGATTTTCAGCAGTGTTTGAGATAAAGAATTGAAAATTCCGTAATGAGCTACTTTTTTCCAGAAAGGCGTGAATTTCTTAAGGAATTGATTTTGTTCACCAGGTTCGAGAACATGATCGACAAAAGTCATAAAACCACTCTCGTAGTCGTTATCCGGTCTCAGCCAAGCAGTGTGAACTTTCGCTTCGCGGACGGCTTTAATGGCATAATTTTTCAGGCGCTCAATAAAGTCAGTATTTGCGATTTCCTCAAAAGGCAAAGTGCCAATTAAGGTTTGGTAAAAGAAGTATTCGTCATTAGTATCGGGAACCATTCGATTTAGTAAGTTGACTTTTTTGGAAGAATTCAACTCTCTCCAAGACTTGACTTGCTGTTCCCATTCATCGGGGATTTCTGACAGTACATTAATGCGAGCGCGGACATCTTCACCACGTTTGGTATCGTGGGTAGCTGTCGCATTCATTTTGTGAGGCCAAACAGCTTGCTGATGTTGGTTGAATTCGTGAAAGTCGGTCAGTGAGACGCCGAATTGACTGGGGTTTCCTCCCACTTCGTTGAGCGATAAAAGTCTGTAGTAGACGTATAAAAGCGTGTCTTCAATGCCTTTGGCCATCAAAGGGCCTGTCAACTGCTGGAGTTTCATGACGAAGTGCCGCCGATGCTTTTTTTGTTCGGCTGTTAATGTTTCTTCTTCTGACAGCAAGAGCACTGTTTCGATAAATTTAAGTTCTTTGAGCAGTAGGGGTACTTGTTCTTTGGCTTTGGCGATCGCATATTTTACGTAAATGCGATCGGACTCTCTCAAGCCTTCTTGATTAATGTAAGTTCGGTAAACTGGAAAAATCGTCAAAATTGCTGCTAATGCTTTTTCCAAGCCGTGGCGAGTAAAGTCATTTCCCTGGCGAGATTGACCAGATATATTTTTCAAAAGTTGAGCTAGATTGTCTACATCTCCCGCCAAATTTTTCTCAAGAATTAGCCTCTTTTTATCGATAAATAACTGTTCATAGGGAACACTCAGACGAGTAAATCTGTGATATATCTCGCTAAATTGCTGTTCGCGATCGCACCGACAAAAAACGCCGTTTACATAATTCAAAAAGTCGTAACCACTCGTTCCCTCAATCGGCCAATATGACGGCAAATCTTCTTTGTGTTCGATAATTTTTTCGACAGTGATGTAAATATCTCCCGTTTGGTGTCTGAGTCGTTTTAAATATTCTGTGGGATCGTAAAGTCCGTCGATGTGGTCAATTCTCAATCCGGTAAATTTCCCCTCTGCAATCAAGTCGAATATCAGAGCATGATTTTTATGGAAAACTTTAATGTCTTCAACTTTTACCGAAATTAGTTCGTTGACAGTAAAAAATCTTCGGTAGTTAATTTCTTCTGCACCCACTTTCCAAAAAGCCAGACGGTAAAACTGCTCGGAAAGCAAATCATCCAGTAGGTTAAAGCTTTCAGAATTGCCCTTTTTTCCGTTAAAAACCTTGATATTTTCATCGATAAATTCCTGAACAATCGGATTTTGATTGTACAGTTCCCAAAGCAGTGCTTTGACAAAGGCTATCTGGTCATATCTTTCTTTGCCTTTGGTTTCTGAAGGAGTATTTTTGATTAGATAAAGAATGCCCAAAAACTTAACAAAATCTGGATGCCGTCTGCCTAATTCGCCGCTGAGATGTCCCAAATTATGACTAATAAAATTAGCGTAGGATTCGATTTTGACTGGCAATCTTAAGCTGTAGTAATTGATACTCAACCCAATTTCGCTGTATTTCAATTGAATCTCGCCATTTTCTAGACACTCTCCATAAAAATTGCCCAGCAGCGGAGCAAGCACTCGACCTCTGAGATGTTCGTAAGCGTGATTCCATTCAATATCGAAGTAATCGAAATAGTCGGAATCCGGTCCGTGTTCCAATACGTCTAACAGCAACAAGTTTTGAGTATCGTAAGCCATGTGGTTTGGGACA
The DNA here is from genome assembly GCA_003542015.1 of Microcoleaceae cyanobacterium UBA9251. Taxonomy (GTDB): domain Bacteria; phylum Cyanobacteriota; class Cyanobacteriia; order Cyanobacteriales; family Microcoleaceae; genus Microcoleus. Next base: position 346 of record DPLL01000288.1, on the reverse strand, counting down.
ATATCTTGCAACCATCCCATTTTTCGGTTCTGAATTTCCTGTGTGAGTTCTTCAAAGTCTTCTGAGGTTCCCAAGGAGGGATTGAGTTGATTTGAGTCAACTACATCGTAGCCGTGGGTGCTTCCTTTTCTGGCTTTAAATATGGGTGAAGCGTACAAATCAGTAATGCCTAATTCTTCTAGATAGCTCAGGATTTGTCTGGCGGCTTGAAAGTTAAAACCTGCATGAAACTGAATCCGATAAGTTGCTGTGGGAATTCGCATTATCTTAATTTTACTCCTGGTTTTTTCGGGTTTTATATGTTTTGTATCGAAGTGTAGATCCCCCCTAACCCCCCTTAATAAGG
>DPLL01000127.1 GCA_003542015.1 Microcoleaceae cyanobacterium UBA9251 | reverse complement strand
ACAACTTAATCAACCTGACAACTCATCAACATGACATGATATGACAGACACTCTTCTGCGTCCAGGACTGTCTTGCTTGAGGCATAGTGTAAAAGCTACAATATGCTTGAATAAATATCATAAACTAGCTATTATGTCGCAATCAGGAGTAATCTAAATGTCTCGTTCTCCTCTACAAAATTCATCCACAAATACTCCCAGCAAATCCCAGGCTGCATCCTTGCGCCGACTCCGCCGCATCAGCCATTTACTAGACAATGCAATTCCGATTCCCGGCACAAAATACCGCATTGGACTCGATCCAATCTTGGGACTGATACCGGGTGGCGGTGATTTAATCGGCTCAATCTTTGCCGGTTATATTGTCTTCAAATCCGCTCAAATGGGAGTGCCTCAAGAGACTTTAGTACAAATGGCTGCTAACATCGTATTTGATACAGTTGCTGGCACTGTACCGGTGGCTGGAGACTTATTGGATGTTGCTTGGAAAGCTAATGTCAAAAATATAGAATTGCTCGATGCTCATTTAGGTTCCCCCGAACAAGGCAAAAAAGCCGACTGGTTATTTGTGGCGGCTTTGCTATTGGGTTTGATGTTAATTGTCGGAGGTGTAATTTTCTTGAGCGTGACGCTTTTAGGGTGGCTATTTCGAGCGGTGACAGGGGGTTGATGTTGGATTTTAGGGTAAAAGTAAGAGATTGGCGATCGCGGGCAACAATTTACTGCACACTTTGCTGATATTCAGCTAATTCTGCTACCAATTCCGCCTCAATTTCAGGGCGGTTAGCATGATAGTAAGATAGCGCTGCATAGACTTGTGCCAAGTTTAAATACGCAATTTCATTGAGTATTTATTCTACACTCAGTCCTGGTTTATTCCAAACAGCAATTTGAGCGATTGAAATTCTGGTTCCCACAATGCGGGGCCGCCCTCCACGGGTTTCGTACTGACAACCAGGGTGCCAATGTCGATCGCAGTTGACATAGTTACCTCTTACGCGAAACTCAAACAAGCCAAAATATCCTGTTGCGTGAGATCGGGAAAATCCTCGATAATTTCTTCATAACTTTTGATAATTTCCAGCATTTTATTAGTTGCTTTAATTTCCTAATTCACCTTAACTCAATCCCCCCTACAGCCAACACTCGCATCCAGTCCCATCTGGGGCGTGCCCGGAGTCTGTTTGGGTATCTTTTCGCCGATCGCCCCCCATCGTGCAATAATGATATGGCTTGCACAAAAACTCTATTAGTAGGTAAGTCTTGCCCTCCTTACCTCTACCTATAGCGTCTCAACTGTCAACCCGTGCAAGTTCCCAATCAAATCGGCTGTTGCACTACACAATTTTTTCCTATTTTTCCTAATGGCTGAAGTCCCCCAAAATCCCGCAGAACTTGCAGAAGCCCTCAAAGGCTTTACCGACATTAACTTCCAATTACCCGATCCCGAAGACGAACAAATACCCGACTTCGACTTTGACAAACAAGTTGACAATGCTTGGAAAGTGTGCGATCGCTTCGACCTGCAAACCGACATCTGGCGCGGACGCATTCTCCGAACAGTCAGAGACAGAGAAAAAAAAGGCGGCGACGGACGCGGCACCGGCTTCTTGAACTGGCTAAAAGAACGAGAAATAGGCAAAAGTCAAGCCTATTCCCTGATAGAATTAGCAAAGAGTGCTGATACTCTCATCGAGCAAGGAGATTTAGACCCAGATTCCATTAAAAACTTCAGCAAAAGAGCCTTTGTAGAAACAGCCAAATCATCCCCAGAAGTGCAGCAAATGGTAACAGATGCAGCATCAAAAGGCGATCGAATCACCAGGCGCGAAGTCAAACAACTCTCCGACGAATGGATGGCCATGAACTCAGACTTACTCCCAGAAGAAGTCAAAGAAAAAGCATCTACCGGCTCACTTCCTTCCCGCTACCTCGCCCCTTTAGTCAAAGAAATGGAGAAACTCTCCCCATCTCACCAAACAGAAATTCAAAAAGAAGTAGCAGAAAATCCCGACTTAGATACTGTTAAACAACTCACTTCCGACGCCAAAAACTTATCTAAATATCTCGACTCAGCAGCCCAAGTGCAAGCTCTCAATCAGTCCCACCTAGACATGGAAATGGCCTTAGAAGAATCCTTACGAGTAGGCTGTTTGGGAACCACAGCCGACGTCGTAAAACAAGCTGCACTGCTAGAACAAACAGTAGTAAAACTCTACACAATTTGGAAACGCTTAGGCAGTTTAACAGATAGATTGTATGTAGATACAGGAGCAAGCACCCCCAATTTACGGTTGCTTTTGGGATGCTTAGACGCTCTTTCTGGAGAAAAGATTGAAGTAGATTTCGGAGATGGAGAACGCTCTATTCGCTTGCAAATTTTCAGCGAATAAATCCTTGAAATATCGGCGTTAATCCGCGTTCATCTGCGGTGAAAATTTCTGATTTTTTGCCAAAGATAGCGAGGATGGAAATAACGCCGATATTTTGTAACTACTTCTTTCCCCAACAGCACCACACTCAGCCAAAAACAAATTTCCGCCCCAACAGCCAGAACCACATCTATTGTAGTTTTCAGGGCGATGCTGAGCGGTAAAAACGGCACAACAAAGAAGATTGCCAGCCACGGTAGAAAAGAGACGATAAATAAAAACAAACCCACCTTTTGCATAAATTCACATAATCCGGCCTTGAGATCAGGTTTATTTCTTAGTCCGCGCTTGAGTGGACTTCGTTTGTGTAGTAGCGATTTCAATCGCCGAATGACTTAATTCTTAATCCCCGTCGCCGCAATACCCCGCATAAACTGCCGCTGACCCGCCAAAAATAGCAACACCACCGGCAGAGTCCCAATTACCACGGCGGCCATCAACAACTGCCAACTGCTAGTAAACTGTTCCTGAAACTCAGCCAAAGCCAACTGTACCGTCCGCAACTCCGGCCGCGTCGTAAACACCAGCGGCTTAAACAAATCGTTCCACTCCCCGATAAAAGTAAACAAAAACAGCGTCACCAAAGCAGGGCGCGCCAAAGGCAACATCACCCGCCACAAAACCTGCCAGCGGTTAGCCCCATCCAGCATTGCCGCCTCTTCGAGCTCCACCGGAATTGTCAGGAAATATTGACGCAGCAGAAAAATCCCAAAACCATTAGCAGCCGTCGGCAAAATTAGCGCGCCGTAAGTATTCAGCAAATGGCCCCACTTCAAAACCAAGAAAATCGGAATCACCAAAAGCTGAAAGGGAATTACCAGCGTTGCCAAAACCCCCAACACAATCGCCTGTCGCCCGCGAAACTTCAGCCTGGCCAAGGCGTAACCAGCCAAAGCAGAAGTTATGACCTGAAAACCGGTCACGGCGATCGCCACTAGAGTAGAATTAAGGAATGCCAACAAAAAATTGCCCCGTCGCCAAGCCTCCTGATAGTTCGCGAAAGTTAGGCCAGTGATCTTGACACCGACACCAGATGGTGATAAAGAAACCAAAAATACAGCACCTAGTGGTAGCAGCACCAGCGCTGCCCCCACTAGCAACCCAATAAAAGTCAGCAGTTCCAGCGCCCTAGACCTATCAAAATATTTGCCCATAAACTTGTGAATTAATCTAAAATAATAACCTTGTGAGGCTCTCAAACCCGATCTCCTCCCAGATTCCCACACAACCGCGAATTTTTAGTCAAAAATAGGTAAAGTGTACCGTCACTGACCCCAAATTTTAAAGGGGTGTCCAAACATCCTACAGGTTATTCAGGAGACAAAATATCTATGCCCCAGCTTGAGGCGATCCCAGCAATTGACTTTCAAACCGCAACTTACAAAGATGCTTACAGCCGAATCAAAGCGATTGTGATTGAAGGCGAACAAGAAG
>DPLL01000284.1 GCA_003542015.1 Microcoleaceae cyanobacterium UBA9251 | reverse complement strand
CGGACGCCGTTCATTTCCAAGAAATGATTTTTCAAGCCGCACAATAGGATTTGAGATTTTGGATTTTGGATTTTGGATTTTGGATTGGGGAAATATAGCTGGTTCCCTTCAGGTTTTACAATTATAGGACTTACGCAAAAAGTTGGTATATACGCTATTGGTATGGGTAAGGTGCGCAGTGCGCACCCTACATATAGAGGTTCTGCGTAAGTTCTGAATTATCTATTCATCTAAAATCTAAACTCTAAAATCTAAAATCGCAAATGCCCAATTCAATTAGCCAAGTTCAGCCACCGCTAGAATTCATACCCCCAGCCTACAACCCGCTAGTGGTGCTTGGCTGTCAGCAATTGCTCCCCTGGTGGCTGCGATTTCGGACGAGTATCAGCGACATTCAAGCCGAAAACGTCGAAACCCTCGCCGAACTCTTTCACCAATTTCAAAATCAGAAAGTTCGCTTCCTGCTAGCCTTCCGCCACCCCAACTCAGAGGATCCCTACTGTTTGGGACAACTGNNCCCGTACATTCGCACTTTATCTACGATCGCGGCATTCCCCTCTGGGCTGGTGCGGGCGTCGGCTGGCTGTATTCCCACCTCGGCGGCACTCCCATCGTTCGCGGTAAGATCGATCGAGCTGGATTGCGATCGGCCCGCGATTTATTTGCTAACAGCAAATTCCCGATCGCCGCCGCCCCAGAAGGCGCGACAAACGGTCACAATGAAATAGTGAGCCCCCTCGAACCAGGTATTGCTCAAATGGGCTTCTGGTGCGTTGAAGATCTGCGTAAAGCTGACAGAACTGAAAAAGTGTTAATTGTGCCGATCGGCATTCAATACCGCTATGTCCAGCCACCTTGGGAACCCCTAGAACAACTTTTAACTCAATTAGAATCAGATTGCGGATTGCCACCATTGGATAGTAGCAATAACGCCAATTTTCCTAGGAGATTTTCAGGTTCAAAAGACCAAAATTACAACTTCCAATATATGCGCCTAATTCGATTGAGCGGTCATTTACTAGAAGTAATGGAGCAGTTTTATACCCGTTTTTACCATCAAAAACTACAGCCAAAAACCTCTGTTTCGACAGTGGAAATACCCAAGGGAACAGCAGGAGATTCGGAAAATGAACAAGTTATGAACGATCGGTTGCAAGCACTTTTAGACGTGGCGCTACTTGTAGCAGAAGAGTATTTCAACTTGAAGCCAAAAGGCAGTTTGATAGACCGCTGTCGCCGTTTGGAACAAGCAGGTTGGGACTATATTTATCGAGAAGATATCAAAGATATTGCAGCGCTTTGTCCCTTAGAAAGAGGATTAGCCGATCGACTCGCCGAAGAAGCAAGTCTCCGGATGTGGCACATGAGACTCGTAGAAAGTTTTGTGTCCGTTACCGGCAGGTATGTGCAAGAAAAGCTGACCGCAGAACGGCTAGCAGAAACAACTTTACTGCTGTGGGACGTACTGACTCGCATCAAAGGGGGAAATCCTTTCGGCAGACCGAATTTGGGCAAACAGCAAGTAAAAATGACCGTGGGTGAGCCAATATCAGTGGACGATCGCTGGGAAGGATATCAAAGCAGCCGCAGGTTAGCAGTTGCCGAACTCACTCAAGACTTACAATCAGCTTTAGAAGGAATGATTAATTAGTCATTGGGAATTGGGAATTAGTCATTGGGAATTGGGAATTGGGAATTGGGAATTGGGAACTTGTACTGCCCTTCGAATACGTGGCCCCTGAGCGTAGTCGAAGGGTTCAGGAACCGCCCTTCGACGCAGTTGATCCTGAGCGTAGCCGAAGGGNNAGTCATTAGTCAGGAGTTATTAGTCAGGAGTTATTAGTCAGGAGTTATTAGTCATTAGTCATTAGTCATTAGTCATTAGTCATTAGTCATTAGTCATTAGTCATTAGTCATTAGTCATTAGTCATTAGTCATTAGTCATTAGTCATTAAACGCTCTTTTTTTAGATCCCCGACTTCTTAAAGAAGTCAGGTATCTGGGTATTCGGTTTTTTTAAGTGTTGCTCACTTATAAAAAAAGACTGATGTCTGCAACTGCAAACAAGTTGTTATAGACTTGGGAAAGAGGTCGCATAAACCCCTAACAATAAACGATCGATAATAAAGCCATAAAAATCACCAATGACTAACAAACCTATCGATTTGTCTACTAACTCAATTAAGGTAAAACTGCTGAATTATTTGGCGCAAGAATTGCTCACCCCGCTCACTTCAGTTATGGGCATGGCAAGTGTGTTGAGCCAAGAAATTTACGGACCCCTAACGAGCAAGCAAAAAGAATATATCGACGTGATCCAAGACAGCAGCCGGTCTTTGCGATCGCTAGTCGAAGAAATTTTGGAACTCACAGAATTGCATGAATCCAGTTTCACCTTAAAGCGGAGCGCAGTCGATATAGAAACTTTGTGCCAGCAGGTAGTGACTACCCTGTTGCAGCCAGCTTCTAGACGAGAGCAAGAAATTAACCTGTCTATGGGCCCCGGTCCGCGGATTTGGCTGGCGGATAAGGATAAAGTTCAGCAAATGCTGCACCACTTAATTTTTAGTGTCATTCAATCTGCTGGGGCCGGTAGCGTAATTCGAGTACACGTTTCTCGGAAAGAAGACGGAATCAACATCGGAGTTTGGGTTTTTCACCCTTGGTTGGGAGAAACTCTGCCCCATGCTAAACTCTACTCCGACTACTTGTGGAAAGCCCGATCGGGTCAGAGTTCAGAATCGAACTCGGACGACAGGGAACTCGGACTCGGATCGCCACTACCTCTGTCGGCACAGAATCAAGAACGATTAACCCTTTCCTTCTCAGAGTTGGCGGCCTCGATGGCGGCTCAGGCTGTGGATACTGCACCGCTGTTAGCTGGCTACGGGGATAGGGAACGTTTGGGGCTGCTCATGAGCTGCCAGTTGGTGGAAATTCAAGGCGGCCAACTCTCGATTCAAGGATCGCCGGAATCAGGGTATCGCTACCTGCTCTCGCTCCCCTGCACAAATGCTACGGAGTTGTTGGAAGGATGAAGGAAGAAGTCATTAGTCATTAGTCATTAGTCATTAGTTAGTGGTTATTTGTTAGTGGTTATTTGTTAGTGGTTATTTGTTGTTCTAACTTCCAATAACCGATTACCGATTACCAATTACCCATTCCCAATTACCGATTAACAAGTGTTATTTGGGCCCGTAACCGATCGATCCAGCATAGATCGCCCGATCGCCCAATTGAGCCTCAATCCGCAACAAACGGTTATATTTGGCAACTCGTTCGCTGCGACACAGGGAACCAGTCTTGATTTGACCAGCGCGAGTCGCTACTGCTAAATCAGCAATTGTGGTATCTTCAGTTTCACCGGAACGGTGGCTNNGACGATCGCGCGATCGCCCTGACACCAATTCACCTGCTGGTAATGCTCTACTGGGGCATTGCGACGGTAGCAACTGCGATGTCTCCGGTAAAGGCGGCCGCTTTTACTGGCTGGACGAAGTTGACGCTTTATTTGCTGTTTTTTGGGCTAATGGCGAGGATATTGCGATCGCCCCGTTTACGATCGTGGTTAATCGCTGTGTTTTTGAACGTCGCTCTGATCGTCAGTTTCTACGGCGTGCGACAGTGGATTGATAAAGTGCCACCGCTGGCTACTTGGAATGATCCAACTTCTACTCAAGCCAATGTCACGCGGGTTTACAGCTTTTTAGGTAATCCCAACCTGCTTGGTTCCTATCTGCTACCAGCAATTGCATTCAGCGCAGCCGCACTTTTTGTGTGGAAGGGATGGGGAACTAGAGCTTTGGCGCTGACGATGTTGGTGGTGAATTGCGCCTGTTTGCGCTACACCGACAGCAGGGGCGCTTGGATTGGTTTTGTAGCTTTACTTGTGGTGTTTTTAGTGCTGCTGTGGTATTGGTACAATCCTTTGATGCCCAAGTTTTGGCGGCAATGGGCTCTACCGTTAGGGTTAGGAGGTTTGGCTGGGGCGTTAATTTTGGGAGTGGCTTTGGTGGAACCCGTGCGCGATCGAGTTTCCAGTATGTTTATCGGCCGCGGTGACAGCAGTAACAATTTTCGGATTAATGTTTGGACAGCGGTGATTGACATGATTCGCGATCGACCAATTCTCGGAATTGGCCCCGGAAACACTGCCTTTAATAAAGTTTATCCGCTTTATATGAAGCCGAATTTCACTGCTTTGAGTGCTTATTCAGTGCTGCTAGAAATTGCCGTAGAAACAGGTTTTATCGGTTTGACTTGTTTTCTGTGGCTGCTGACAGTAATAGTAAATCAAGGTTTGTTGCAAATCAAAAGATTGCGCGACGCGCAATTTAGCAGTTCTAACTTGACCGAAAACTCTCCAAATCTCCAAGGGAATCAGGGGTTTTGGTTGATTGGGGCGATCGCAACTTTAGCCGGCATGATGGCCCACGGTTTTGTCGATACTGTTTGGTATAGGCCGGAAGTCAATATGCTGTGGTGGTTGATGGTGGCAATTATTGCTAGTTTTTACAGCACTCCGCAGCAGCCAGATTCAGTTTTAACTGCCGACGAGTGATATCATCTCCGGCTGATTAGTTTAGGGACTAAGGCCAAAAAAACCCGGTTTCTCGGAACACTTCGGCTACCCGTTCGACACTTCGGCGGAGCGTCGCACGCTCGCTTAGCCGAAGTGTTTATCCTGAGCGTAGTCCTTGGGCGAGCGTGCAACGCTTCGCTCAGGGGGGCCGCTTTCGTGACCGGGTGGATATAGCGGTTTTCAACCCCATGAGGTACAAGCCGATGCCCTATGCCCAATCCCCTATGCCCAATCCCCTATGCCCTATATCAAGCGTGCACCGTACTGTTACTGAGAAAGGCTATAGTACCAAGTTTTTCCCCATAGCACAGATACTAACCGAACCTAATGGTTACAGGGATTCGAGCGGTACTTACCCATTTTGATCTTCTCATCAGAGAATTGGGTAGAAACCCCGTCCTTTAGGACGGCTTTACATTTAATATGTTAGTATGTGAAGTATGGAAAAAGCTCACCGTTACCGATTTTACCCAACACCCGAACAAGAGTCGCTATTGCGACGCACATTGGGCTGCGTAAGATTGGTTTACAACAAGGCTCTCCACGAGAGAACCCAAGCTTGGTACGAGAGACAAGAAAGGGTCGGGTATCCCGAAACCTCTACGATGCTGACTCAGTGGAAAAAAGAGGAAGATCTTGATTTTCTTTCGGAGGTTAGCTGCGTACCATTGCAACAAGGACTTAGACATCTTCAAACTGCTTTCACTAATTTCTTCGCGGGAAGGGCGAAATATCCCAACTTCAAGAAGAAACGGAATGGTGGCAGTGCTGAGTTTACAAAATCGGCTTTTAAGTTCAAGAATCAAGAAATTTATCTTGCCAAAAACTCTGAGCCATTGCTGATTAAATGGTCTAGACAAATTCCCAAAGGATGCGAGCCAAGCAGTTTGACTGTTAACCTCCATCCCTCTGGACGTTGGCACATCTCGATTAGGTTTGATGCTCCAACGATTCAACCTTTGCCCATTAGCGACAATTCTGTAGGAATAGATTTGGGAATAACGAGTTTGATTGCGACCAGTAATGGTGACAAGATCGCTAATCCCAAGCATTTCAAAAAGCATCGAAAGCGTTTGAAGAAATCGCAAAAGAATCTTTCTCGTAAACAGAAAGGTTCCAAAAATAGAGAAAAAGCGAGAATTAAGGTTGCTAAAATTCACCTGAAAATCTCCGATTCTCGAAAAGATTTCTTGCATAAGTTGACAACTCAATTAGTCCGCGAAAATCAAACAATTGCTGTTGAGTCGTTGGCGGTTAAGAATCTGGTCAAAAATCACCAACTCGCCTTGGCTATTTCTGATAGCGGATGGAGTGAGTTGATTCGACAACTGGATTACAAATGTCGTTGGTACGGAAGGAAATTGGTCGCAATTGACCGATGGTTTCCTAGTTCCAAGCGTTGTAGTTCCTGTGAGCATATTGTCGATACAATGCCTCTTAATATTCGTGATTGGACTTGTCCGAGTTGTGGTTGTAACCATGATCGGGATGTCAACGCAAGTAAAAACATTTTGACCGCTGGACTAGCGGTGTCAGTCTGGGGAGCGAGAGTAAGACCAGAACAGAATAAATCTGTTAAGGCTTCTGCTATGAAACAGAAACTTAAATCGTGAGGTTTAGGAATCCTAGCCCTTTAGGGCGGGGAGGATGTCAACTTTCTAGAGTTACACTCGACAAGATACCAGTAACTTTATAAGCTATTTTATTTCTCATCCTCGTTCTGAAAAAGTTTTCGGCATCAAACCAAGTAAAGTTTAAAAAGCCTAAGTCAAAAATTAGCAGACCGCCAATAGGTGATATTTATAACAGTTTCTCAGTCCATGTCTGATCGTGAACCGTACTATTATTTTGCTACTACTACCAGGAAAGTCTTTAGCTCCTTGAGCTCAAATCCTCTCTTCATCGGAATAGTAAATTTGAGTTAACTGTTAACTGTTAACTGTCAACTGTCAACTGTTAACTGTTAACTGTTAACTGTTAACTGTCAACTGTCAACTGTTAACTGTTAACTGTTAACTGTTAACCGTCAACAATCATCTCCAAGAGTGCAACCGGAATTGATCTGATAGAGGGCTAAGGCGTAATTGTAGCAAAATCTTGGCCTTGCCAGAATGTCGCGCCATCAAGGTACGTTCCTTGTTATTAAGTTTGAGTTCAAGCTTGATGGCGTACATATCTGGTAACAGTTTTTGAGCGATTTTTTGAGAGCTGGGCCACTTACTCATCTAGCTATTATAGCATAGTCTTTGGAGAGCTTTAAGAAGGTTTAGGTAAATTTTTGTCAACAGGTTTCACCCCAACTAACAGAGCTAGTTCCCGCCACTTCCAATAACAATCTGCATCGGTAAAACCAATTTCTCTAAACCAGCGCAATTGTGTTTCCAAATCGAGCAATTTATTAGACGGATCGTCTGGCCTATCGCTAATACCAAGTGCTTCTCGAAATTTCTGATGCAAAGCCGGAGTTGCTGAAGCGACGTGCTCTAAATTGCAAAAGATGCCTCCCGGTTCTAAGAGGTTGAAAATCTCGGCGTAAAGGGAACGTTTGCGATCGTCCTCTAGATGGTGTATGGCAAAACTAGAAACAACCGCATCAAACTTGCCCAAATCCGGCAACGAGTCATCAAGATTGTGTTCGATTACTGTGACATTTTGGTCTTCAGCAAAACGAATTCTGACTTTTTCCAACATTGTCGGCGAAAAGTCGATCGCCACACTTTCAACATTTGGCCGATCGCACTTAAGCAAACCCAACAAACGCCCATCTCCCGTACCCACATCCAGAATCCGCTTGACATTTTTCGGAACTTCCCCCAAAAGTACAGCTTCACCTTCTGTGCGGTGGGGGATACTATCGGCTTTAGCGAGATACCACAAAGCGTGTTCCGCCGAAGTCCAAAGATTGACTTGACTCATAATTTTTTAATCCTCATAAATATCGCCGTTTTTGTATCCAAATATCCAATTGTTTCCGATAAATTTGGCAATTAAGTCATCATCGGGATAATTGACTGAATCTCCAGGAGTGCGATCGCCAATTTCCAGATAAACAACATCTGAATTCGTGCGATTGACTAAATGATGCCCATCGGCATCACCAGCCGGAAAACCAGCCACCATGCCCGGTTTCAGCACTTGCTCTCCCGAATTCGTGACCAAAGAAACATCCCCTTCCAGAACATAGATAAACTCATCTTGACAAGTATGCCAGTGTCTGAGAGCAGAACAACTTCCCGGTGCAAGTCTCACCAAATTTACCCCAAAATTCTTCAATCCGGCAGCATCCCCCAAGCGTTTTTTGACTCTCCCCGCAACAGCAGATTTGAATTGTTGAGGATAATTAGATCCGATACTATTCGGCACATTTTCAGGATTGACAATCATATATAGCCTCTCTCAGGTTTCTGAAGATACTCCTTGGTGGAGGGCATAGGGCATAGGGCATAGGGCATAGGGCATAGGGTGCTTCCTTGTCCGACTTGAATGGCGCGTACCTCACTTCATTCATAAAACCGTTATAAAGTCCTGTTAATTGCTAATAAATCCTCGGCAATTTAAGATCAGTCAAATTTTAAAACCGGAAAAGGTTTCGCTGCTTCCATCTGCGCCGCCAAAGCAATTAAAGTTGCTTCCGCCGCTGGCCGGCCGATAATTTGAATTCCCACCGGCAAACCATGAGAATCTAAAATCGCAGGAAGTGCGATCGCCGGTTGGCCACTAGCATTAAACGGCGGACATGGAGCAATCCAATTCACAATATTAGCCAAAGTTTCTTCACAACTCAAATCCGCCCACTCACCAATCCGAATTGGCGAGTGCATATAAGTCGGCAAAACTAACAGGTCAAAATTCTGAAAAAATCCCACAATCCGCCGTGAAATCACCTGCATTTGATTCACAGCCCGCAAATACTCCCCAGCCGAAATAGTTCTTTCCAACAGCCAGCGATTCATCGGTTCCAAAGCCTGGCCTGGAATGCCGCTTGCGCTCGCCCCAGACTGCCAAATTGCCGTAAACGGCTCGATCAAACCTGTAAAATCCGGGCATCCAGGTTCTACATCGTGACCCAAATCAGTCAGTAATTTTACGGTATCGAGTACCGCTTGCTGACACACAGGCGACGCCTCGCCCACAGGGAAAACAGCGGTAGAAAAAGCAATTCGCAGCTTGCCCAACTTTTGACTGGCAGCCTCTAGAAACGTGGGATTTGGATCTGGGAGCCAGTAGGGATCGCCGGTTGTGTAGCCTGACATTACATCTAAAAGTGCAGCCGCATCGGCCACTGTGCGAGCGATCGGGCCGTTGGCAGAAATGCCGCTCAGATAATCTCCCACAGGTGCCCAGGAAACGCGCCCCCGCGAGGGTTTAATGCCCACTAAACCGCAGCAGGATGCCGGACCTCGAATTGAACCGCCGCCGTCTGAACCCTGGGCGATCGCGCATAAACCCGCCGCTACAGCCGCCGCTGAGCCTCCACTGGAACCTCCTGCTGTGTAATCTGGGTTCCAGGGATTGCGCGCCGGTGGGAAACCTTCTGGTTCGGTGTAGGGTAAGGAGCCAATCTGAGCTGTTGCGGTTTTGCCCAGAATGTTAAATCCTGCTGCTTTGATCCGCCATACTACTGACTCGTCGTAGCCAGAGATATTGCCTTGTAGAGCCTGGGTGCCATAGGTACAGGGAACGCCGGTGACTGGTGTCAAGTCTTTAATGGCGATCGGAACTCCGAAAAAAGGTGGCAATTCTTGCAGCTTGTTTAACCCAGCTAGTTGCTCTGTTTGGGATTTGGCCAGGGCGATCGCGCGATCGGCCGTGACTGTAAAATAACTACCAAGCTGAGGGTTTAGTCGATCGATCCGTTCCAAGTACAGGTTGACAAGTTCGATCGGCGACACCTCAAGAGTGCGGATCGACTTCGCCAATTCCAGAGCCGGAGTCAAAGCCCAATCAACAGAATTCATTTGATCCAATTCCTTAAAATAGAAATAGCGGTAACAATTTATACTGGCTGAGCAGTGAAAACTCTGAACCTCAAAAAAATCTCAAGAGACGTAGAAAATCCATTACTTATCGTATATTGATGGCGATCGCATTGGGCAAAGGGCAGAATATTCCCGTTCAGGTGCAGCAGTTTGACTCGCTCTTGAGATAGACTAATTTCAACAGTTAAGCTTTTGTGCAAGACACTCACAATCGCATTCAGCATTCCCAGACTTGCACAAATCATCCGATCGAGTCCGCCTGCTCGCCAACTTTAAGGTAGCGCGTCAGTAACTCAGCCCGCTCCGGGACTGAGCTTGTAAGAGTAATCGA
>DPLL01000128.1 GCA_003542015.1 Microcoleaceae cyanobacterium UBA9251 | reverse complement strand
GGCACCGGAACCAACAAATAACCAATGACTAATGACTAATGACCAATGACTACTGACTAATGACTTCTTAACTTATGAAAACTCCAACTTTTGTATTAGCATCAGCTTCCCCAGCACGCCATAAACTGCTACAAAATGCTGGGATTAAATCTGTGATTTGCCCCAGCGATTTTGATGAAGGGCAAATACAAATGAGGGATGCCACTAAATTAGTCCAGGTTTTAGCAGAGGGAAAAGCTGACGCTGTAGCTGAGTTTTTGCGGGCTAATTCTCATCCCCAAATTCCCAATCCTAAATCCTGTTTGGTGTTAGGATGCGATTCAATTTTGGTGATTGATGGGGAAATTCACGGTAAGCCGAAAGATGCGGAAGAGGCAATTTCGCGCTGGGAGCAAATGTGCGGTAAAGTTGGCGAACTTTATACGGGTCATGCTTTAATTGATACCAGATTTGATGACTTCGATGAGGCAATGGATCGATCGATCGTTCGCTGTCAAGTTACAAAAGTTCATTTTGCGGAAGTTACCTCGCGTCAAATTGCTGCTTACGTTGCTACGGGGGAACCTCTCGCCTGTGCTGGCTGTTTTGCACTGGAAGGTAAAGGCGGTTTTTTTATAGAAAAAATCGAAGGCTGTCACACGAATGTGATTGGTTTGAGTTTGCCTCTGTTGCGGCAAATGCTTCGGGATATGGGATATGATGTGTCGGATTTTTGGCAATCTTAATGTTTGCTGGATTTATGTCACGAATCGGTCTACGCATCTAACTCAAGAAACCGGGTTTTTTGGGGTTTCTACGACTGTAATGAAATATTCTCGCAAAAACCCGGTTTCTGGCCTACGCATCAAAACCAAAGAAACCGGGTTTTTTGGGGTTTCTATGACTGTAATGAAGTATTCTCGCAAAAACCCGGTTTCTGACTACCCCCGCACAAATCTTATCCAAGGGCGATCGCACTGTCAGACACAGAGGTAAACTGAAGTTGACTCGGCGAAACATCTTTCACCAAACCCAAGATATTGCCGGTGCTAGCTTCCCTAATCACCGTCGCCTTAGTGTTTAAAATTCTAAACTCAGTAGTTATAATCGATCCTGGAGGAATAGGCCCATTACTGTCGTAATCTCTGGCATCACCAATTGTTAAAAACCGTTCAGTTAAGATAACATCATTTCGCGTCAATCCTCCCGCCAATCCAATTACATCTCCTTGAGCTGGATTGTAGTCGAGAATAAAATCTGCCGGCACTTGATCTACATTAAAATTTCCCACAGGACGCGGTTGATCCGAACCAATCTCCTGTGAAAATGCTCCCGTTTCTCTTTTGAGGACAAACAAATCAGTGCCTTCTCCTCCCCAAAGTCGATCAATTCCAGCATCACCAATTAGAGTGTCGTTGCCACTTTCTCCTACTAAAGCATCATTCCCTTTACCGCCTCTCAAAAAATCATTTCCCGTACCTCCGTAAGCATAATCATCGTCTCTATCTACACTGATAATATCATTGCCACATTCTCCATAAATAATGTCTGAATCTTGACCGCCGCGAATAGTGTCGTTACCGCAACCTCCGATTAAAGTATCTCTGCCGCTGTTACCATTAATTAATTCCGCAGCACCGGAACCTCGGACAAAATCGTTGCCACTCAAAGCCCGCAAACCTCCAGGAGTATTACGAATAATTCCGTTGGCTAATAGAACTACATCGTCATTGGCGGTGAGGTCAAAAAAGTTGGGGTCGCCTTGATTTGGCAAGGGGCCTGTTAATAATTTGATGTTGGAGGGATCGGGAATAATTGGGCTGGATATTTCAGCTAATGCTCTAATTTCTCTGAGATTTGTTTCTAACATCTTAGATTTATTCTATTTTGATTTATTTTGTTGACACTTTGATTTATGGAAAGGTTCCAAGTGGAGGCCTCTTAGTTGTCCGTGAGTATATTTTGGCTAACCTTAGCAGTGATGGCATGATCTATAATACATAGATAATGTTTTTTGTCAATGCGTAAGTCCTAGATTTACCTAATCTTTACATTTACCCAACCAAAAATTAGCCGAACCTTTACAGCATTACACCTAAAAGAGAGTTATAAACATAGCAACAGACAAACAGTCATCCCTCGGAGGCATTATTATGGCGAAGGCAGCTTGGAAATTTTTAATCAGCACTTCATTAGTGGCTAGCATGAGCGCAATCACAGCGGCCTCATCTTTTGCCGCATCTTTAACAAACCCTACTGTCTCTGGAACCGCCGGCACTGACTACTTGCTCTACAAACAAGTTGGTAATCAAACGGTTCGCGACGACTCCGCCTCTTTATCCACTGTATTAGATGGTTCCGCGGCGAGCCCTGGTGGCAACGTCGAACTGTTTGCCAATAGCGAAACGAGCTTGTACACGACTCCCGGTTCTTCTGTCGGTCTTACCAATTTCAAGACAGCTCCCATTACGAGCTTGACTGGCTCCCTCTTCGGCATGAATCTTATCCTCAGCAGCCTGAATGGGGCAGACTGGTTTACAACCAAAACAGGGACCTATGACACCAGTTATGGGGCAGATAACCTCGCTAACAGATGGTTTAAGGATGTCTTTGCTGCTAATGGGTTCAGCAGCGTGATTAATGTATTCGGTTCAACCATCTATAATACCGGTTTAAATGCAGGCCTCTTCCAACGATTCAGTGACCCCAACGTTTCTTATGTGAATCAGGACACCGCTACCAGTGATATTAAGATTGGCTTAGCCGGTCACTTCGATGCAAAAACACTATTACTAAAAGCCCTACCGTCTCGTGTCGTGGCGAACTTTGGCACCACACCGCTACAAGCGAGCGAAGTTATCAAACTAACCTACGGCGGCGTGACTCAATACAAGTACAGCTTTAGCGCCACGGGGTCGGGACTGACAGCCTCAGACGACGGAATTTCTCACAACGGCAACTACGAACTCACAGTCCAACCAGTACCAGAACCCACCACGATGTTAGGACTTGCTCTTGGCGCGAGTGGTTTGTTGGCGGCTAAGCGCAAGCGGAGCAAAACCGCCTAAATTTTTCTACTAAGCTCCTTTTTGTTGTGATATCGTTTCCGGTAGCATGGGAATTCTTAGCCAAAATTAGGACACGGCAGTGCCCATTGGTGTCAACTTAAGCAGTTGACCCCCAAATTTCTTGCTCAAAAGTGGCATTCTCTCTATGCCGCTTTCGCTCTTGTTTAATCAAACCCAACATTTTATGATGCTCGACTAAGTAGGTGACTGCATCTTTCATTTTCCCCCTTAACAAAAAACTTTCCGCTATCAGTAAAAGCGTCAAACCACACAAAATTAAAAAATCCTAAGTCAAAAATTAGCAGTCCCCTATCGGCAATCTTTCTAATAGTTGTTCTGTCCACATATCCCGATCCCCCTAAATCCCCCNNGATCCCCCTAAACCCCCCTTAAGAAGGGGGACTTTGAATAAATCTTGTCCCCATCGGCGCATCGCCCAAATCTGCAAATATTTTGAATTATGAAGCAATAATTCTGAGGATAGCGTAATCTATTAGCGATCGGCATTCAGTGACCAAGCACCAACTGAATGCTAATTGTCATGGAACCTTGAGTTAAGCCAGGAATCGTTAATATGCTAGACACTGCGATCGAATCTATTAAAGCCAGAGAAATCCTCGACTCCCGCGGCCGCCCCACCATTGAAGCGGAAGTTTACCTAGCCAATGGTGTTGTCGGACTCGCCCAAGTCCCCAGTGGCGCTTCTACAGGCTCCTTTGAAGCCCACGAACTCCGCGACGATGACAAAAAACGTTACGGTGGTAAAGGGGTTCTCAAGGCTGTTGACAATGTTGAACACAAAATTGCGCCTGCTTTGATTGATTTAGATGCGATCGACCAAGAATTAATCGATCGAACCATGATTGACTTGGACGGTTCCCCCAACAAGTCCAACCTGGGCGCAAATGCCATTCTCGGAGTCTCCTTAGCCACAGCAAAGGCGGCGGCCGAGACTTTAGGACTCCCCCTTTATCGCTACTTGGGCGGCACCTTGGCGAACGTTCTGCCCGTGCCCCTGATGAATGTGATTAACGGCGGTTCCCACGCCGACAACAATGTGGACATTCAAGAGTTTATGATTGTGCCGGTGGGAGCACCATCTTTTAAGGAAGCTTTGCGCTGGGGTGCAGAAGTATTTGCTAGTCTGGCAAAAGTCTTGAAAGACAAAAATTTGCTGACTGGTGTTGGTGATGAAGGCGGTTTTGCTCCTAATTTAGGCTCGAATCAGGAAGCTTTGGATTTGTTGATGATGGCCATTGAAAAAGCTGGCTACAAACCGGGTGAGCAAGTTGCTTTGGCTTTGGATGTTGCTGCTAGCGAATTTTATAAAGATGGGCAATACACCTATGATGGTGTGGCTCATTCGCCGGCAGAATTGATCGATTATCTGGATGGTTTGGTTGGTCAATATCCGATTGTTTCCATTGAAGATGGTTTGCATGAAGACGATTGGGATAGTTGGGTAGCGCTGACTGAGAAATTGGGCAGCAAAATTCAATTGGTGGGTGACGATTTGTTTGTGACTAATCGCACGCGGCTGCAAAAAGGGATTGATTTGAAAGCGAGTAATTCGATTTTGATTAAGCTGAATCAAATTGGTTCTTTGACGGAGACTTTGGATACGATCGACTTGGGTAAACGTAACAGTTATCGCTCGGTCATCAGCCACCGTTCCGGTGAAACTGAGGATACCACCATTGCTGATTTAGCCGTAGCAACTCGCGCTGGCCAAATTAAGACTGGTTCTCTGTGTCGCAGCGAACGAGTTGCCAAATATAACCGTTTGTTGCGGATTGAGGCTCAATTGGGCGATCGGGCAATTTATGCTGGTGCGATCGGTTACGGGCCAAAATAACACTTGATAATCGGGCATCGGGCATCTGGCAATTTTAGATTTTAGATTTTAGATTTTAGATTGAAGAATTGATTAGTAACTTGAATCTAAAATCAGCAATCGGAAATCGAAAATCGGATGGGCATCGGGCATCGGGAATTTAGATCCTGTAGATACAAGGGGCGGGTTTTACAAACAATAATTGCTTAAAAACCAATAATCTCGTAAACCCGCCCCCACCCAATTACCTATTACCAATTGCCCAGGCCCGATGCCCCATGCCCCATGCCCCATGCCCCATGCCCCATAATTAAGGATAGAAAGCCAATTGAGGTAAACCCAAAGTTTCTTCCCAACCCATCATCAAGTTCATGCACTGGATGCCTTGGCCGGCTTGACCTTTAATTAAATTGTCGATCGCCGACAGCACAATTACTCTGTCAGTACGCGGATCGACTTCGACGCCGATATAACAAAGATTCGTGCCACAAGCCCATTTTGTTTGCGGATAAACCCCCGCCGGCAAAACTTTTACTAAAGGAGAATTGCGGTAAAAAGCGCTGAAAATGGTAATTAAATCTTCCCGCACCAATCCCGGATCGCGCAAATTTGCGTAAACAGTAGCCAGAATTCCCCGCACCATCGGAATTAGGTGGGGAGTAAATTGGACTTTAATATCTTGTCCGGCTAAATCGCTACAAATTTGCTCGATTTCTGGCGTGTGGCGGTGGCGGCCAACCCCGTAAGCGCCCAGAGAACCCTCTGCTTCAGCCAACAACAGACCAACTTCGGCTTTGCGACCCCCTCCCGAAGCGCCTGATTTGGCATCGATAATTGCTGTTTCTGGCACGATGAGACCTTGTTTAAGTAAAGGTGCCAGGGCTAATAAACTAGCGGTGACATAGCAGCCGGCACAGCCTACTAATTGAGCGTTTTTAATGCGATCGCGATACAATTCTGGTAAACCATAAACAGCCGTTGCTGCTAGAGCAGAGTCAGAGCGATCGCCGCCGTACCAAGCTTTGTAAGTGTCAAGATTGTCAAACCTGTAGTCAGCCGACAAATCCAAGACTTTGCAGCCGCCTTCAATCAGCTTCGGTGCCATTTTGTAAGCCAAACCGTTAGGTAGTGACAGAAACACAACTTCACATTTAGCCGCTATTTTGTCTAAGTCGATCGCCTCGACAGTCAAATCAATGCAGTTAGTCAGATGGGGGTAAAGGCTGGAATAAGGTTTTCCCGCACTGCTATCTCCGCCCAAATACACTACTTCAGCCGCCGGGTGATCCGCCAGCAATCGCACAAGTTGCACGCCGCCGTACCCTGAAGCGCCGATAATTCCTACAGGCACACGTCCAACATTTCCCATTTTTTTTTACCCCTGATCCCTTGAAACCTAAAAAACGCTTTAACTTTTGCTGCATTATAGTATCAAACGGCAACTTTGGTGGCAAAGAATTGTGTTTTTTTCTGGTGGAGGTGCGGCCCCTCCTAAGTTCCATAGAGAATTTGATAATTTGCTCGATCGACCGATCGCAAAAACCCTAGAATTGACAAACGGACGTGCGATCGTGCTATAAAACTACTATTCCCCGACCTCAAAACCGGAGATTAATAATTTTCCCTCTTTGTACCCGCTCAGCTTCGCCGAAGGCCTTTCTTCCGTACCCTGAGCGAAGTCGAAGGGCCCTCTTCCCTCTTCCTTCTTCCCTCTTCCATCCATCCGTTACATCCGTTACATCCGTTACATAATCCGTTGCCGAACTTCCTATGGGCATAGTTGTCGAAAACGTATCAAAACAGTTTGGCAGTTTCCAAGCACTCGATCGAGTCAGCTTAGAAATTGAATCCGGTTCCCTAGTCGCATTGCTGGGCCCGTCCGGTTCAGGCAAGTCTACGCTGCTGCGACTGATTGCCGGCTTAGAAATGCCCGACTCCGGCAAAATCTGGCTGACAGGCCAAGATGCCACAAATACCAGTGTCCAAGACCGCAACATTGGGTTTGTGTTTCAGCACTATGCGCTATTCAAGCACATGACAGTGCGGAAAAATATCGCTTTTGGGATGGAAATTCAGAAAACAGCACCTGCGAAAGTCAAATCGCGGGTAGAGGAATTGTTGAATTTGGTGCAGTTGGGAGGATTGGGCGATAGATACCCGTCGCAACTTTCAGGAGGCCAGCGACAGCGGGTAGCCCTCGCTAGAGCTTTGGCTGTGGAACCAAAAGTGCTGCTGTTGGACGAACCTTTCGGAGCACTCGATGCCAAAGTTCGCAAAGACTTGCGTGCTTGGTTGCGGCGACTGCACGACGAAGTACACGTTACCACAGTCTTTGTGACTCACGATCAAGAAGAAGCAATGGAAGTTGCCGATCAAATTACAGTAATGAGTAAAGGTAAAATCGAACAAGTCGGCACACCCGCAGAAATTTACGACCATCCAGCTAGTGCTTTCGTAATGAGTTTTATCGGGCCTGTAAATGTATTACCCAGCAGTTCGAGGATGTTTCAAGACAACGGCTTTGACTCAGCCAACCCGGAGATGTTCTTACGGCCCCACGACGTAGTAATTGAAACTACAGAAAACAGTGCCACAGTGCCTGCGAGAATCAGTCGCTTGATTCATTTGGGATGGGAAATTCAGGTAGAATTGACCTTAGATGACGGTCAAGTTTTGAATGCTAATTTGAATCGAGAAAAGTTTGATCAATTGCAGTTACAGCCGCAACAAAGAGTTTTTGTCAAGCCGAAAGATGCCAAATCTTTTCCGCTTTATTATTCGATTTAATCCCAAGACCGATTTGGGATTTTGGATGTGGGATTTGGGATTAAAAACAACATAATACCCAGTATCTAACAGGAGAGGACAAGGCAATGCTGTTTCCTTACCCCAAAATAACATTGTAGGGACAGGGCATTGCCCTGTNNAGGGAAACGGCACTGCCGTGTCCCTGCAATGGCTATGTACTTACATACCTGAAAAGTGCTATAAGTTAGTCCTTTTTGATATTGCTAACAGCTTTTCTGACTTGTTGCTCAAAGGATGTAGCCTTTGTATTAGAAGGATTTTTCATCTTGTCTTTGTCATCATCTCCCTGAATTTCATTAATCCCTTGGTTGGCTTTTTCCTCAGTTTCTTCCATAGACATCGGATCTCTCAAAACAGCTTCTTGGGCATCTTTCTCAATTCCCAAAAGTTGGTCTGTACCTTTTGTCGGGCTGCTGGTAATTGCCAAAGCTGGGAAAGCATTAGAAACAAACAGCAAAGCACAAAAACAAACAGTTATAAAAGAGCGAAGTAAACGGTTGATAGGTAGGTTAAAGTTGATAAAAGACATAGAAAATCTCTCCCTTTTTATGATTTTTCATCGCGCAGGTTTACTGGTTAAGACTCGATCAAATCCAGCACAATCTTGAGATAAAGTCTGATACAAGCAAGAGCATTTAGCAGTTGCTGTCTTTCAAATTGAACTAATATATATATAGCTAAAAAAGCTAGGGATTGACATCTTTCTCAGGGAATATTTATACCCAGATACCCGACTTCTTAAAGAAATCGGGTATCTCACAGGAGAGGACACGGCAATGCCGTTTCCCTACCCCAAAATAATATTGTAGGGACACGGCTCTTGGAGTGTCCTGATTTCGGGTAATGTTAATTCCGATGCCACCGGATTAGATATGACTACTGCTGCCGCACCGGAATTTGGCATTTGGCCAGATAACTCTTAATTTCTCCTACGCTGAGTTGGCCGTAATGCAGCAAGGAAGCCAGGAGTGCAGCTTCTGCTTTACCCTCAGTCACGGCTTCGTAGATGTGGTGGCAGTTCCCAGCGCCACCGGAAGCAATGACCGGAATTTCGACAATTTCAGCGATGCTTCGGGTTAAATCCAAGTCATAGCCAGCTTGAGTGCCGTCAGAGTCCATGCTTGTTACCAGCAGTTCGCCCGCGCCCCGTTTTTCGACTTCCTTGGCCCAGGCGATCGCATCTTTGCCCGTATTTTCTCGCCCTCCCCGCACGTACACATCCCAACCGGGATTGTCAGCGTCTTGCCGTTTGCGTGCGTCGATCGCCACTACAATACACTGATTGCCAAATCGATCGCTCGCAGAGTCAATCAAGCCAGGATCGCGCACCGCCGCTGAATTAATACTGACCTTATCGGCGCCAGCCCTCAACAAACTTTTAATCATGTCTAAAGATTGGATGCCGCCACCCACCGTCAAAGGGATAAATACTCGATCGGCAGTGCGGTACACCACATCGATCATAATATCCCGGTCTTCGTGAGTCGCCGTAATGTCCAGAAACACCAACTCGTCAGCACCGGCATCATTGTAAACCTGAGCCATTTCTACGGGATCGCCAGCATCCTGAAGGTTGACAAAATTGACACCTTTGACCACGCGGCCAGCTTTTACATCCAGACAAGGCAAAATTCTCTTCGACAACATAGAATTATCTTCCAATAGTTAATGACCGCCGCAGCGAGGAAAAGGCTTTGGCGAGGTCTGCAAAAAGATTAACTTAATTGACAAATCTTAAAGATACCGGGTTAAAGGACTCTCAATCTGCATACAAGCCCACACCCCCTACCGCCCGCCGAGGTTCGTGAGCCATTTTCCCACTTTTTTCTGCCCCCTCAAAATAAATAAAACTTGGTTCGGATTCGGGGTAGGCAGCATGATCGGGTACAATCTTGGTAGACAGTCTGTTTTTACTGGCCTCCGACGGCGGTCTGAGAGTTATCCTTTCGGCAAAAGGCAGCAGATTTAACTTTCCTGAGCAACCCTCGGACAGGAAAATCTGAAGCTTGATTGCAGATTGAACCATAAATACCTTCGATCGCTCGATCGAATTGTGGTTCGGCAATCCTGAATGGTTCGGTGCATCGACGAGCGAGTAAACAATCTGAGATTTTAGAACAGCCGATTTGAGGTTTTTAAGTAGAACTCTCAGCTATCCGCGAACCACTGGACAAACCTGGACAATCCCGATAAATCCTTGGTAGAGATAGCCCGGTTAAGTCTAACCACAGACTACGTTAAGAAGGTCACGACACCCTGTGAGTGCTTGCCAGCTCCTTGCTCTGTCGCTACCAGTTAAACATCTTTATTTCGCTAAGGAAGTGCTGCTAGCATGACAAGCCCTCTTAACATTACCAAGGCAAAAGTCACCCGATTATTCGGAGGCTCAATATGAGCAAAATATTCGTTGTAGACACCAACAAAAATCCTCTAAATCCTATCCATCCAGGCCGAGCCAGGATGCTGCTTCAAGAGGGCAAAGCCGCTGTCTGGAAACGTTACCCGTTCACCATCATCCTGAAAGATGTTCTACCAAATCCCCAAATTGCACCCTTGCGATTAAAAATAGATCCAGGCGCTAAATTTACTGGCTTAGCACTGGTAGATGATGCAACAGGAGAAGTAGCTTGGGCCGCCGAACTAGAACATAGAGGCTTTCAAATTCGCGATGCTTTAACCAAACGCCGCCAGTTAAGAAGAGGAAGACGCCATCGAAAAACTCGGTATCGTCAACCACGCTTTGATAACCGGAAACGCCCTACAGGGTGGCTCCCACCCAGTCTGCAAAGCCGAGTTGAGAATATCGTAACTTGGGTTCGTAGGTTACAAAAGCTAGCTTTGATTTCTGATATTTCTCAGGAATTAGTCAAGTTTGATACTCAACTCATGGAGAATCCAGACATCAGTGGATTCGCATACCAACAAGGTGAGTTAGCTGGTTACGAAGTGCGAGAATTTCTGCTTTTCAAATTCAATCATACCTGTATGTACTGTGGGGCTAAAGATACTCGTTTGGAGATTGAGCATCTTTTACCCAAGTCTAAAGGTGGTTCAAATAGAATTAGTAATTTAGGCATTGCTTGTAGGAATTGCAACCAAAAAAAAGGCCGTCAAGCTCTCAGAGAATTTTTAGCCCAAAAACCTGACTTGTTACAGCGCATTCTGAGACAAGTAAAACAACAGAAAGCCGACACTGCTGCCGTTAATTCTACCCGTTGGGCATTATTTAATCGACTCAAAGAGACTGGATTATCCGTGGAAGTTGGGACTGGTGGGCGGACAAAGTTTAACCGATGTCGTCAAAACCTACCTAAAACTCACTGGCTGGATGCTGCCTGTGTTGGGGCATCTACACCCCTCAAACTAAAAGTTTCAGGGGTAGTGCCGCTGTCAATAAGGGCTGTTGGTTATGGAAATCGTCAAATGTGTCAAGTTGACAAATTTGGCTTTCCTAAGCGTGGTAAGGAAGGTAAGCTAATCAAACGTGAGCGACAGAAAAATTACTTTGGTTTTCAAACGGGCGACATGGTTAAAGCTATTGTTCCTACTGGGAAACACGCTGGTACTCACGTTGGTAAAGTCACCGTCAGAAAATCCGGTGCATTTGATTTGACTGTGGCTCATGTGCGCTTGCAGAGTATTCGTTGGAAGCACTGCCGCGCGGTTCACCGCTTTGATGGTTACAGTTATGCCTCTTTGTCCACCAATGTCGAGTTTTTAAACGATTAGAGGCGTACCGATCGGGTGATTTTTGGTCAAACCGAATTGGAATTCTACAAGCCAACCCCTAGCCACCGGATCGATCGAGTACAGGAAGCAGACTCTGAAGATTTTACGGCAACTTTGACTGTTCGCAGCCTGATCAGCGTCATGGTGATGGATATCCGCGACTTTACAGTCTTGACTCGGCAGCTAGACGAAACCCTGCTGTCAGAAGTCATCGGTAGTTGGTTCCGCTCTTCAGGACTGATTATTCGAGAACATGGGAGTTGGGTAGACAAATACATCGGCGATGCGATCATCAGAGAATTGGGTAGAAACCCCGTCCTTTAGGACGGCTTTACATTTAATATGTTAATATGTGAAGTATGGAACAAGCTCACCGTTACCGATTTTACCCAACACCCGAACAAGAGTCGCTATTGCGACGCACATTGGGCTGCGTAAGATTGGTTTACAACAAGGCTCTCCACGAGAGAACCCAGGCTTGGTACGAGAGACAAGAAAGAGTTGGATACAACCAGACTTCTTCTATGCTGACTCAATGGAAAAAAGAGGAAGATCTTGATTTTCTGAATGAGGTTAGCTGCGTACCATTGCAACAAGGACTTAGACATCTTCAAACTGCTTTCACTAATTTTTTCGCAGGAAGGACTAAATATCCCAACTTCAAGAAGAAACATCATGGTGGCAGTGCTGAGTTTACAAAATCGGCTTTTAAGTTCAAGAATCAAGAAATTTATCTTGCTAAAAGCTCTGAACCGTTGCCGATTAAATGGTCTAGACAAATTCCCAAAGGATGTGAACCGAGCAGTGTAACGCTTAGTCTCCATCCCTCTGGACGCTGGCACATCTCGATTAGGTTTGATGCTCCAACGATTCAACCCTTGCCCGTTAGCGAAAACGCTGTAGGAATAGATTTGGGAATAACGAGCTTGATCGCGACCAGTAATGGTGACAAGATAGCTAATCCCAAGCATTTCAAGAAACATCGAAAACGCTTAAAGACAGCGCAAAAGAATCTTTCTCGTAAACAGAAAGGTTCCAAAAACAGAGAAAGGGCGAGAATTAAGGTTGCTAAAATTCACCTGAAAATCTCCGATTCTCGCAAAGATTTTTTGCATAAAACAACGACTCAATTGGTCCGCGAAAATCAAACAATTGCTGTTGAGTCGTTGGCTGTTAAAAATATGGTGAAAAACCCTAAACTCGCTTTAGCTATTTCTGATAGCGGATGGAGTGAGTTGATTCGACAACTGGATTATAAATGTCGTTGGTACGGAAGAAAATTGGTCGCAATTGACCGATGGTTTCCTAGTTCCAAGCGTTGTAGCTCCTGTGGGCAGATTGTCGATAAAATGCCTCTTAATATTCGTGATTGGATGTGTCCGAGTTGTGGTTGTAACCATGATCGGGATGTCAACGCAAGTAAAAACATTTTGGCCGCTGGACTAGCGGTGTCAGTCTGGGGAGCGAGTGTAAGACCAGAGCAGAGTAAATCTGTTAAGGCTTCTGCTATGAAACAGAAACTTAAATCGTGAGGTTTAGGAATCCTAGCCCTTTAGGGCGGGGAGGATGTCAAGGCAGTCTGGTTCCATAAACCCAACGGCGTCAGCAGTGAAGAAATGATGCGGATTTGCCAAGCTTTGAGCAAACTGCACAAAGCAACGGACGAACTCAGCAGCCGCTACCCCCTACCTTTTCCTTTGCGAGTCGGTGCTGGAATTAACACCGGTTACGCAATGGTGGGAAATTCTGGCAGCAGCGATCGATCGGACTACACTGCCTTGGGAGATACTGTAAACGCGGCGTTTCGCCTGGAGTCTTGCACTAAGCAAATCGGCAAGGACATCGCCGTGGGAGAAACAACCTACAAATACCTTAAGGAATTGGGGGCAGAGAGCGCTTTCGAGCAGTACACGGTGTCTTTGAAAGGTTACGACACTCCCAGCATCACCTATGCCGCTACTTATGCTGACTTGAACACTTTTCTGGAAGCAGGCGGCAAGAAGTGAACTACCCAGACACTCACTCCGTGAGCGTAACCTAGGAGTGCCTGATCCCCCGATCGCGATTTGTCTGAAAAACTGTATAAGCAAAATGCTAGTCTCTAGATAAATGTTCAATATGAAATTGGGAGACATAACTTCATGAAACGATTGGGTCGTCTATTGGCAGTATTGGGCTTAGTGCTGGGCTGCTTTGCATGGGCTGGAGACCAAAGCGCGATCGCGGCTTCATTGAGCCGTCTAACATTGCCATCATCCTCACTCATAGCCGTTGAAGCACCGGCTAGAACCAATCGCGCCGACGAAAAGCTGGCCACAGAATACGGCAAAAAACTTGATTTGAACAACAGCGCTGTCCGGGACTTTCGGGACTATCGAGGGATGTATCCCACTTTGGCTCGACTAATTATTAAGAATGCTCCTTACGAAAAAATTGAGGACGTACTCAACATTTCCGACTTGACTGAACCTCAGAAAAAGTTGTTGCAAGCCAACATGGACAAATTCACNNAATTCTCAAATATAAAATCTCAAATCGCCTGACTGCTTAGCATCGCAACCACCAGGGCGGTTAGTACCTTTTAAATTTCTCAAATTATTGATTTTATTGGATCTTCCTTCTTCCCTTTTCCTTCTTACTTCTTGCTTCTTGCTTCTTGCTTCTTGCTTCTTGCTTCTTCCTTCCTTCTGGTATATGACTGAAAAATTTGACGTATTGGTTGTAGGTGCCGGCGCTGCCGGTTTGTACACGGCACTTTGCCTCCCAGAACACTTGCAGGTAGGCTTGATCAATAAAAATACTCTGCCTGTTTCTGCTAGCGATTGGGCTCAAGGAGGGATTGCCGCGGCGATCGCCCCTGAAGACTCTGCGGCGCTGCACGTTCAGGATACGCTGGTGGCGGGGGCTGGCCTTGGCGATTTGGATGCGGTGAAATTTTTAGTAGAAGAAGCGCCTGAGTGTATTGATGATCTGGTAAAAATGGGCGTTGCATTCGATCGCGCGGGCCCAGACTTAGCACTCACCCTAGAAGCNNACGGCGAAAGTCTTGAGCCGCAAAAATATTCAACTGATATCTCCTGCATTTGCTCTCTCTTTGTGGCTAGACCCCGAAACAGGGCGTTGTCAGGGCATTAGCGCGATTTGTGGCAGATCAGTCAAATGGCTGCGGGCGCAGGCCGTGGTGCTCGCAACAGGCGGCGGTGGACAGGTATTTGCTCAAACGACTAACCCGTCGGTAAGCACCGGAGACGGGGTGGCAATTGGTTGGCGCGCTGGGGCGCTGCTGCGAGATTTAGAATTTGTGCAGTTTCACCCTACGGCTCTCACTAAAGCAGGCGCGCCTCGGTTTCTGATTAGCGAAGCGGTGCGGGGAGAAGGGGCTCACTTGGTGGATGGTAAAGGATATCGGTTTGCTTTTGACTATCACCCGAATGGGGAACTCGCTCCTAGGGATGTTGTCAGCCGCGCTATTTTCCGCCACTTGCAGAAGACTGGGGAACCTCATGTTTTGCTGGATTTGCGCCCGATCGACTGCGATCGACTTCGTTACAGGTTTCCGAATATCATCCAAGTGTGTGCTAATTGGGGAATTGACGTGTTTTCCGAACCAGTGCCAGTGACACCGGCGGCTCATTATTGGATGGGAGGGATTGTCGCTGACAAGTTCAACCAAACTTCGATTCCGGGTTTGTACGCGGTGGGAGAAACGGCGAGTACGGGAGTTCACGGTGCCAACCGGTTGGCGAGTAATTCGCTGCTGGAATGTCTGGTTTTTGGGTCGAAAATGGCGCTTTTGAAGGTAGAAAGTATCGGCCAGAAGGCATTTGAGAATGAGGAAGATTCAGCGGAAATTATCGAAAAGTCGATTCATGTTTCGGAAATTGAGGCGATCGAAAAATTGCGCTTTGAACTGCCACAATTGGTATGGCAGAGTGCGGGAATTTGTCGCGGGAAGGCTGATTTGGAAAGTGCGATCGGTCAAGTTGAAATTTGGCGACAAGAATTTGCCTCTTTGTCCTTGAGTCAAACTCTGCTGAATTTGCAGCCCGGACAAATTATCAATTTTTCGCCTGCTGATGCGGAAAACAGCGTGCTGTTAAGAAATTGGGGGGAAGTTGGCAATTTATTGGATATTGGCTACTTAATTCTCAAAAGTGCTGCTTTCCGCACCGAAAGTCGAGGTGGTCACTATCGGCTGGACTATCCCCTCACCGAGCCAAATTGGTGCAGACACACTTTAATTCAGAACAGAAATTGGTACAAATCTGGTGTTATATTCAATCCGGGTTAGTGATCTTTTAGGTCGGCTTTTGTCCCGATATCATCCGACTCCAAAGTCTGTCGCCTCTGCTGGGGAGGGTGAAGCATTTGGACATAAAAGATCGGGTTGTCAACATAAATTGTCGCCCAAATGCTTCACGCCGGAGTCTATAAAAAGCTTGAGATTGAGTCCCCAATCTTTGATTTCCTTTCGCGATTTTGTGACTCGCGGGCCAGAAACCTGGTTTTTGTGAGAATAAAAATTGAAAAAATGTTGTTGATGGGGAAAGGCAGAAATCGGTGAAATAGCTTGATGATTCTGGAATGCCCCAGTCGGAGTCAAACAAGATACACTGAATGTAAACCAACTGTTACAATTTGTCGATCGCCTAGTGGTTGAACGAACTGGAAAGCACCTAGATGATGTTCAAAGGGCTGTAGTTGAGGGGACTTGGGAAAGACAAACCTATGATGATATCGCCCAGAAGTGCTAGGTCACTAAAAATCATGTAGGTGATGTGGGGGCTGAATTATGGCAACTTTTATCTGAAATATTGGGTGAGGATCTAAAAAAACTAATTTTCGCTCTAACTTAGAAAGATTACAATTTCTAACGGCCCATCGAGAGCGCCACAGTAAACATACTTTCTCCCCCTTTTTTCAAGCAAATATTCGCGAACTTCGTAGCCGAACAAACTGCCTTGCTGATAATCTATCGAGTCAATTTCAGGATTCATTAGCTTTTGGGTGTCAAACCGAACTTGCTCGATTTCAATACCCGCGATCGGGCAATAACGAATGAATCGTTTAATCCAGGTTTAAACTGTTTTAAGACGGTGCATCAATGAGGGTGCTAGCCATCCCTCCGGGGAGGAGCGATTAAACCGTTTCTTCCGGGAACGCAGCCTGAAACGTCTGCCCCGTCTGAATTCTGCCCGTTTTTGCCTCGTCAGATTTAATGTCGGTGTTTCACTTTCAAAAACTAGGCAATGTTCCTTTCCTAACTGCTTGGGACTAGCTCGCTTCGCCCATGAGTAAATCCCATTGAGGTATTGATATTTCAAGGGTTTACCGCCTTGGTTTTTGGGCGGGAGCTGGCTGAGCGGGGGCATCTAAAAACTTCCGATTCCCTCGGATTTACTCGGTTTCTTCGCATTTTGGTGCAAGTCTTTGAGCGTCGTTGCAGTGGAAGCGATCGAGACAACTCGCGATCGGACTATTTAGAAGCGGTGCGTGACTTGAAACTCAATCTATTCACAGTCACGCAGACTACATAAAACCTGTTAATGGGCGGACTTTTGCTCAAATCTCCAACTTGATTTATGATCACTTTTGAAAGTTGCGCGGGCCACTGTAGCCAGAGAATTCAGCGAGTTTTTCTAAAGATTGAGTCCCCGAATAAAACTGACCTTTAATCTCCCAAGTCGGGAAACCTTTAACATTAGCAGCAGCAGCTTGACAAAGTGCAGTGCGGGAATTTTTGCCTTTGAGATCGCATTCAACGTAATCGATTATGCCAGCAGCTTCTTTACCAAAAAGCATTTTTTGGTCGTAGCAGTGGGGACACCAGTAAGCGCCGTATTCTTTCGCGCCGATTTGTCTGAGGTGGCGGGCCAAAGCCATTTCTGCTCTGCCGGAGATAGTAGTAACGGCAGGAGGTGCAATACCGGGGGTAGAGACTGTAGAGACGGGTGCGTTGACGCTGTTGTAGAGTCCCAAGGCGGCGATCGAACTCACCATTGCCACCAAAATGCCTGTAAACACCAATTGACCAATATCTTCCCACTCGTGTCCCACCAGCACCAGCACAAACAGGGAGAGGGAAAATAGAGCCGAACTGACGCAATAAACGCACAATTCCTGAATTTCAAAAGCCATCAAATACATCAAGTAACTGCTGAAAATTACCATCGCAGCAGTGAGGACAAATAGCCCTTGCCAAGTCCAGTTTTCTAGTTGAGAGTACAGTCCTTTATTGGTATCGGGATTTACAGCTTTGGGAGCGAATGCCAGAATTCCTATAGTCAAGTAAGCTAAAAAACCTAACAAACTTAAAGGCAATACGCCCAAGATTGTAGCGTAGGGACTGTTGAGAACTTTGTCGCAGCCGCTGGTGGGACAAAGGACTGAGCCTGTCGTGAATTTAGCTACCGTGAGATAGGTAGTTTCTACGACGCCGATGGCTGCGATCGCAGCCATTATAGTCCGAGACGAGCGATGAATCCAAGGGGTTGAACGTCGGCGAATCATTTTTAAATTTGGTAATGGGTAATTGGCAATGGGTAATTGATAGTTACCCATTACTAATTTTAGATTTTACTTTTGACTTTACCCAGTTCTGATGCCAGTCCGCGAGAGCCATTAGCGTCTCTGTTTTCCTCTTTTTGGGCCAAGCTGTGGCGGGTGACTTCTACAAACTGACTGACGCGGATCGGATCGATCGGTTGATCAATGCGACCATTTCGCTTCAGCGAACTCGAAACAATTACGCCGTCAGCCGCCTGCATGAGGGTGGAAATGTTTTCCCAGGAGGCGCCACTGCCGATGAAAACTGGAATTCCCGCCGCCGCTGCACTCGCAAGTTCCAAGTCTTCGAGATTGGGAGGGCTGCCGGTCGTCGGGCCAGACAGGATCACGGCGTCGGCTAAAGCGCGCTCGATCGTCTCTTGGACGGCTGTGGTCAAGTTGGGGCTGCCTAGGGGTCGCCCGTGCTTGACTAACACGTCTGCGAATATTTTGACATCGCTGCCCAATTCTCGCCGATAGCGCAATAGCTGGTGAGCTTGACCTTCGATTAAGCCTTGGTCTGTGGCCATGATGCCGTTGAAAACGTTGACGCGGATGAATTGGGCTCCGGTACAGGAGGCGATGGCGATCGCGCTATGAGCGTCGTTTCGCAGCACATTGATGCCTATAGGCAATGTCACCAGATTTGTCAGCCTCTCGACTACCAGCGTCATCGCACTCACAACGGCCGGATCTACACTGTCTTTTGCAAAAGGAGCGTCAAAAAAATTTTCGACTATGATACCGTTTGCGCCGCCAGAAGCCAGCGCTGTAGCCTCTTGCTCGGCTCTTCCGATAATCGCTTTGAGATTCCCCCCCCAGCGGGGAGAGGTTGGCAGAGGTTGTAAATGTACGACACCGATTATGGGATTCGGCGTTTTGAATATTTGTTTTAAGTCCACGGGTTTCCTGAAAACCACCAAGTTGACTGACGGCTGACGGCGAATTTTGACGGTATATTTTAGAATTTTATATCCACAGAGGCGATCGGTGACTTAATTACCCAGTTAACTGGCTAAAAGCCCGAAGTCGTCCGATTTGGGATTTGGGATTTGAGATTTGAGATTTCTCCCGTGGCTAAGTTCGATCGAGGTTTTGAGTTTGAAAATTGCTCTGATAATTTTGGCTGTCACCGCAGGATTGTTGACAGTGCTGGAAGTGCTGCTGCGGGTGCTGCTCGGTTTTGGCAATCCCTTGATTTACATGGCTGATGCCGAGTGCGGCTATTTGTTGGCGCCCAACCAGAGGGTGCGTCGCTTGGGGAACCGGATTCAGATTAACCAGTATTCGATGCGTACTTGTTCGATCGCCCCGCTCCCGGAGCCTGAAACTCTGCGCGTCTTGCTGTTGGGAGATTCGGTTGCCAACGGCGGTTGGTGGACTGATCAGACAGATACCATATCGGAAATCATGGCTCGGCAGTTGAGGCTGCAATTACCCAATCTGGCAACCAATGCACAACTGCATTCAAAAGTCAAGGATTCCGACTGTGAAGTTCTCAACGCCTCAGCCAATTCTTGGGGGCCGAGGAATCAACTTGCTTACGCCCAGCGGTTCGGTCTGTTTGGGGCCCTGGTGTTGGTGTTGCTGCTGAATACGGACGATTTGTTTGGATCAGCTCCTTCTGCTGCGGTGGTGGGGCGCGATCGATCTTACCCCGATCGCAAACCCCGATTAGCTACAGTAGAGTTATTGCGTCGCTACCTACTGCCAGCAGAGCCAGCGGGTGAAAAAACAGCACCCGCACCAGAAACTGGCGATTTAGTAGGCTGCAACTTAGAAGCTATTCGCAAAATTCAGACAATAGCAGAATCTGCCAACGTCCAGTTTTTGCTAGCCATGACGCCCAAACGGCACGAACTCGGTACTCCGGGGCCTCGCGACTGGGAAGTCAAGGCTCGTGAGCGTCTCGCCGAACAAGTCAAAAGTGAGAAAATTACTTACATAGATTTTCTGCCTATTTTCAATTCAGCGACGGAACTTCCAAATTTGTATCGAGACAGTATTCACCTCAGTCCTCAAGGTAATCAGCTAGTTAGCCAAACCATCAGTCGTCAAATAGTCGCTCTCACTCTTTTCTCAGACATTTATCGACAATTTCCTACAAATGAGTAGTTGTATCCATCATTTCTGTAAACCGGCTTAATTTGATTTCTCGAAACGCTAATCACAGTAGTATCGTTTACTCGAATATCAATGTCACCCTTAAACCTTGTAGTTTTAATTCGCTTGCATTTCACCCCCTCATGTTTGCCACCAATCACTGAGATAATATCTCCAGTATTCCAACCTTTGACCTTTTGTTTGGGTTTGTAACCCTTGCGAGTCAAACCATATTTATCAGTCTGTACAACTTGGCGACTACCCCAACCCATAGCTTTAATTAACAAAGGTTGATCGATCATCAAAGTTAATCCCTGACTCACATCTCCACAGCAAGCCGCATCTATCCAATGAGCCTTTGGTAAACCTAATTTAGTCCGATTGAACTTAGTTAGAGAACCCCGTCCCACATAAATAGGCTCTAGGTTCGTAGCCTTTAAAGCTTGAAGCAAAGCCGATTTAGTCCCATTGACCGCCGCCGCATCCTTTAATGGTGCTTTAGCTTGACTCATTATTCTTTTCAGAATCTCAGGCTTACCTTTCAGAAAGTCTTTGATGTTTTGAGTCCCCTTTTTGGTGTTGCATTTTTTACAGGCCAAGCATAGGTTAGAAACGCGGTTGCTACCACAAGAAGCGCGTGGGTTAATATGCTCAACTTGCAATGGTAATTTTTCAGCGCCACAGTAAGCACATTTGCGATTCCACTTTTCAAGTAAGTATTCTCTAACCTCATAACCTTGCAGTTCCCCCTGTTGATATTCAACACCGGAAATCTCTGGATTTTGCATTTTTTGAGTATCAAAGTTTACCAACTCAAAAGCTATTGACTTAATTGGTGCTAACTTACAAAGGCGATTAACCCATGTCATTGTGGTTAACACCCGATGTTGCAAACTTGGAGGTAGCCAACCTTTCGGGCGGGTGCGATTTAGGAATCGTGGCTGACGATAACGAGTTTTACGATGACGACGGCTGCACCGGATGGCGTGGCGGGTTTCCAGTCTGGATTTGATCTCCTGCCCCCGATGGGTAAGTTCAGCCCCCCAAATTACTTGGGTTAAACTCACCAACGCGATGCCTGTAGTCTTACTACCGGGATCTATGCGAATTTCTATTGGTTGCGGTTGTTCATCAACTGTTTTTTTCAGGATAATCGTAAATGGGTACAGTCTAAAAACCTTAGCTTTACCTGCATTGAGTAGCTTTCTAGCTATCACTGGCAGGCACGGAGTCAGAGGTTTTTTGCTGTTGTCAAGTACGAATACTTGATTGGGGATTTTAGACATTGTTGCGTCTATTCCTAGTTAGTA
>DPLL01000058.1 GCA_003542015.1 Microcoleaceae cyanobacterium UBA9251 | reverse complement strand
CCCTTGTTAAGGGGGGCTAGGGGGGATCTCCGGCGCAAGAAAGCACGCCCTAGGGGATCGATAAGACTGTGGACTCAGACAGTAGACTGGTAGCAAGCTTGACTTAAGTTGACACCAATGCGGCATACCTTACTAATATTTTCCATGTTTTTTTTTTAGCAGAGTCTGGGTTTTGCAACTTTTTCATTTCTGCTTGCACTCCCAAGGCTACCTGCAAAGCTTCGTTGAGCAGTCGCCCTTGTTCGCTGGCTCGATCGCTAATTTGCAGGGCATTTAACGAGATTAAGTTAGTGGTAAACAGTTCTGAGTTAGTCGCCACAAATTTTTTGTTTTCCCTGAAAATTCTCTCGGTTTTCAAAGCTCGGACTAAATCATCTCTGATTAGCTGCAACGCTTGAATGACTTTTGATCTACCGCCTATTTTGACTCCCGAATTACCGGCATCTTCTATTTGGTCATTAATTTCGATCGCTTTAATTATACCATTGTAGCGATCGACATCATCAAAAAGATTGATTAAATGTTTGTTTTGGCGGCTGCACCTAATTTTCCAGACATCCTCAAAGATTAAACCGGCGATCGCCGTGAGGTGGATGGCGAACCAAAACAAGTAAGCCCTGGGAAATATCATCACCAGCAGCAAACAACTGATCAGAACCAAAATAATCAAGCCGACTGTTTTCAAACCTTCGCGGGCAAATTTAGTCGTTGTCGCCGGTCGATACAGGCGATCGGGCCCCGCACCGCTGAGGTGCTTGAGTTCACCGACAGTAATTTCTAATCCCTGGATGTCAGAGCGCATAAATCTTCACAAATATTTGCTAAATATAAAGTTTAGTTGTATAACAAAAGGCTCGTCTACAATAAATCTAACACCTTTTTTCACGAATATCCACTATGTCCGCACGTCCTATCTATCTCGACAACCACTCGACAACCCCCGTAGACAAGCGCGTACTTGATGCGATGGTGCCGTATTTCACCGAACAATTCGGCAACGCAGCCAGTATCAACCACGTCTACGGCTGGGAATCTGAAGCAGCGGTAAAACAGTCACGACAAATTTTAGCAGAAGCGATCAACGCCTCCCCAGAAGAAATTGTTTTTACCAGCGGTGCAACGGAGGCAAATAACTTAGCGATTAAAGGCGTCGCTGAAGCCTATTTTAGCAAAGGCAAACACATTATAACAGTTAAGACTGAACATAATGCGATTCTTGACCCTTGTACATATTTGGAAAAATTGGGATTTGAGATTACTGTTTTACCAGTAAAAAGTGACGGGCTGATTGATATAGGGGATTTGATCAAAGCGATTCGGGCCGAGACGATTTTAGTTTCCGTGATGACGGCTAATAATGAAATTGGTGTCATTCAACCGATCGCCGAAATTGCGGCAATATGTCGCGGAAATGACATCCTGTTTCACACAGATGCTGCACAGGCGATCGGCAAAATTCCCCTCGATGTGCAGGAGATGAATATTGATTTAATGTCCTTGACAGCCCACAAAATTTACGGGCCAAAAGGCATTGGAGCTCTCTACGTGCGCCGCCACAAACCGAGAGTGCAGCTAGCACCGCAAATGCACGGAGGCGGCCATGAACGGGGAATGCGATCGGGTACACTGTACACACCGCAAATAGTAGGATTTGCTAAAGCAGTGGAATTAGGCATTGCGGAAATGGAGGCGGAAACAGCACGAGTTGTGGGTTTGCGCGAGCGTTTGTGGGGGAATTTGGCAGAATTAGGTGATATTGCGATCAATGGTCACGCGACTAAGAGATTGCCGGGGAATCTCAATGTTAGTGTAGGTGGCGTTGATGGTCAAGCATTGCTGTTAGGCTTGCAGTCAGCAGCGGCGGTTTCTTCCGGTTCTGCTTGTACTTCGGCGAAAATATCGCCATCTCATGTTTTGGCTGCGATCGGGCGATCGGACAAATTAGCTTACGCTTCCATTCGCTTTGGTATTGGCCGCTTCAATACCGTA
Organism: Microcoleaceae cyanobacterium UBA9251; assembly: GCA_003542015.1. Classification (GTDB taxonomy): domain Bacteria; phylum Cyanobacteriota; class Cyanobacteriia; order Cyanobacteriales; family Microcoleaceae; genus Microcoleus. Next base: position 1,445 of record DPLL01000058.1, on the reverse strand, counting down.
GCAGAAATAGATGCAGTCGCTGAACACGCGATCGCCACTATTACATCTCTTCGACAAGCTCAAAAAGTGATGAGTTAGAAAGTTGATAGTTGATAGTTGACCGTTGACCGTTGACCGTTGACAGTTCAGTCCTGGATGCACAAAAACCTAATTCCGTCATTCTGAGGGTCGCGAAGAATCTCAATTGTTCAAACAGTCAACAGTCAACAGTCAACAGTCAACATTACCTGACGGTGCAACCGGAATTGACATAACATACTCTAGCGGCAAAGGAGAGATAGGGTAGTGATGCCCCTATCGACTCTAACCCTGTGTAAGTTCTGAATCACTTACTTATAACCAAACACCTCACGTACCCGATAAATTGGTTTACCCTGGGATTCATGATAAGTCCGCATCATCACTTCTGCCAACAAACCAAAACAAAATAACTGCACCCCAGTCAACAGCAAAACCACAGCCAAAATCAGCAAAGGACGATTGCCAATACTTTGACCAAAACCCAATTTCAGGACGGTTAAATAAATCCCTAAAACCGTTCCAAAAGCCATAGAACTCATTCCCAAAAGTCCAAAAACGTGCATCGGTCGAGTTAAGAACTTCTTCATAAAAGAAATAGTCAGCAAATCCATCAACACCCGAAAAGTCCGCCAAATCCCATACTTACTTTTACCAAAACGGCGGGCGTGGTGTCGCACCGGCAGTTCCGCAATTCTCGCCCCTTCAATAAACGCCAAAGCTGGCAAAAATCGGTGCAATTCCCCGTAGAGATTCAAATCTGCCACCAACTCCGATCGATAAGCTTTCAAAGAACAGCCGTAGTCATGCAAAGTCACGCCTGTAACGCGGCCAATTAGCCAGTTAGCAATTTTAGAAGGAATCAATCGGCTAATAGTATGATCTTGCCGATTTTTCCGCCAACCGCTAACTAAATCGTAGCCTTCATCTAACTTTGCCAACAATAGCGGAATGTCAGCAGGGTCGTTTTGCAAATCGCCGTCTAGCGTCACAATAGCACGACCACGAGCGCGATCGAAACCCGCCGACATGGCGGCAGTTTGCCCATAATTGCGGCGTAAAATTACAGCACAAAGGTCATCGCGACTGCTAGCTAACTGTTGGAGAAGTTCAGCAGAACCGTCTTTTGAACCATCATCCACGCAAATAATTTGATAGCTGAGTCCAGATGCTTGGATCGAAGTGGCGATCGCCTCAATCAAATGAGGCAAACTTTCCACCTCATTATACACCGGCACTACCGCCGAAACATCGAGAACAATATCAGCCTCAGCTTGCTGTCCCGCCAATTTTTCCAAAAACAATGCAGCGTCCATTTCTTTATGCGATAATACTAACAGTAAGTAGTCATGGGCATTGGGCATTGGGCATTGGGCATTGGGCATTAGTTAGCTTTTGGTTATCCTATAGCGATCCTAAATCATTTG
>DPLL01000218.1 GCA_003542015.1 Microcoleaceae cyanobacterium UBA9251 | reverse complement strand
TGGTCACTGGATAGTGATTTAAACAGCTATCACCAAAACGCAAAATAAAGGTCGTAGTCCTGGACGCATAAATAGGCGATTGCTAAGAGAAAACCATGCTCTCTATATCTCTCTCTTCTCTTTCTCTGCGCCCTCTGCGCCCTCTGCGGTAAAAAAAAAAGATCATTCACAAATGAATAGAATTGATAAGTAGTCGGACATAAATAAACGTAACCATGTCATTGATCGCTGTGCGTCGCAATGCGCGTGCGGTTTGAGATTGCTTCGTTCCTCGCAATGACATTGTTTATTTTTGTCCAGCTACTTACAGCCGTTTTCAATTTGATATAATTGGCGGCAACATTGCGTGAATTGCGATATTGACAGCGGGAAATTGCAGCGGTGAAATGCTCCCATTTTCGCCTAAAATTACTTCGCTTTGATACCCATTTTCAGCGGGTTCTCGAAAAACATGAAGTAGTCGCTCATTTACATTTAATATCCAATAATCGGCAATTCCCGATCGCGCGTAAGCTGTGGCTTTAATTTCGCGATCGAAAGTTAAACTGCTATCTGCCACTTCGATAATCAGATATACCTCAGAGGGAGTGGGATGGTGAGTCGCATAGTCAAAGGGATCGATGCTGACTACCGCGATATCGGGTTCTGGTTCAGAATTGTCATCGAGGGCGATCGGATCTTGGATGCGTACCCAAGCCAGATTTCCAAAAAGGCTTTGCAGCAATCTATCTGTACGCCCTAAAGCGGAAGTGTGAGCAGTTCCTTTTGCACTCATTTTGATGATATTTCCTGAAAGTAATTCGACTCGTTCCTCTGGGTGAAAAAATCCCATCTCTCCTAGTTTATGATACTCTTTGACAGTCCATTTACGGAGCGTGAAAGGAGCTTCTGTGATCAGCATAGTTCCCTCGCTAAATTGATAATTTGATGTGAGATGATTTGATTATAGTTGATAGCCTTATTTTAAGCGCTAAGGTGCGCAGTGCGCACCCTACAAAGTGATTAAGAGGCTCCGAAAAGCGGCGCAGTGGGCACCATACAAAGTGATTAAGAGGCTCCGAAATTCATTTTTGTGACTTCGCCGGCGACAACATTAACAGTTTGTTGAATCTGACTTCCATCAACTTTTAACTGATAAGTTCCAGGAGAAAGCTCGATCGCCCCAAACCATCCTTTACCATCCGCGCGCAGTTGGCGCACCTTGCCATTACCATCGATCGCCTGCAAAGTCAAGTTCGCGCCGTCGCAAGTTCGATCGCACCTTTGCAAATTACCGGCGATCGCACCTGTAGTCGGCTGCGACTTCCAAGGCAGATCGGGAACGGCTGCCGGAGTCGCCCACACAGGCTGAGTTTCAACGGTTCTGCCCGTAGCGCCGTCAACGTATTGACTCGGCTGCGAGAGCGCGGTATAAAACCAATCATTGCTCTGGGACACGAATTTCCAAGGCTGGCGGGGCAAATCACCGCTACCGCCCGATCGCAGTTCGCCGTTAGTGTAAATATTGCTACTAGCGTAGGAATACAGCACCGTACCTGCAACGTGATTTCCTGTCGCAGAAGGAGCTTCAGCGCGGCGAATCTGGGCGAGAGTGTCTTCGATATAGTTGAGGTAATTGCCGGGACCGATCGCAATTTGGCGATTGTACTGGTGGTTTTTAGCGTACTCGATCCAGTGGTTGTAACCCAGCTTCTGCTGCGGCTTGTACTCCCGCTGATAGGTCATCGGCATCGCCATGTCGATGATACCTTCTTCTAGCCAAGCGCGCCAATCTTGCAAAACTTCTTTGTATGGTTGCGTTTTATACCAGTCGCTATCGTTTTTCGGGCCGTCTCCCCAGGCGATCGTGGCGGCGGTAATTTTGACTCGCGGTTTAATCGCAAGGGCTTCTACATAAAGCTTCCGCACTAAATTTGTCACCTGATCGCGCCGCCACTGCATCCAGGCGGGATCTGCGGGGGCGGGTTTGCCGGTGCGGCCGGTTTGCTGATTGAAACGGGCGATCGCAGTGGGATTGTAGCCCCAAGTCGGCCCGCCGTAGCGCACGTAATCGAGCTGTACGCCGTCCACATCGTAGCGCTTCAGCAAGTCCAAATACACGGAAACGGTATAATCTAAGGCGTCTGGATGGCCGGGATCGAGAAAACCTTTCGATTCCCCACCGTAAGTCAGCATCGCCCAATTGTCCTTTCCTGGAGCATTGGGCCCGTGTTGTTGCCAAATGTGATTGGGAGGAAGTTTACCGCCCGCACTCACTGGTAGCGTTACCATCCAAGCGTGGACTTCAATGCCTACAGCGTGCGCTTTGTCAATCAAATCTTGGAGGGGATCGAAACCGGCGGGAACGTTGGGATCGAGGGTTCTGGGTTCGATCGCACTGGTGTAAAAAGCATCACCACGGCGACGAACTTGGGCGACGATCGCGTTTGCATTGGCTCGTTTGGCGTCGGCGATCAATTTTGTGACTTCTTGAGGTGTTTTGAAGCCTGGATTAAATGCGTCCACCCAGAAGGCTCGAAATTCGGCGGTTTGGGTTTGCGGGGGCATAGTTGCGATCGCGCGTGAAGGAAACCAGTGTGATAACCAGCCTGGAGTCAGGAGAAAACTGATTGTTAAGCCGATCGAAAANNAACTGTTGTTTACGGACTTGGAGTTCGATCGTCGGAGTCAATCTCAAAGATCAAATCCAAAATCTCAAATCGTTCGATCGTCCGCTTGACATTTTTGCACATTAATATATTTAGCGATCGGAGCGATAAATATATTTAGTTAAAAAGATGTATTTGAGATGACAATAACACCACTTCACCTAGTTTTACAGGGTAAATAGGGTTTTAAAGGTCTTCATTTTGGCAGTATCAAGGCCGGGTTCAAGTCTGGGAATTGGGGTTAGGCTTTTCCACTTGCCTTTATTCGCGTTGAAAATAGCATCGGCTGTTTTTTCGGCATCAATATTTTCAAAGCCTCCTATTTTATTGGTTGATAAGTAATTGAGACGATCGAAAATCTCATCTCTTGATGCACGTTTCACGCTGACTTTTTCAGGCGGTGGCGGTGGTGGCGGTGGTGGCGATATAGTAAATACTTTAGCAATACAATCCAATCTCGCCTTAGTTAAACCACATTGTAGCTTAGTCAAAGGGATAAAATCTGACCATTGCTCCCGGTTAGATGCTAAAATTTTATTGGCAGCTTCAACTGGTTTTACTGTCTTCCAATTATGTTCTTGAACTAAGTATTTAAGTACAGCTATAATAGTATCTTTTGATGCTGTACTAAGATTAACTTTGGGATTTGCTTCTCGCGCTAGAATCTTCGCTTGTTCAATATTTGATGGTTTTGGGTCAATGACAATACACCATACTAAATCTAATTTGGCTTGTTGAGCTACAGCATAGACAAAGTGATTGCTCACAACTTGATACTGATAGTCGCCTGTTTCTTTAACGATAATCGGAATCCAATTGCGATTACCTGCTTGCAAGACGGCTTCGGCGGCTCCGGCAATGATAAACTCTGACTCAGAGCATGGTTCTGCTGACTCAATTTTAGATAACTTCAAGTGCATTAACTTACCGATGTTCTCAGAATTACTCATACAAAAAATACTCCTTCGCTAATTTTAAGTAATATTCAGCGGCTTTTTTGTGTTGAAAAGCCGCTGGTTTTCGAGAAAAAGCTGCGCTTGAAACAACTTCATATTCTGGAACATAGAATATAGTTGTGTCAGTCACCGCTTTTGTATATTTAGGCCAATAATAGGGTAAGAGATTAGGATCTAGAATATCAGTTTCTCCTTTCTTAACTGTAATAATTGCTTTAATTTCTGCATTTGCTCTTTTGATTGAAGCCTCTGTTTCTTTATGTCTGTTGAAAAATATCGGCAAGGCAATGGGACCACCGTCCTGCCTAAGCTTCTTAACTTCAGGTAAGAAGTATTTAATCACTTTAGCAGCATTTTTTAAAGATGAAAAGTTATTGTGTTCTGTTGGCATGAGGATTACATCGGAAGCTATCACACAGCTTTTACTAAAAAAAGTCCAGCTCGTAGGCGCATCAATTAAGATGTAATCATAATGACGAACAAAAATATCAAGCAAATCTCGCAGCCTTGCTGAACCTTTCTCAATTTTTGCTTCATACTCATAACCCATGAACTTCGATAACCCTGAATCAGATGGGATGACATCAAACATCTTAACTAATTGACCTGCTTTATTCTTTAGATTAAAGGGTTGAATAGTTTCTTTAACATTCAATGATTCATCAACCAGGCAATCAGATAATTTGACTTTTCCCTCCTGTAAGCCTAATGAATCTGTTAAATCTCCTTGTTGTGGATCGAAGTCAACAACCAGCACTTTTTTCTGCTGTTGTCGAAGAATCGCAGCCAAGTTGATTGTAGTTGTAGTTTTTCCCACACCTCCCTTATCATTATAGATGCAAATTGTTAAAGCTTTGGGTTGGTTGTCCAGCAATTTCTTAATTCTAGTAATAATGTCAATGATGTTATTTTGGGTTATCCTCATGCAGTTAGTAGCAGGTAGTACGATTTTACCATGTCTGCGGAATAGCTGGATATCTGTTGAGTTAGTGATTATACCCCATTGAGATGTTTGGCACTTAGGAGCAAGAAGATAACCTGTTATCTGTTCTTTAGCTTTTTTGTACATGGGAGTACCTTCTGCTAAGTTAATGATTGCCTTTCCTGATACTCTGCCTTTAACTTCAATGACTAAGTTTGGGTTAATCTTAGAAACTGAAAATTTATCACCCTCGTCATTCTTGCGAGCAGCAAAATCAGCAGGACCCTTTCCTGTTTTAAACTGTTGTACCCACTCATCAGGGCTGAATCCAAGTGCATTTAGAAGGGGTTTGACAAATCGATCTTCGACTTCTGGCTCTGCTGCATTCTCTGAGATACTATCTAAAACTTGATCCCAGTCGATATTTGTCATCATTTACACCTAGATACTTAAGTAAAATCATAAGGCTTGGTTTGAGTTTTTGTCATCTTTAGCTACCTCCCGATATAGCTATATGAACAGTCAACATACTTTTGGAAAACTTATATGTTTTCGAGTGCGCTTGACATTTTAGCACATCAGTGCAAGTTTAGGTAAAAATATACTGAACAGGCGATCGCGCTTTTCTCAACAAATGATAACACCAAATTGTCAAAATGCACAAGAGCGAGAAATGGCTCGGATTCCAATTACAATCGAAGGTGATGTCAAAACTCTTTCGCCCGGAGGTCATAACGTCTTAATATCAAAGATTGTGAGTGAGTTTGCTGCTCGCTTTACTCCTGCTGGTAGGCTGCTTTATGTCGGAGATACAGATGAAAAATTTGCTCATTTTAATGAAGCATCGCTAACTGCATTAGGAGTTACAATTGATGCTCATGGTAAGATGCCAGATGTAATTGTTCACTTTACAGAAAAAAACTGGTTGGTATTGATTGAAGCTGTGACTTCCCACGGACCCATTAATCCCAAACGTAAAACTGAACTTGAAAAGCTTTTCAAAGGTTCCACAATTCCTCTGGTGATGGTGACATCTTTCCTCAGTCGCAAAGCAATGGCGGAATATTTATCTGATATTGCTTGGGAAACTGATGTTTGGGTAGCAGAAGACGCTACTCACCTTGTTCATTTTAACGGTCAACATCTGTTGCAGGCTTATTAGACAAATGAAAGCATTTCTCAGTCTGAATGATGCTAAGATATACAATTTATATCGCTGTAGGTGGCATCAAAATGATATATACTTGTGATGCAAGCGGTTTCGGTTAACCGGAAAATTCCCGATCGCCCTCAGTAAACCAAATAAGTAACTAGCCAAATTATATCTAGAATGGAAAAAAAGCATAACGCTGGATTGTGGGTATCAGTATTATATTTCGCCCAAGGTCTCCCTTACACCGTCGTTAATTTAATGTCGGTGATTTTTTTGAAAGGTTTGGGCACTAGCAACGAACTGATCGGATTGACAAGTCTTTTGTCTTTTCCCTGGGTTTTAAAAGGTTTGTGGGGCCCCGTAGTTGATTTGTATTCAACTAAACGCAAGTGGATTTTAACAATGGAAATCATTTGTGCTTTTTTGTTTGCTTTGCTAGCTTTTGGTGTGTTAACGCCCCAGCCTATAATTATATCACTGGTCATCTTTACGGCGATCGCCTTTGTGTCCGCTACTCACGACATCGCCATTGACGGATTTTATTTAAACACGCTCAATAAAGACCAACAAGCACTATTTGTCGGCGTTCGCAACACGGCTTATAGAGGTGCTGTCATTGCCGGTAGCGGTGTCTTGGTTTTCTTCGCCGGTAAACTCGCAGAACAGCATTTAGTCACCGGAAATGGAGGCGATACCAAAACATATCAAGACATTTCCCTGTCACTTTTTGGATCGTCTTTTAGTGTGTCTGCGCTTAACTATGGATGGGCGACAGCCTTTGGCATTTGTGCCATTATGTTTGTGCTGATATATCTCTTTCAGCGGTGGTATCTTCCCTATCCTAAAAATCACGATGTCGAAATCGGCGCACCTAAGCAAACAACCAGCTTTATCGAGGCATTTAGAACCTATTTTCAGCAAGAAAAAATTGGTTGGATTGTCGCTTATGTCTTGATTTTTAGATTAGGCGATGCCTTAACTTTTAAAATGGCTCCTCCATTTTTAATGGATAAAATTGAGAAAGGAGGATTAGCGGTTTCTACCTCAGAAATGGGTCTGTTATCGGGTACTTTAGGGGTAATGTTTCTGTTAGTTGGAGGGCTGTTAGGGGGCTATTTGATTGCGAAACAAGGACTGAAAAAATGGATGTGGCCGACGGCTATTCTGCAAAATTCTACTAATGTGTTGTATTGGCTGTTGGCAATAAATCAACCGGGGATTCAATGGGCTTATGTCGTAAATTCGATCGAGCAATTTACCTATGGGCTTGGCGTAGCTGCCTATACAGTGTTCTTGATGCGGACTGTTCGCCCTGAATACGAAGCCTCCCATTATGCGATTACAACAGCCTTCATGGCCGCAGGAGTGCTGATTCCTGGGGTTTTTAGCGGCTATTTGCAGGCGAATCTCGGCTATCAAAATTATTTCTTGATGAGTGCACTGGCTGTGATTCCAGGTATGATGACAATCTTCTTTTTGCCGCTAGAAGATGAGCAAAAATTAGCATCTATGCCGAGGCCGGGACTGGACGATCCAGATTGGTAAATTAGTAAGGTGCGCATTGCGCACCCTACATTATTGCTCACTGCAAATTAGTAAGGTGCCCATTGCGCACCCTACATTATTGATCGCCGCAAACTAAATCACAATAAAATCGCTAGCTGTGAGAGGGTTTGTTTGAGTACCGATGAAACTGGCAAGAACTTCACCAGTGCTGGCGAATTCTATCAGAATTGAAGTCTCGGTTGGATTAACTCTGACTTGATTAAAGGTCAAACCTTTGGTCAAACCGATTAAATCTTCACCCTGTTTAAAGTCGATCAGTGTGTCAGTACCAGCCCCTTTTCCTAACACAAATACGTCGCGTCCAGCGCCGCCAATTAAGAGCTCCGAACCCACTCCGCCAATGAGCGTATCATCACCTTCTCCCCCGTTCAAATTATCATCTCCTTTGCCGCCGAAGAGCTGGTCATTGCCGGTGTCACCGCTGATAATATCGCGGGCCCCATTACCGCTGAGAGTATCGTTTCCCCCATTGCCAATGATAATATCGTCACCGGCAAAACCGGAGGCTGTATTGTTGGCATTGTCGCCCACTAACTTATTAGGTTGGGACGGATCTAGAGCAGTTTTCATTGCAATAAGATTTGCGAAAGAGGATTTTCCCGGAGTGGTTCTCAATTGCTCTACTGTGCTGCGAGATTGCAGTGCGGCTTCCATTTGTGGCAATGCAAAGTTTAAGCCAGCTAACAGCTCTAAATAATCTGAATCTGTAAAAGTAAAGTCGGGGCTGCTCAACTGGTCTACAGATATTTCTGTCTGAATCAAACCGGGAGGTGGGGTTGTTAACAAACCGGATTGGCCGTGCTTGTCCAAGACTAGCAGCGGGTTGATAATCGGGTCAGTAAATGTTTGTAAAACTACTTTTCCTGGCAGAAAAGCTTCTCCTCCTAAACTGGCAAAGTCTCCGCTAACAATGTAGTGAGTTACATTCTTGCCTGCGCCGACTTTCTGCTTAAATGTATTGACTGTACTTTGAGCAATTCCGGGGGAATTGAAGGTGACAACATCTCCGATCGCAGATGTGAATTCGGCGGCGGCTAGCTGTGTTAAAGCACCGCCCAAGCTGTGTCCGAGAACGTCTGGTCGCAAGCGGTTTGGGTTTTTTGTGGTATCTTGACTGATTTGTGTCAACCAGTTTCCTAATGCTTGTTTGTTGGCTTCAAGTTGGTTGAAACCGATGCCTCGCGGGTCTGTGTTGGTAACATCGTCTATGGGGGAGTCGCTGCCGCGAAATACTAGAACTGGCGGTTTGTCTGGGGTGGTGGAAATTAAGCCGATCGCGTGAAATCCCGTTGCTGGATCGTCGAAGGTGCGATCGATTCGATAGCCGGCAGCGGTTAAACCAGCTTGAATTACAGTTTGAAATTGGGGATCGTTATCTTTGTAAACAAGTTGCTTGGCTATAGTTTCGTAAGCTGCGGGGGAGGATGGCATATTTTTGTCCTGTTGTTAGAGATGAAATAGAACCTTGAAATTCTGCAATTAATTATACCTTAATAAGTTTGTATTTCCGGGTGAAAAACTGTAAGAGTTTAAAACCAGATTTCTTGAATCAACCCGGTTTCTGACTCCGTAAAAGTTTTCCATTAATTAGGTTGACCTATGTATGTGGATTAAAGCTGCACGAAATCCGATCGCGAAATCTGACTGGCAGATAGGCCCGTAATAGTAGCCAGAATTTCGCCAGTAATGGGAATACTAATTAAAGCTCCGTCATTACCTTGAGTAATTTTAATCATAGCAAAAGTTAGACCCCTCGACAGTCCAATTAAATCTTGAGAGTCTTCAAAATCAACAATCACATCTGCTCCGCCACCGGATTCTAATACAAAACGATCGCGTCCACTGCCGCCAATTAAAACATCGTTGCCAAACTCACCGGCAATCAAATCGTCTCCGTCGCCGCCGTTTAAATAATCGTTATTTCTGCCGCCGTACAAGAAGTCGTCGCCACCACCGCCGCTGATGCTGTCGTTACCTCTATTTCCTCTGAGAGTATCGTTACCGCCGTTGCCGATCATAGTATCTTCTCCGGGGCCGCCGGTAGCTGCATTATTGCGATCGTCTCCTAATAAATAATTGGCTTGCAGAGGAGCTAAACCAACTTGCATTTGTCTGATTAATTCCACAAAAGAGAATTCTGATGCTGTTCTCAAACTCTCAGCACCTGCTCTTGTCCTGATTGCTACTGACAAATTTGGCAAGGCCACATTCATCGCAGCTATAAACTCATTAAAATCTGAGTCGTTGTTATAAGTAAAGTCTGGACTACTGAATTGTTCAACGGAAATTTGCCTCTGCAAAAAATCGGCTGGCGGAGTAGTTAACAGGTTTTCGGAGCGGTGCTTCGCCAAGGTAGTTAGCGGGTTAATATTCGGGTCTGTAAAGCTTTGTATAAATACTTTACCAGGCAAAAATGCTTCGCCAAAAAGGCTGACGAAATCCCCGCTAACTATGTAGTGGGTAACATTTTTGTTGGGGGTTCTGCTGAGATTTCGTCTGAAAGTATTGACGGTACTGGCTGAGACTCCGGGAGAGTTAAAAGTAAATACATTCCCACTAATTGCTGGAAATTCACTAGCTGCAATTTGAGCTACAGCCCCACCCCAACTGTGACCGATCGCATCTGGTAATAACTGATTCGGGTTTTTAGAAGCATCTTTGCCGATTTCGGTCAGCCAGTTTTTGAGGGGCTCTTTGTTGCTTTCAAATTCGGGAAAGCCAATGTCGCGGGAGTCGGAAAATATCGCGTCGTCGCCGACAAAATCTGTGCCGCGAAATACGAGAACTGGCGGGTTTTCCGGGTTTGTGGAACCGAAGCCTACGGCATAAAAACCAGTGGCTGAGTCGTCGAAGATGCGATCGACATAGTAGCGGTTAGTATCGAGAAAACGCGCAACTAGATTTTGCGAATCCGGTCGCTCGTTCAAATAAACAATTGACTTTGCTAAAGCTTCATAAACGGCAGGCGAGGCACTCATAATTATTATATTCTGTGTTTGTTGATATTTTCGATCGCCCAGGATTGAGCTAATTGTGTGTTTGAGGTAATTATAACCGATCGGATTTATATGGTATACTTAAAATTATCAGCTCCGAAATCAAGATTTTTGCGGTTATGACTATCATTCGTCAATACATTGCTCCATTTATAGCGATATTAGTATTTTTCGCTGCCCTCGTAGCAGTCAGCGCTCGCATCTTTTTGCCATCTGACATGGCGGCCCCGGCACCGATTGAGGAAGCGATTCCGCAAAAGCAAGCTGCTGCGGTGCATCCAATTTTATTGGGCGTAAATTATTCCCCGAACCCTGTCGGCGAGGGCGGATTTTGGTTGAGCTGATACCGGGCTACTGGCTGCGATCGGGTTCTGGGATCGATCGCGCACAACTGGTAAAGTTCATGCACCGGACTTACGGAGAGCTTTACCCCGATCGGGAATTGGGACATTTGGCTCAAACTGTCGAGCAGTATTTTTCCAAGCAGACGCCGCTTTGGTGGGTAGAGTTCCAGAAAAACATGGGGGAAGAGGAAGCAAATTTATCGGCACTTCCATCTTCTGATCCCAATCCCAAATCTCAAGTCCCAAATCTCAAATCGGTTGTCGGATGTTTGTGGTTGGGAAATGCGATCGACCAAACCACCGGCTCACGCCACGCTCACATTTTTCTGCTCTATGTAGCACCGGAACACCGCCGTTTGGGAATCGGTGCAGCTTTAGTTATTCATGCTGAAAATTGGGCGAGANNGGAATTGGAAATTGGTAATTGGTAATTGCTAATAAGTAGTAACTCACGAATCACAAACAACCAATAACAAATAACTAATCACAACTGCCAACTGCCAACTGACTGAGTTGCTTAAGAGTATCCTCTGTGCGGTAAAGTTTTTTTATGAACAATAACGACTCCCCCAACTCCATTGATACCGACACCGATCTGGAAAGCCCTTTGGATCAATTTGATGAATCCGAACCCCCGCTGCCAGATCCAGAGGAAATGTTGCCTTTGCTGGAATCCCCGGAAGCTCAGCACCGGATGATTGCAGCGCGGGCTTTTTGCGAACTGCAAGATGATCGAGCAATTCCGCATTTAATTAATTTGTTGAGAGACGGCTGCCCCTTGGTGCGGGTGAGCGCGGCTTATGCCTTGGGGCGAAATCCGAGTCCCGATGCTGTGGAACCGCTGATTCTTCAGCTAAACCGCGATTGGAACGGTTACGTTCGGAAAGGAGTAGTTTGGGCCCTGGGAAATTGCCGGGATCATCGCGCTTTAGTACCTTTAATTGATGCTTTGAAAACTGATATTTCGGCCGTGCGTTTGTGGGCGGCGAGTTCTCTGGGTCAGATGGCAAAAGTTGGTTACTATGTGGTAATTGCTGCGATTCCGCCGTTGATTCAAGCGCTGCGGGGAGATGCTGTATCTGCTGTGCGGAGTAACTCTGCTTGGGCGATCGGGCAATTAGCCCGCGAATTGCCGAATAATGTAGTGTATGCTGGGGCGATCGATGCTTTGATCGAAGCTTTAGAAGAAGAT
>DPLL01000235.1:2355-4484 GCA_003542015.1 Microcoleaceae cyanobacterium UBA9251 | reverse complement strand
AATTTCCAGGCTCAGGATGACGTAATTTCCGGGCTCAGGATGACGTAATTTCCGGGCTCAGGATGACGTAATTTCGTTACAGTGCCTGTCCATAAAAACGAGATATATCAATCCCCGTAGGGACTAGGCAATGCCTAGTCCCTACTGCACTTCATAAACCTAGGATACGCTGTATTTTACCTGTCAAAATTCATATTCAAGTTCTCCCGTAACAATTTTATCTGTCACTAATTTCCTGTACAACTCCATTTCTTGAAAACTCACTTTTCCGTCCGCTAATACCGCTATTTTAATGTCTTCCATTTCTTGCTTGGATATCTTACCGTCAGCCGCAGCCCGATCGATCCTAATTTTGAGCTTGTCTAGTTGCCGAATTTCTTCCGGCGTTGGTTCTTGAGCATTTGGTCGCGAAACTAACATAGTTCAGTTCCCTCCTAAATTTTGACCTCGATCCTGTACTATTCTGCTGCACAATATCTTGTCAACTAAAAGATACAAATCTTGACAAAAGTGAAAATGCGCTACAGCAAACCCTACTTAACTAAGTCCCAAATCCGTGCCGCCGTCAACTCCTCTACATTCCTGAAAACTGCGATCGCACCAGCATCGATCAGCGCAGCAGCATAAGCCTCACACCGCACAGCATCATTCAAAACATGAGGTGGCAAAATTCCCATCCCCAGCCAAACCCGCGACGGTTGCAGTTGCCGCGCTTTGACAACCGTGTAAATATCAGCAACCGTATCTCCAGCATAAATCACAGGCAAATTTTTTGCTAAACCCTGGAGGTTTTCCAACTGTTCGATGGCGGCAAAAAGTCCAGTCGGATCGGGTTTTCCCGGTGCATCTTCCATCGCCACCAACACAGGCTGATTCAAGCCAAGTTTCCCAACCAAAACATAAGCAGCCTCATCTCGCATTGCCCCGCTAAAAAAGCCCCAAGCAACTCCCCCGACTGTTAAACTTTCCAGATAAGCCGGACTTAACAGCAGCGGTTCGTCACAAATGTAACCAGTCCAATTTTGGTCGTCGGGCCCGCGATAGCGACTTTGGAAAAAACTCACTAACTCGTCATACTTGAGAGCGAGTTCACTTCGATTCCAGCCAATCCCCTCAAAATAACGGCAAACTAACTCGAAAGACGCTTGCCAGTCATTATTCCACACTCCCTCAGACTTGAGAGAGTCGATCTCGATCGCACTAGGGCGAAAAGCACCTCCGGTGTAATACTCCACCGCATCGGCGATCGCCCGCCTGTAGGAACCGGACACATCCCGCACCACACCGTCAATGTCAAAGACTAAAATCGCTCTGTCTGCCGTCATCACTTCCCAATCCGCAGTTAACAGTCCACACTTATCACTCCGCATTTTAACTGACCGAAAGCATCCAAGGTACAAAGCCCCCGGATTCCTCAGCCGTCGGAATCCAAAATCCAAAATCGAAAATCCAAAATCGAAACAGTGTGCTAAACTTAACGATTGTAGAAATTTTTAACAAGTTCGATCGTAACCCTGGAGGTTTGCTTGTCCAAGTTCATCTTAAAAGTTCTCTGGCTAGAAGAGAATGTTGCCCTTGCCGTTGACCAAGTTGTCGGCAAAGGAACTAGCCCGCTGACATCTTACTTTTTCTGGCCCCGCAAGGATGCGTGGGAAGATCTCAAAAACGAACTCGAAGCCAAACACTGGATTGCCGACAACGATCGCGTCGAAGTCCTCAACCAAGCTACAGAAGTAATTAACTACTGGCAAGAAGAAGGCAGACGACGCCCGATGGGTGAAGCTCAGTTAAAATTCCCCCAAGTGACTTTTACCGGCAGCAACTAAACCCAGCTCAGGGGAAATAGTGCGCGAGTTTTGAGTGAGCGAGTCAGCGAGTTTTGAGCTGGGTACTATTTCTCTATCAGTAATGGGGAATAGTTGTGAGTTGGGAATTTTGAACTGAATACTAATAGTTTTGAGTTGGAATTGGATACTTTTTCTCGATGGGAATAGAGAACAGTTTAGAGTTTTTAATTGTGAACTATTTAACTGAAAACTCGCTCACTTAAAACTCAAAACTTTCAATCTACATCCTTCCTTGAAAAAGCTGCGGAATCTATGGGCGCCGAAAGTACAATCAACGAAACC
>DPLL01000235.1:0-2253 GCA_003542015.1 Microcoleaceae cyanobacterium UBA9251 | reverse complement strand
GTTACTACTTCAACAGTTGGAGAGCAGTATAAAAGTTGGGTAGATACCAGAGAACCTCCTCTCTTTGGCTCTCATCCAGATGCAAAATTGATCGCAATCGCGACTAAATTGGGCAATCCTCACCAAGTGCGGATTTTGGATGTAGGAGCTGGTACGGGCCGCAATACTTTACCTTTGGCGAGATTGGGATATTCTGTAGATGCGATCGAACTAACCCCCGCTTTTGCAGAACAATTGCAGGCCTCTGCAACCGCCGAAAAATTGCCCGTGACAGCAACTCAAGGCGACATACTCGACCCCTTAGTGCGGATGAAGCCGGCCCGTTACCAACTTGCAGTTGCAGCCGAAGTCATCTCTCATTTTCGAGACAGCGACGAAGTTCGGCTTTTCCTAGCCAAAATGTGCGATTCCCTCTGTCCCGGAGGTGTGTTGCTGTTCAGCACATTTTTAGCCGTCGGCGACTACCAGCCAGATGCTCTCGTGCGACAAGTCGCCCAACTTTCCTGGTCTACTTTATTTACCACCCAAGAACTTGCCGCCGCAATGGAAGGGTTGCCCTTAGTCCAAATATCCGATGAATTGGTGTTTGAGTACGAACGCCATCACCTACCGGCAGGAGCCTGGCCACCTACGCCCTGGTTTTCCAGTTGGGCCACCGGTAGAGATGTCTTCCCGATCGCCAATGGACGCCCTCCGATGGAATTACGCTGGATTTTGTGTCGCCGAACTTAAAAGGGAATTTTGAGATCTAGTCCTGGGCACAGACTCTACCTGTAGGGTGCGCATTGCGCACCTTACTACTACAGATAGTGTAAAACTTGACTCATGCAGCGTAAGTCCTGAAGAAGTCGGGGATCTAATAGCCAATATTCAGAAACTGCTCAACAAAAATTAATAAAAATATATATTACTGTGGTAAACATAGTGAAGTTCGATCGCGACTGGTGCAGATCAAGTTAAGATCGGACAAACTTATTCCTCAAGATAGATGACATTCTGAGGAAAAAACATCATCTAATTGATTAGCTCGCTATTCAGCGAAGCTTATGAGAAAAATATGCTTTTGACACGCCCACTACAAGCGTTTGGAGCAATCTTCAGACACAAACCTTCAACTAATATCTCGATCGACCAAAAAAGTAGTAAAAATTATTGGGAGGGGAATATTTCCCCCCATCCAAATCAACAAAATGACTGGTGTATCCAACTGGAGATGCTGATGAGTAACGTGAAATCTTCCTGCACCAACGAAGAAATTACCGCATGGCTGCGCGGATTGCTGACAATTGCCTGGGCTGACGGCAATTTTGACGAAAACGAACAAAAACTGATTGCTGTTCTAACTCACGATGAATTACATCCCGTATCTTTGGAGGCTGGTTTTGAACCCATTACCCCTCTTGAACTAGCTGCTGTGTTAGGGAAAGGCACCGCCAAAGGCGAAAATTTCTTGAGAACCGCAGTCATGGTAGCCTTGGCAGATGGTACTTATTCTTTCTGCGAAGATGAAGTCCTCTACGGGTTTTGTAAGGCTTTGGGCCACAGTGTTGAGGCGATCGCATCTCTGCGGCACACCATCGAAGGCGACAACAGCGAGCCTCCCACTAATGCTTACGCCCCGGTGGCGACTCCCCTGGACGGCGGTACAGCTCTGGCGGCAGCACCTGCTCACGTTCATCACAAAGATGTCCTGCAACCAATAAAAAACTGGCTCGACGGCTGGGAAGTTCACGATCCCAGAGTCGCTCGCTTTGTCTGCAAAATGATTCCGCCCCAGTGTCCCTTTGAGCGAGATCTTGTGTTATTCGGCCACAAAATCGTCCACATTCCGCCCATGTGCAAGATTAACCCGCTTTACGAACAGTTGGTGGGGATGCGCTTTCGGGCTCTGTGCTATTTGGCAGATGATTGCGGCGAGGATGTATCGTCATACTGTTAGTAGTCATTAGTCATTAGTCAGCAGTCATTAGTCATTAGTCAGCAGTCATTAGTCATTAGTCATTAGTCAGCAGTCATTAGTCATTAGTCAGCAGCAATAAATTCTGCACAGACGACTAAGTGCAGAAGTTTACGAGCCAACTAAAAAAGATGATAATTATACTCGGACTTGGTATAATGAATGACTGCTGACTAATAGACTTCTCCTCTCAAAGCAGGTTTTGAACAGGCTTTCCTGCCTGTTACACAATAATTATGGGAGATGTGTAATGACTACTGACTAATGACCAATGACTAATGACTAATGACTCATGA
>DPLL01000216.1 GCA_003542015.1 Microcoleaceae cyanobacterium UBA9251 | reverse complement strand
CACTCAGCATGACATATAGGCTTTGTATCCAGCAATATAATTAAGTCATGGACAAATTAAAGTAATTACTGTCACTTCCGGCGGACAAAATAGCCTTCCGGGTGCATAGGTTCCCAAACCGCGATTCACATATAGTAAATTATTACCAACTTGATGCAAACCGCTGGCCCATTCCCAGTGAGTAACTACTCGATCGAAAATGGACATATAAGGAATCCACTTTCGCACTGGTTGAGGAATAGCATAGCCAATTTTTCTTACCCAAGCATACAAAGGCCCGATACCGGGAATAACTATTTGACCACCGTGAGTGTGTCCCGACAACTGCAAATCAATCCGGTATTTTTGCAGCTTTTCAGCAGTATCGGGATTGTGAGACAATACAATTCGAGGAATTTCTGGATCGACCGATGCCATTACAGCTTCAGGTTTGAAATCGCCCGACCAAAAATCCGCTAATCCGACTAAAGCTAATTCTGACCCCAAAGGATAGATTGCTTCGTTGTACAAAACTCGAATGCCGACACTATTTAAAGCATTAGCAACTTCGATTTTTGCCCCCGGCCAATAGTGGTCGTGGTTGCCCAAAACAGCGTAAATTCCCACCCGACTTTGTAAGTGTTTTAATCGTTTTACTAAGCCATAAATGGGTGCAGTTTCCCAAGTAATAAAATCCCCGGTTAATAAAATTAAGTCTGCTTCAGCTTCATTAGCCGCAGCGATCGCCTCTTCTAGCAAAGATTCTGACAGCCGCACCCCGTCATAGTGAAAGTCAGTCAGTTGTACGAGTTTAGTACCCGATAGATTTGCTGGAAGATTGGCGATGGGTATTGTTAAATGATCTACCCGCAGTTTGCCAGTTAATAACCTGTGCATATATTTTGGGAATTGGGAATTGGGAATTGGGCATGGGGAATTGGGAATTGGGAATTGGGCATGGGGCATGGGGCATGGGGAATTGGTGTTACATCCGTTAAATCCGTTACAAAATCCCTTGCCGAACCTGGACTCCCCAGAAACAACCGGCGGCAAACGTGGCTTTTTCCATTGTGCTATGCTCCCATCTAAAATCTAAAATCTATTGACATATTCCCATTAATGTGCATTCCCAAACCAATCGCGGCTGTACATAGTTGAGCAAATATTGTCGAGCTTTTTCTAAGGGCTCTAAGGGCGATCGACTAATTTTCCCTGCTAAAAATTGCTGCCAGTAACAGTGCTGTAAATAATCGATTAACCATAACTGAGATTCAGTATCCAAAGTTTTATCAATTTCCTTAGCCAATGCCAAAGCCGATCGCAGATTTTGAGGAAACTGCTTCACCTTTTGCAGCAAATCATCCGGCATAGATTGCAGTTGCTGCCAAATAGCAATTGCCTCTCCAGGACTGCCCTGAGCCATTCCCATTACCTCGGAATGGGACAAAATCTCTCCGAAGCCAGCTTGCTGCAATACCAGTGCCATTGCTGCGGGATTCAGCCGATTAAACTGGATTTTTTGACACCGCGAAATCAAAGTGGGCAGCAAAGATTCCACCGTCGGAGCTATTAAAATTAGCGCGGCTTTTCCCGGTTCTTCCAAAGTTTTTAATAAGCCATTAGCTGCCCCCTCACCCATTGTTTCTGCCTGTGACAAAACGACGATTGAACGGGCTGCTTCTAGGGGTGGTCTACTGAGAAAATCACCGATTTCTCGCACCTGTTCTAATCGAATTTGTGGTGGTGATTTGCGCTTTAAACCAACTGATTCAGCTTCCTTTATTGAAAGTCGCTTGCCTTGGTTCATGTAAGTTGGTTCTACCCAAAGCAAATCTGGATGATTTCGCTGCTGCACGCGATTTTGTACGGAGGCTATTAATCGTGGTTCGGCAAGATGGGCTGAGAATAATAGCTCAATAAAATACTGAGCTGCTAAACTCTTTCCGATGCCGTTAGAGCCAACAAATAAATAGCCGGGAGCAATGCGGTTGCCAGAGACGGCTTGAGTGAGTAATTCTACTGCCTGGTTTTGTCCGATTAATGATGCAAAATAATCCATAATTCAAGATTCAGAACTTTTTCCATATCCCCAAGCTGCTAACTTACTACTTAAGATAGTTTGAATTTCCTGGGCGACTTCATCCTCGGTGCGATCGGCATTGATGGGGATAATTCGATCGGGATTTTGTCGAGCCAACTCCGCAAAACCTTGTTGTACCAGCTGGTGGAATGCCAAATCAGCTTGCTCCATGCGATCGCACTCTCCCCTAGCCCTAGCCCTCCCTAACCCTTTTGACACATCGATATCCAGCCAAAAAGTTAAATCACTTTGCAAGCCACCAGTAGCAATGGCGTTCAGTTGCTCAATTAAGTCCAAGTTAAGACCGCGCCCGTAACCCTGATAAGCAATAGTAGAATCAGTAAAGCGATCGCACAAAACCATAGTCCCCAGGGCCAACTGCGGTTTGAGAAAAGTTTCGACGTGCTGAGTGCGATCGGCAGTATACATCAGTAATTCCGCTCGCTCTGATACTAATTCCCCCTCACCCTGATCCAGCAATAACCGTCTTAGTCCCTTTCCCAGTTCAGTACCCCCAGGCTCACGAGTAGCAACCAAATTTTTGATTGTAAAGCAGTTTTTTGGCAGCCAATGTATCAACCGCTGCATTTGCGTAGTTTTTCCTGCACCTTCAACTCCTTCAAACACGATCAGTTTCCCGTCCATTGACTTCCCTTAGAATTAGGATAAAATAAATCATTATTGTACTGTAGATGTCGTCTAGGTTCGCTATGATGATAAGGTCTGAATGCCTCACTGCAGGAGTTTTGCTATGGCTCGTTATACTGGTTTTTTTATCGTTGCCGTTCCCATCGACCGCCTCCGTCACTCTTTGATTGAGATTTTAGAGTCATGCAATCTTGATATTATCTACAATACAGGAGATTCTCTCATGGCTCGCGAACTTCCCGGCCAAGTTTCTATACCCAAGCTTGTCACCGCAGAAGTCCTAATTGAGCAAAACACGAGCAGCGATTCAGAAGTTCGCATGAATTTCGTGATTAAAAACGAGGAACTGCCACTCAAAGCCAATAACCACTGCCGTCAAATGTTCGAGCTAGTCAGTCACTCGATTATGAGTAACCGCAACTGGCGGCTCTTAGAAAGCATGGCACTCTAGTCATTAGTCATTGGTCATTGGTCATTGGTCATTAGTCATTAGTCATTAGTCATTGGTCATTAGTCATTGGTCATTAGTCATTAGTCATTAGTCATTAGTCAGTATTTTGATTGAATTCAGCCTTCAGCATAAATACCTTCTGCCTTCTGCCTTCGCGAGGCATGAGTTCTGGGCTAATGACTAATGACTGAGGACTTTTACCTACAATCGATAAATTTAAGGCCGAAATCCCCGACGCAGTAGCAAAGAATTGGTAACAACACTAACAGAACTAAAGGCCATAAATGCACCAGCCGCCGCAGGGCTGAGTAAAATTCCAGTTGCGGGGAGTAAAAAACCCGCAGCTACCGGAATTCCGAGAGTATTGTAACCAAAAGCCCAAAATAGATTTTGGCGAATCTTGTTAAAAGTAGCGCGACTAAGTTCGATCGCCTCAACAACATCCATCAAAGCATTTCGCATCAGCACAATCTGAGCAGTTTCAACAGCTACATCAGTCCCACCGTGCAGCCCGACACCCACATCTGCTTGAGCCAAAGCCGGGGCATCATTAATTCCATCTCCCACCATCGCCACTTTTCGGCCTTGGGCTTGCAAAGCTGCGATCGCCCTAGCCTTCTCGAACGGTCGAACTTGGGCCAAAACATCCGTCGTGGGTAAGTCTAACTGGTTGGCGATCGCCTCCGCCGCTTCGGGCCTGTCCCCAGTCAGCATCATCACCCGCAATCCCATACCCCGCAAACGCTCCACCGTCGCCTTAGCATCTGGTCTGAGAGTATCTTTTAGCCCGATTACCCCCAGCAAAACGCCCTCACAAGCCACGTAAACCGCCGTTTTGCCTTGAAAAGACCCCCACAACTGCGTGGCAATAGCGACCCCCTGCTGCGTCATCCACTCGGCATTCCCCGCGAACACCCGCCGGCCTTCCACCAAAGCCGAAACCCCCAAACCCGGTTCCGTGTAGAAATCCTCAGCAGCTAGCAGCGGCAAAGCTTGTTTTTCGGCTTCCAGCAAAATCGCTGCGGCGATGGGATGACAAGAACCCCTTTCCACCGCAGCCGCAATTTGCAAAAGTTGTGGATTAACTGATGTAGAACAGGCATCTTGCCTGTTGCTAACATTAATCTCTGATGTCAGATGCAGATCAGAATTCTCAAAAATCGGCAAATAATCTGTGAGTGTAAGATGTCCCGTAGTCAAAGTACCAGTTTTGTCAAAAACCACCGTATCTAATTGATGCACCCGTTCCAAAACATCACCACCGCGAATTAAAAGTCCCCGCTCCGCGCCGATACCAGAACCCACTAAAATTGCAGTTGGGGTAGCCAGTCCCAAAGCACAAGGACAAGCAATGACTAAAACTGCGATCGCCAATTTCAAACTTAATAATAAAGCAGATTGGGAATGAGTAATTGGTAATGGGTAATCGGTAATTGGTAATTGATTTCCAATGCCCGATGCCCCATGCCCGATGCCCATTGCCCATTGCCCCATATCCATTGCCCCATGCCCCATATTGTGTCCTAAAAGCACGGATGGCCAAATATGAGTTCCGGCAAAATACCAAAATAGGAAAGTTAAAGCCGATATCGCCATTACCCCATAGACAAAATAGCCCGCGACAGTATCGGCTAAATTTTGAATCGGCGCTTTTCGAGTTTGGGCTGCTTCCACCAAAGCCACCATTTGAGCTACAGTAGTTTCCTTGCCGGTGCGAGTTGCCCGAATCACGATCGCCCCGGATTGATTTATAGTTCCCGCCGCGACTGCATCTCCTGTTTGCTTCAAAATCGGCATAGATTCCCCAGTCAGCATCGACTCGTCTATTGTTGTTTTACCTTGGCAAACTTCGCCGTCTACCGGAATTTTGTCCCCTGGCAAAACTTGCAGCCATTCTCCGACTCGGACGCGATCGGCTGGAATTTCAATGTATTGTGAATTGTAGACCGCAGATGGGGAGTCCAAAGATAAGTTTTGTGAGTCCAAATCTAAAATCTCCAACTTAAAATCAACCAAGCGCGCAGTAGCAGGTTGCAATGCGATTAAAGCTTGCAGGGCTGATGCGGCACGGCGTCTAGCTTGCTGTTCGAGAGTTTTTCCCAATAAAATAAAGCCGAGAAGCATCACCGGTTCGTCAAAAAAGCACTCCCATCTCATCTGGGGAAACAGCAGTGCCGCGTTGCTAGCGGTGTAAGCTGTGACAGCGCCTAAAGCTACGAGAGTATTCATATTGGGTGCATTTCGCCACAAACTGCGGCACCCGTCAACGATAATTGGGCGGCCTGGTAGCAGCAAAGCTAGGGTGGCGAGTCCCCAGTGAAACCAAATATTGCTTAAAATTGGGGCTTCCCGGCCCAATACGTGACCTAAACCGGAGAGAATAATTAGGATCAGGGCGATCGTCAATTGTCTTATTTGCTGTCGAATTTCTTGCTGTCGCCTCTCAATTGTGGCCGCCTCTAATTCTCGTTGATTTCCACCTGCGCGAGACTGACTGGGAAAT
Organism: Microcoleaceae cyanobacterium UBA9251; assembly: GCA_003542015.1. Lineage (GTDB taxonomy): Bacteria > Cyanobacteriota > Cyanobacteriia > Cyanobacteriales > Microcoleaceae > Microcoleus. Next base: position 3,582 of record DPLL01000216.1, on the reverse strand, counting down.
CCATTATTAGTCAATTTTTTTGCTAAAGCTTCAGCATCGACAGCCCCCGGTTGGCACTCAACCGTTGCTACTTCCACAGCTAAGTTAACGCAAGCTGAAATTACCCCTGAGTATTGCATTAGTTGGCGTTCAACTGCCTTGGCGCAGCCTGCACACTTCATGCCGCCGACATCGAAAGTCACAATTTCAGGTGGTGGGGCTTCTTGGACTGGTATGATTATTTCCGATCGAATTTCTGGGATTGTTTTGGAAAAAAATTGCATGGGGATTTTTCAGGAAGGATTACAATATCTCGGAATTTGTAAAAGTGTTTAATGCACTCGACAAATGTCTCTATTTTGAGAATAAATAAAATTTTTGCCAGATCCCGAAAGTGTTAGCTTTTTTTTAACAGGACTTACGCTCAACTCTTTCTGTAGGGTCCCATTGCACACCTTAATGTTACTAGGCTCAACTCGGTATGTAGGGTGTGCAATGGGCATCTTACTGTTACCAATATCGCACTTAATGTTTATGAGGCTTTTTCGGAAAAGGAATTCCCAAACTTTCGTGAAAAACAAGCTGAGTTTTATAAGTCAAGCGGCGGTTAACTTGTTTGATAATTTTTTCCAAAACTCCCTCGCCGGTTTTTTGAATTAAAGATTCAGACATGGAGAGAATAAACTTCGGAAAGTGAACTCCTACTGCTAAATCCAGCTTCCACGCAGCACTGGTAATCACAGGTGGCAACTTAGAACGCTCGGAAGTCGGCCAATTTNNCACCCTTCGGCATCAGGAGGTAGTAATTCTAAACCAATTCTGACTTCAACGCGGTAGCCGAAAGCACCAAAACGGCCGATTAATAAATCGTAGCCATTTTCTCCGATCGATTCTGCCTTCATCGGCAAAGCGCACTTACCAAACCAACTCTTGTGATTGTTAAAATGCTTGGCCACCGTCTCAGCATCCGCATACATCTCCATGCTGTCTTCAAAATGGGTGCGAAACCAAGTCTGCTCAACTGACTCGGCTACATCTGCACCTTCACTTTCCGTTGGCTGGAAACTCGGCTCTGGATACCAAAGTTCATCAGAAGCCTCAACGGTTGGATATTCGGCGGAATCCTGCTTCATGGTTCGCTCTCCTTTAATACACGCCTATTACTCGGGTTGGGGATGTGGCAAGGGAGGAAACTCCCTACAATTGAGAATGGAAACTTGCTGGTAGCAACAAAACATACCCTAGTTCAGGATAACTCTATTTATGAAAGCATTTGTAGCAGGAGCCACAGGCCAGACTGGACGCCGAATTGTGACTGAATTGGTAAAGCGCGGGATTCCCGTACGTGCTCTAGTCCGTAATTTAGAGACAGCTAGGCAAATTTTACCCCCGGAAGCTGAGTTAGTCACGGGAGATGTATTAAATGCTACATCTCTCAGTGATGCCATCGGTGATAGTACGGTATTGCTCTGCGCGACGGGTGCGGCCCCTGGTTTTGACCCGACAGCGCCTTATCGGGTGGATTTTGAGGGAACTAAAAATTTGGTGGATGCAGCTAAGGCTAAGGGAATTGAGCATTTTGTGCTGGTGACTTCTCTGTGCGTGTCTAACTTTTTCCACCCGCTGAATTTGTTCTGGTTGATTCTGGTTTGGAAGAAGCAAGCTGAGGACTATTTGCAAAAAAGTGGGCTAACTTACACTATTGTCCGTCCAGGCGGTCTCAAAAATGAGGATAATTCTAATGCGATCGTCATGGAGTCAGCGGACAAACTATCAGATGGTAGTATTCCCCGCACTAAGGTAGCTCAAGTGTGTGTGGAGGCTCTATTTGAGCCGGCTTCTCGCAATAAGCTTGTGGAGATTGTGGCGAAGTCGGAGGCGACGGAAAAGAGTTTTGAGGAATTGTTTACGGGTGTGGTTTGATTAAATAGTTCGCGATCGCACTTCGATCAAAGAAACCGGGTTTTTTACTGAATCTGCTGGCGAGAAGGAAGTATTTTCGTAAAAAAACCCGGTTTCTCGGCCCCCATGCGATCGCGAACTAATGTATTGTGGAACAGGCCGGAAAGCCTGTTGCCAGCCCGCCTCCCATCTAAAATCTCAAATCTGAAATCTCAAATCGATTGATTTTGCATGAAAACTCTCAAGTGGCCAGCTTGGTTCCCCTATCCGATTTCCTGGTTAAGGGCATTTGTCCTCGCTCAGAGTTTTAGTTTCGTAGTCAACAGGGGCATTCCTTTAGTCAGCGACGATCTGGGCTTTCTGACTCTATTGCTAACTGCTTGGCTAATTCAGTTGCCTTTGTTCTTTGTTGTTCACTTTTTAGCCGTCACCATCTTAAATCCCATACTAACTCTGCTACCTGGCCGCTTTCACATAGCAGGTAAGTTCCAGCGCCGACATACTGGTATTCGATCGCACTTCCGGGAAGGTTTGAATGCTCTAGTAGTAATCTTTCTGGCATTTAATCTGTCGCTGCTGGTGCAAGTTGCGATTTTTTATTGGCAGGCGCGATCGCTTAATCCGGGGGAATTGCTAGCAGGAATATCTACTCTGACAAAAGTTGCATTAGCCGGTGAATTCGATTTCTGGCTGCTCAGATTGGCTGGGGCTTTGTCGAGTTTGACGCTGTTGGCTGCGCCACTATATCAACACGATTTCCGGGTGCGCCGGATGCGGGCTGCTACAAAATTGGCCGAAATTGCTGAAATGGAAATGACTTTGTTTCAAGCTCAAAAATTCCGCCGTCAACCGGGGGGTTTGCTGAGGCGATCGGAAATTCAAATCCTGGGATTTCTAATATTAATCGGCGCTGTGATTGGCGGCGCTGTTTTTTTGGCTGTCAGTTGGCGGGGTTTGCCGCCGTTATCTCCCCAAGCAAGTGAGGTTCGCAAATTGCCGCCACTAGCTATGAAAGCGGGCGATCCTTACATTCGGGCGCTGATGCGAACTATTTCTGCTAGCGAGTCGAATGTTTCTCGACCTTATCATGTTGTTTATGGTGGTAAATACATATTAGATTTGAGTCACCATCCTGACTGGTGCGTGACGATTGTGAATGGCCCGAATCGGGGTAACTGTACTACGGCGGCGGGTAGGTATCAATTTTTGAGTTCGACTTGGAAGGATAAGGCTAAGCGCTATCACCCCCAGCCTGCTAATTTTTTGCTGTGGGAAGGTTACAGTTTTGAGCCGGAATATCAGGATGCTGTGGTTTATGCTTGGTTGAGCGATCGCAAGTTTTGGAAAGCTGATATTGCCCAGATGCTGCGAGAGGAAAAATTAAGTCAGGTATTGCGGATGTTGTCGGGAACTTGGACGAGTTTGGGCTATGGAATTGAGAACAATTCTATGAGTTCTAGTTTGCCGAAAGTCTACCGACAAATGCTCAGGGAAGAGTTGGAAAATGCTGGTTCTTAGGATGTTGTTATTTGTTATTGGTTATTGGTTATTTGTTATTGGTGATTGGTGATTGGTGATTGGTTATTGGTGATTGGTGATTGGTGATTGGTGATTGGTGATTGGTTATTGGTTATTGGTTATTGGTTATTGGTTATTGGTTATTGGTTAGCTGCTACCAATAACTAATAATCTATCACGAAT
>DPLL01000215.1:3745-8538 GCA_003542015.1 Microcoleaceae cyanobacterium UBA9251 | reverse complement strand
TTTGGGATTGATCCCACGGATAAATTCGGGGGCTTCAGGATTTTAGATTTGGGATTTTAGATTTGAGATTGGAGAAAGTGACCCCGTCCTGATTCCTCGAAGGAATGAATCTTGGGGCTTGTACCCTGGATGCTTTCGGTCATAATGTTTAGATGTTGGAAATAGGAGAGCTAATTTTATGCCGTTGTCGATCGCATTGCTGTTAGTCGCCAGTTTCGCCCTGGGTGCTTTACCACTTACTCGATGGATGGTGCAAGTGTTTTCTGGCAAAGATTTGAGGGTGTTGGGCACAGGTAATATTGGCGTGTCGGCTGCTTTCATTCACGGGGGAAAGTTAGCGGGAATCGCTGCGGTGTTGGCGGAAATTGCCAGAGGTATTATACCAGTTTTGGCGGGGCGATTTTGCTTCCCGGATCAAAGGGCGATCGCACTGGCGCTGTTAATTCCTCTAGTTGCGGGCCGATCGGCGATCGCCCGTGGAGGAGGTGTCACCAACGCTGTTTGGGGTGTTTTCGCATTTTCGCCACCGGTGGCTGTCACATCGGGCATTTCGGGGCTGCTGGTGTGGGTTTTGGCACAGGGTTGGTGGGGTAAGGGCGATCGGGCCAGGCTGTTTGCTTCCCGCTGCGGATGTCTGAGCACTCCTATCTGGGTTTGGGTATGGCGACAAAATATGGCAGAATTTTTAGCAGCAGCAGGATTAGCCTTGTTATTAACAGCAATTAATCTCAGTCAGGGGGATGATATGGCTTTATCTAAATCGGAACAATTGCTTTCTCTCGATGACTCGCTAGATGCTAAAGTCTGTGGGGATAAAGCAGCTAGATTGTCTCAACTGAAACGAGCAAATTTTCATGTACCGCCCGGTTGGATATTATTAAAAGAATCGGGCATTGGGCATCGGAAATCGGGCATTGGGAATCGGGAATCGGGAATCGGGAATTCAGAAAACAGTGAAAATTTATCAATTCCTAATTCTTTAATCGCCAATCTAAAATCCAAAATCCAAAATCGGATGATTGTGCGCTCTTCTGCTGCGGGAGAAGACGGCGATATTAGTTCGGCGGCTGGACAATATCAAACCATTGGTCCAGTTTTCACTGAAACAGAATTGAGCAATGCAATTAATAGCTGTCGCCAGTCTTATTGGACTTCCGAAGCAGTTGCTTACCGCCGCCAGCGACAATTACCCGATACAGAAATGGCTGTATTAATTCAGCCTTATATTGACAGCAAAATTGCCGGAGTCATGTTCAGCCGCAATCCTTTAGACGGCGGTTCCCAGGTAATTATTGAAGCTTTACCGGGAGGAGCCGAATCTGTTGTCGGCGGACAATTTACTCCGGTGCATTTAGAAATTGATTTTAGTACACCGGAATCATTAAAAGCAAGTTTAATTCAAAACCCGGAAATTGAGCCACTCGACCCTTCGACTACGCTCAGGGGCCGGGAGCCACGAACTCAAAACCCGGAAATTGAGCCACTCGACCCTTCGACTACGCTCAGGGGCCGGGAGCCACGAACTCAAAACCCGGTGGTTGAGCGAAGTCGAAACCCAGTTTCTCTACTGGGAGTGAATAAGTCTTGTGAAATTGAAACTAATTCAATTATTGATAAATCGCTTGTAGCAGAATTAGTAAAACAAGCGCAAGCAATTGAAGAATTTTTTCACGGAATCCCCCAGGATATTGAGTGGAGTTGGGATGGCGAAAAACTGTGGATTTTGCAAAGTCGCCCGATTACTAATTTGCAGCCATTCTGGACGCGAACTATTGCCGCAGAAGTGATTCCAGGTGCAATTCGTCCCCTAACTTGGTCGATTAATCGCCCGCTGACTTGCGGAGTTTGGGGAGAAATATTTAAGGTGGTTTTAGGCGATAGAGCAGCTAATTTAAACTTTAATGAAACAGCAACTTTGCTGGGTTCTCACGCCTATTTTAATGCGACTTTGTTGGGCGAAATCTTTCGGATGATGGGATTACCTGAGCAGGGTTTAGAATTTTTGCTGAGAGGGCAAAAAATGGGCAAGCCGCCTTTGAGGAAGATTTTGCCCTCTTTGCCCGGTTTGTGGCGTCTGGTGCAGCGGGAGAGGGCGCTAAATGCAGATTTTGAGGGCGATCGCACTTCTATTTTCCTCCCCGCACTGGAAAGTTTGCAGAAGGAAGAAGGAAGTTTGGCAACAGATTATGTAACGGATTTAACGGATTTAACGGAATTGTTGGAGAGAGCAGAGCAAATTCAGGAGTGGTTAAAGCCAATTACTTACTACAATATATTAGGTCCGATCGGCTTGGCTATTCGCAAAGCAATTTTTCGCGTTCCTGATGAATGGCTAGACAATGACAGCGCTCCTGAAATCGCATCGGTGCGAGCTTTACAGCAGTTAGCCCAAAAGTTGCGACAAGCTGCGATTTCGCAATCTGACAAAACTATTTCCTTCGCACAATTAACACGGGTATTTGCCGAAAATTCAACTTTGCAAGCAGAGTTTGAAAAGTGGCTTAATACTTACGGATATTTGAGCGAAGTGGGAACTGATATCGCTGTTGCTACTTGGCGAGAACAACCGGAAACTTACCAAAAGTTGTTAGTAAATATGGCGGCAAAATCCGCTGTAACTAATTTAGGACTTACACATGGGAGTCCAGAAACCGGGTTTTTGCACGAAAATACTTCGTTGTACCCCGCAGATTCGGTAAAAAACCCGGTTTCTTTGGTCGGAGTGCGTAAGTCCTATAATTTAGGCGAAAAGCGAAAATTAGGCTTGACTTTTTGGCAGAAGTGGCGATTAGATAAATGTCAGGAAAGAGCTACAGTCAAAAACGAGATTAGCGAAATCTACGCGCGGTTGTTGGCTCATTTGCGCTGGACTTTTTTGGAAATAGAAGCGGGCGGCTTAGTAATGGGTGTATTTGAGGAAGCTGGGGATATCTTTTATTTGGAATTTGGGGAAATTCAGCAGTGGATTCGCAGCGGTGCGAGTGTTTCATTTAAGGATACAATTAGACAAAGGCGCGAACAGTTAAAAGCCGATCGCACTCGCCCGATTCCCCCTGTAGTCTACGGCAATCTGCTGCCCAATTCTCAGAAAAGGTCGATCGAATCAACCACATCCGAAACTAACATCATCCAGGGAATTCCCGCAAGTATCGGCCTTGTCGAAGGTTTTGTCAAGATTTGTCGCACCGTGACCACAGATTTAGGAGAAAATGCGATCGTAGTAGTCCCATACACCGATGCAGGTTGGGCACCGCTGCTATTAGGAGCAACAGCAATTATATCTGAAGTTGGCGGCCAACTATCTCACGGAGCAATAATTGCTCGCGAGTACAAAATTCCCGCAGTGATGAATATTTCCGAAGCCACAACTCGCCTGCGAGACGGTCAAAAAGTCCGAGTAGACGGCNNAACCCGCCCCCACCCCACAAAAAAGATTTCTACGCTTTTAAGAAATTCTGGACAACATAGTTACCCAAACTTCTACCAGAACTCAAACCATCCACATTAGCACTCATGAAATGGATGCCTCCGTAAATGCGACTCATGCCCGATTCGTCAGCCGCTTGGCTAAAGTTTTCATAAGTTCGCAAACTATTGACAGACTTATCTCCCTTGTCCCCAAAGCCAAAATCCGAACCGAATACAGAACTCATAACAGAATCTGCCACACCGCTAAAGGTACTGTGGCCCGACGCATACTCAGAAAACGGCGGATTAATCCAGAGTGGAGTCCATAGGGGGTCGGCTGTGGTGTTCGGATTGTTGTCTTTGTCAGCTTGGCGGATAGCTGTCACGGGCCGCCAGAAGTTGTATTGATACTTGGCATCCCAGCAGCTAATAGCTGCATCGGCGAGGGCAATATTTAGCAGGGCGAACAAGTGGGCGCTATCTTCTAAGGATTGACCGGTGAGGGTGGCTGCTGCTTCGGCGATTTGATTCCAGTGCCCCGGAGGGGTGAACGTGCCTTCGGGGTTGGCCCAAAACTCACCTATCTCAGCTTGATCTGGGGTGCGCGTGAGACTGTCAATTTTGCCGATTTCTTTGACGTAGTTCAATTCCTCTGCGTACTTGGCGCTGTCGAGGGCGGGGGGGCCGGCCGGGCGGAACTGGGAACCGCTAGTCATCGCAAAGGGAGTAACCTCCGGCCACTGCGGCGACAGCCCTGGGGCAAAATCGGGGGGAGTCGGAACCCAACTGCCGGGGTCGGTTTTGGGGATGTACTCCACGACTTTGCTGGCGCCGTCTGTACTCCGCCAAGTGATAATTTGGTCGGCAACTTGCTGTCCGAGGGCGATACCGTCATCTTTGGATTTCCCGTCGGGGATTTTGGCTAAAGACGATGTGTATGCTTCATTGAATTTGACCGCTTGGGCTGGATAAACGCTGACTAAGACGCGGTGGGCTGCGGCGGCTGTGGCGGCTTCTTCTGACGCGCCTGCTGGTGCATCTATGTTGACCCGGTAAGGGCTATATTTTTTACTGATGGAGTTAACAGCATCGTAAATAGCTGCGTGAACCATTGCCATGTTGCGCGAGGCTAGGGGAGGTGCGGTGTTGTCTGTCCGCACGGCTTCCAGCAGGGTTGCATTCCAGCCCGTGACGGGGTTTCCTGATATGTGAGTTGCGAAGTTGTTGCGGTTGATGCTGCTACTGTTGACTCCTGGCAATACTGCTAAGAATTCACCCGTGAGTTTGTCTTGAATTACGGTACTGTTGCTGTTAGCGCCCGTGCCTGGTTGGATGTTTAAATCTTCAAAGGTGAGACCGTTTAGCAATCGAATTTTATCATTGCC
>DPLL01000215.1:0-3694 GCA_003542015.1 Microcoleaceae cyanobacterium UBA9251 | reverse complement strand
TTGGCGTAAATTATGTCGTTGCCATCCAAGCCATTAAATCTGTCTGCTTCGGGTGTTCCTTGGAGATAGTCAAATTTAGAACTTGCGGTGAGGGATGCCATGTTTATTTATGGGATAGTTTGATTAAAGCGCATTGGTTCATACCACGTGTAGATGCTTAGACCCGTTTGCTGGTGATTTAATTTTACTCGACTTTGCGGTTGGGAAGTAAACCTCGCAACCGGAACTTTATTGAATCTTTAATATTTAACGGGTTTGTGAGAATTTTTGCGCTTGCAGAAACCGGGTTTCTCGATCAAATCTTGGTTAGGATGCACAAACCCGGTTTCTTGATTCGATATCATATCATTTCCGTTTGATTCGGAATTGTATCATCATAATTTTTGTAGGGGCGGGAACGCCTTTGATATTTGACAAGTATTGACAAATCCTATAAACCCGCCCCGGCCCTATAATTACGATGCCACCGGATTCGATATCACGATGCAATCTATAGCAATCCTAAATCAGTTGTATAATTTTTGTAGGGGCTCTTGACCCCGTGGTTGCCCCGCTTATGCTGGGGTAGGCACGGGGGCACTACCCCTACAAATCCTCATGAATGATTTAGGATTGCTATAGCTGATTTTGTCAAGACGTAAAGGTTGTGTCAAAATAGTTTTATCCATCTTGAGTGACTGGGTATGGCTTGGATAGTGGGACAAGTTGTAGGGAATGAGTACACCATTGAGCGAGAACTCGGCGATGGGGGTTTTGGCATTACTTACCTTACTTTCAAGAAAAATGGTCAAAAGGTAGTCGTCAAAACGCTCAATGATAAGGTGCAACAGCGACCAGACTTTGCTAAGTTACAAGAAGATTTTTTAAATGAGGCACTACGTCTGGCAAAATGCCCTCATCCCCACATTGCCAAGGTTGGCCCGATTTTTCAGGAAGGTCATCTGTGGTGCATGGTGATGGACTATATTGATGGCGGGAATCTAGCCGATCGCGTCGTGCAAAAAGGCATTTTACCCGAAGATGAAGCACTGCTCTATATTGAGCAAATTGGCGCAGCACTGACGGTAGTTCATCAACAAGGCTTACTGCATCGGGACATCAAACCCCAGAATATCATGTTGCGTCAGGGGAAGAAAGAAGCGGTTTTAATTGATTTTGGCATTGCCCGTGAATTTACACCCAATCTGACGCAAACCCATACCCAATTTCTCACCGATGGCTATGCACCGATTGAGCAGTATTACAAACGGAATAAACGGGGTGCTTACACAGATATTTACGCCTTAGCCGCAACGCTCTACTCACTTCTGACGGGAGTTGTGCCTGTTAGTGCTTTGGATCGGGAAAGCGGAACGCCTTTGGAGCAACCAAAACGACTTAACCCTAAAATTAGCGATCAAATAAATCAAGCAATTCTCAAAGGGATGGCACTTAAGGCTCACAACCGCCCTCAATCAATGGATGATTGGTTAAAGATGCTGGGGATAGCAACTGTTGCTGTTTCTCCTAAGTCGAGGATAGCAACTGTTCCTGTTTCTCCTAAGCTAAAACCTGCCCCAATTTTTCTGTTTGGTATGGGAATGTTGATGGCTTTAGGGATCGCCGCGATCGTGCGTCCACCCAATATTTCTGTTGTGATTTCTACACAACCATCAACACCAACACCTAATGCAACAGTTACCCCAACTGTAAGTAACACTCCTGCTCCTGTAGTACCTGTTCCTTATTCGTCGTCACCATCCTATCCAGTCAGTGTTGATAGTTTGATGGTAATTCCTCCACAGTTTGATGATGCTCATCAATTTTATGAAGGATTAGCAAGTGTAAAAATAAATGGTAAGTGGGGTTTGATTGACAAAACGGGAAAGACTATAATATCGCCACAGTTTGATAATACTTATGGCTTTTCTGAAGGATTAATAAAAGTAGCAATAAACAAAAAAAATGGCTATATTGATCAAAACTATGGCTATATTGATAAAATGGGGAATATTCTAATCCCGCTACAGTTTGATTATTGTTATGAATTTTCTGAAGGATTAGCAAGTGTAAGAATAAACGATAAGTGGGGCTATATTGATCGAACGGGAAAGATGATAATCCCGCTACAGTTTGATGATGCTCATCAATTTTTTGAAGGATTAGCTAGAGTAGAAATAAACAAAAAGTATGGCTATGTTGACAAAACGGGAAAGATGATAATTCCTCCACAGTTTGATTATGCTCAGAGCTTTTCTGAAGGATTAGCAGCAGTACGAATAAAAGGTAAGGGGGGGGCTATATTGACAAAACAGGTAATTTTATAATCCCGCCACAGTTTGATTATTCTGATGACTTTTCTGAAGGATTAGCAAGTGTAACAATAAACGATAAGAAGGGCTATGTTGACAAAACGGGAAAGATGATAACTCCGCCACAGTTTGCTCAGGCTTTGAAGTTTTCTGAAGGATTAGCAAGTGTAGAAATAAACGGTAAATTTGGCTATATTGATCAAACGGGAAAGATCATAATCCCGCTACAGTTTGATTATTCTTATGAATTTTCTGAAGGATTAGCAAGTGTAACAATAAACAATAAATATGGCTATATTGATCAAACGGGAAAGATGATAATCCCGCCACAGTTTGCTTCCGCAACTAACTTTCATTATGAAGAAGGATTAGCAAGAGTAGAAATCAACGGTAAATTTGGCTATATTGATAAAACGGGAAAGATTATAATCCCGCTACAGCTTGATGATACTTATTTTTTTCTGAAGGATTAGCATCAGTAAAAATAAATGGAAAATATGGCTACATTCGTAATCCTCTTGTGAAATAACAACAAGATCAAAATTAATGATAAAACCTCAAATTTTAGAAGCAATTAAGCAAATGCCCAAAGTGGAGAAGATAGAGATAATTGAATTTGCGCTGCGGTTGGTACGCGAAGACATGGAGACACCAGAATTTTCCGACTGTGCTCACGCGCCTCTAAACTCTCCCCCGTCAACCCATCCCCCATCCCCGCAAACCCACAGCGAATATAGTTTGTCACCTTATACATAGAGGCCTAGAAACCGGGTTTTTCACAAAAATACTTCGTTATCAAAAAATTGGGTTGAAAACCCCGTCCTTAAGGACGGCTTTAATTCTTTGGTAGATTTTACCGAGCCTGTTAGAATGGAATAGTAAAACAAAGGACAAACAATGAAAGCAAGATTCCAATACAGATTCTATCCTACCACTCAACAACGCCAAAGTTTAGCGCAGTTGTTTGGTTGCGTGAGAGTTGTTTGGAATGATGCCTTAACTCAAAGCAAGTCAGGCAACTATCCCGGCTACAATACTCTATCCAAATCTCTAACTCTATCTAAAAAGACAGAAGAGAGAGCCTGGTTAAACGATGTATCATCCGTGCCATTACAGCAATCCCTCAAACAATTAGATGTTGCTTACAAAAACTATTTTGACTCTCTAAAAGGGAAAAGAAAAGGCAAAAAAGTCGGTCAACCCAGGTTCAAAAAAAAGACTAACAGTCAATCTGCAACTTTTGTCAAATCGGGTTTTTCTATCAAAGGTGAGTCCGTCTATCTGGCAAAAATCGGAAATGTTAGTCCTATCTGGTCGAGACAACTGCCATCAAACCCTAGCTCACCCGCAGCAATCAAAGACTGCGCCAACCGTTATTTCCTGAGCTTTGTTGTAGAGATTAA
>DPLL01000398.1 GCA_003542015.1 Microcoleaceae cyanobacterium UBA9251 | reverse complement strand
AATGACCAATGACTGCTGACTAATAACTATCCAATCACTTGAATCGGCCCATTAACACTGCCGCTAAAAAATTGTTGAATTAATAAATTATCTGTCGTTGCAATGTCGCTGACAGTTCCCTCCCACTGCACTTTTCCTTGATAGAGAAATACGATGCGATCGGCTGTGCGGCGGATGGTGCTATCTTGGTGAGTGACGATCGCATAAGTGCTGCAAACACTTTTCGCGGCTTGCAAATCACGGATTAAATCTTCAATTACTGTTGAGGCGATCGGATCTAAACCAGCCGTCGGTTCGTCGTACAGCAAAACCTCTGGATTGTCCCTAGCATGATCTGGATTCGCCATAATTGCCCGGGCAAAACTTACGCGCTTCCGCATTCCCCCAGACAACTGGGCGGGATAGCGATCGCCAATTTTCGGCAAACCCACCATCTCCAACTTTTCCTCCACCAATTCTCGAATCCGGCGGCGCGGCAGCTTAGAATGCTGGTACAGTAAAAAACCAACATTCTCCTCCACCGTCAGCGAATCAAACAAAGCCGCTTGCTGAAACACCATCCCAATCCCGATCGGATCTACCACGTCGTCCACCCATCCAACCCTGCGTTGTCCCTGAACAAAAACCTCACCGGCATCCGGGGCCAGCAAACCCGCAATGATCCGCAAAATCGTAGATTTCCCCGTCCCGGAAGGGCCAATAATTGCCAAGGCCTCTCCCCGATCGATCCTCAAATCTACTCGATCGAGGATCTGACTCTGACCAAAGGACTTACTTATCCCCTTGAGTTCGATTAGTGGCTCAGCCATAAAATGTGATTAAAATGTTATCAGTCCCCAGTCAACAGTCTAGCTAATGACTAATGACTATTGACTAATGACTAATACTAAATTCGGCTTAAATACCCCTTTTATCTCTTAGTCTGCGGAGGCAGACTTCGTTTGACAAGGAGCGGTTTCAACCGCCGAATCATCAAGGGGGTGGCAAACCAGGATTTGGTATAATAACTTAAATTGAGGGTCAGAATCAAAACTCTCTTCTATTTTGACACTCCCCGACCAGGCGCGGGGATTCTGGGTTCAACGAAACCAGTTAACCTAGAGTCCTTGCGTCATCTAAACTAGAGGTGGGATTCTCCCCAATCGTTAATTCTGGTATGCCCAACCCTCGGAATTATTCCTGCAAGCCCTGTTTGAGGAAAAAAACAAATTTGTTTCAAAAATCCCGATCGCCCGTGACCCTATAAATCTTTTACCCACTGCTAGGAATAAACTAGAACAATGCAGTATAAACCCATAGATTTAATGGTAAAGGTTCAGTGTTTGGCCGTTTGGTCGCAAGGTTTTTAGAGTGGTTTATTACCTTGGCCACTAGAATTAAAACTGTAGCTTAAACAGACGACAATGGCAAGAACCAAAGTATACAACTTACGGCTAACTGAAATTGAATGGGAGGAGTTAGTTGCTGATGCTGAATCTAAACAAGTATTACCTGCTGAGGTGATCGGGGACTAAGTAGGAGCGCCTAATTAAACGCCGTTATGTAAATTATTGTAAATTTATGCCAAATTGGCAACATAGTCTGTTTGCACGGGTTTTTAATGATTTTAGATAGCCAGATTTATTTGCGTCTACCTACTTATATTAAAAACATTGAATAAAAATCCGTCCTTCTAGGACGGGGCTTTAAACCCAATTTATTGGTAAATTTGTCAGTTTGAGCTGTTCCGATACCCTTAAGACTAATTAATCATGTCAATTAGTTTATTTCCTAAAGCCCTCCGCATCTTGGCTAAAGCCAGACAGGTTGTTGCCAAGTCCAGAAATACTTACCCTCCCTCTTTGCGGAACGGGCGAGTTCACCAGTGGTTCAAATGGTTGTCCCCCGGACTGTTGGTGAAACGGTGGCTGCTGATCAGTGCAAGTGGAGTGGTACTTGCTAGTTTGGGTTTGGCGATTTGGACTGGGATGACTCCCATTTTCTTTTTGTTGCAATTGTTGAGAAATTTTTTGACGTGGATTGCGGAAGTTGTTCCCAATTACATATCGGGCCCCGTAGTCATCGCCACCGGTGTTTTGTTAATTCTCTGGGGACAAACCCGCAGTTTGAACTCCATTACTCAAGTGCTAATGCCCGAAGGAAACGAGGAATTGGTCGATCGCCTCATCAACCACCGCCGCCTACACCGTGGGCCAAAAATAGTCGCCCTCGGTGGCGGTACAGGCCTTTCTAATTTGCTGAGGGGATTGAAGGACTATAGTGCCAAAATCACTGCTATTGTCACGGTGGCCGATGACGGCGGGTCTTCCGGGCGGCTGCGGCGGGAAATTGGGGTGTTACCACCGGGTGACATTCGCAATTGTTTGGCTGCTTTGGCCGATGAGGAAAAGTTATTGACTGAGTTATTTCAGTATCGCTTTCGGGCCGGTGACGGTTTGATTGGTCACAGTTTTGGGAATTTGTTTTTGACGGCGATGAGCGATATTGCTGGAGATTTGGAACAGGCGATCGCCGCGAGTTCTAAGGTTTTAGCGGTGAGGGGGCAAGTGCTGCCGGCTACTCTGAGCGATGTTTCTTTGTGGGCAGAACTGGCGGACGGCCGGAGGATTGAGGGGGAGTCCAGCATTACGAAAGCTAACGGGAAAATCCTCAAAATTGGCTGTACTCCTGCTAATCCTCCGGCTTTGCCGAGGGTTGTGGAAGCGCTGGGGGAAGCGGATTTTATGATTATTGGGCCGGGGAGTCTTTATACGAGTGTAATTCCGAATTTGTTGGTGCCGGAAATTGCCGATGCGATCGCCCATAGTCAAGTTCCGCGCATTTATGTCTGCAATATTATGACTCAGCCGGGGGAAACTGATGGATATACGGTAGCGGATCATATTCGGGCGATCGACCGTGCTTGCGGCCGACCACTATTTGATGCTGTAGTAGTTCAAGGAAAAGTCCCTTCTGCAAAAGCTTTGATCCGTTATTCTCAGGAGGATTCCTATCCTGTGGTGCTCGATCGAGCAGCCGTAACGGAATTGGGGCGGCGAATTGTGATTGCAAATGTGATGGATGAGGACAAAACAACAGGCTTAATTCGCCACAATTCTCAGAGACTAGCTGGGATGTTGCTGCGGTGGTACAGTCGCGCCCAGAACATTTAAGTTGCTGACAGTTGACTAATGTTATTGGTTATTGGTTATTGGTTATTGGTTATTGGTTATTGGTTATTGGTTATTGGTGATTGGTTATTGGTTATTGGTTATTGGTTATTAGCAGAGCCAAGCGAGTAACAAATAACATAGGAAAAATAACTAATGACTAATGACTAATGACTAATGACCCTTCGACTACGCTCAGGGCACCGCTAATGACTAATGACTAATGACTAATAACTAATAACTAATAACTCATGACTAAAATGATCCTTTCTCTTCCAGATGCTGAAGCTACCCGCAAGTTGGGTGTAGCATTAGGGCGATCGCTCCCCGCCGGCAGTGTAATCTTATTACAAGGAGATTTGGGTGCTGGCAAAACTACTCTAGTTCAAGGTATCGCTGAAGGTTTGGAAATTCAAGACTCGATTGAAAGTCCTACTTTCACCCTAATTAACGAGTATTTAGCAGGGCGAATTCCGCTTTATCATTTAGATTTGTATCGCTTAGAAACTGAGGAAGTAGAGGCTTTGCACTTAGAAAGTTATTGGGACGGATTAGAAATGGATTTGGGAATTGTGGCGATCGAATGGGCAGAAAAATTGCCATACAAACCAGATAATTATTTGCAAATTTGTTTAAGTTATTGCGATAGCGGGCGGCAAATTGAATTGATTGGTGATTGCCAATTATGGGATTAATTATTAGACATCTCCAATAGTGCAACAGGCCTGTTCAAAGCTGGATTTTCTGGAGATGTCTATTATACCAATTCCGGTTGCATCGGAATGATTTAACCGCAGAGTACGCAGAGAACACAGAGTTAGAGAAGAGAAGAGAAGAGAGAGGAGAATAATTCTGAAGTCAGTCTTCCTCATTGTTGCAGATTGCTTGTTCGATTTCCTCTAGATGTGCATCAGCATAAGTCCAGACATTGACTAAGTTTTCAGCATTCAAATGAGGGTAAAATTGCAGAATTTCGGCATCGCTTGAACCTTGACGGCGCAAACTTTCAAGCAGCAAAATGGGAAGTCTCGTTGTGGCGATACAAGCATCGCCGCCACACAAGTCGGGAGTTTTTGTAACTCCCGGCCAGCTATTGTTTAAACTTTGGGTTAAAAGCCGGATGGCTTCAGCTTTCTCAGTCGGAGTTAAGGTCTAGAGTTGTGTTTCTAGTTCTTGGAGAAGCATGGGTAATATCGCCTTTGCGATCGGGAATACCCAATGATAACACTTGACCTTAATTCATGCTTATTCCGCGTCAAATGTCAAGGCTTCTCCCCTCACATTTGTATCCAATTTTCCACTATCAAAAACCACTTGTCCTCCCACAACAGTCACCACAGGCCACCCAGTCAAATTCCAACCTTCAAAAGAACTCCAACCACACTTACTCGCCATTTCTTCTCCTATAACTGGGCGGTATTTTTCTAAATCTACTAATACCAAATCCGCATCAAAACCGGGCGCGATTTTACCCTTATTCGGAATCTTGTAAGCTTTAGCAACTGCCGTTGACATCCAATTAGCAACTTGAGCAACTGTACACCTTCCCTCGACTGCTTGCGTCAGCATCAAAGGCAAAGAAGTTTCAACACCGGGCATTCCTGACGGTGTATTTGGATAAGTTTGAGCTTTTTCGGCTAAAGTGTGCGGCGCGTGATCCGTGGCGATAAAATCAATTACGCCGTCGAGTAAAGCTTGCCAAAGTATTTCGTTATCGCGGACCGATCGCAAAGGTGGATTCATTTGAGCTAAACTGCCAATAGTTGCATAAGCACTGGTATTTAACAACAAATGCTGTGGTGTCACTTCCGCCGTTACCCAACTCGGTTTTTCTTGCCGCAATAACTCCGCTTCTTCTCCTGTAGATAGGTGCAGAATATGCAGTCGGCGCTGATATTTTTGAGAAAGTTTTAAGGCTAGCTGAGTAGCTAACAAAGCAGCTTGATTGTCTTGAATTTGTGAGTGAACTGCAATATCAGTAACACCGGCAAATTCTTGACGACGCTGATTAATTCTCACTTGGTCTTCTGCGTGTACCGCAATCAGTCGATCGCCCTTAGCAAACACAACTTCTAAATTTGCTGCATCATCCATCAATAACTGCCCGTGCATCGAACCCATGAACACCTTAATTCCCGGTGTCGGATTGGCGCTCAATAAATCTGGTAAAATTTCAGCAGTAGCTCCAATAAAAAAGCCATAATTAACCAAACACTTCTCAGAAGCACGACGCAGTTTATCATCTAAAGCAGCTTGAGTTGTGGTCAAAGGTCGCGTATTTGGCATTTCCAAAAACGACGTCACGCCGCCTTTAGCGCAAGCACAGCTAGCCGTAAACAAATCTTCCTTGTGTTCCAACCCCGGTTCGCGGAAGTGCACCTGGGGGTCAATTACTCCCGGTAATAAGGTTAAACCGATCGCATCTATTTCGCGATCGCCCTCCAAGGCAATTTCAGCAGCAACCTTGACAATTTGGCGATCGCAGATTAGCACATCCCCTACCAAAAACTCACCATTGGGCAGAAGAATGCGAGCGCGACGGATTAACAAACTTGATGTGGGAGCCATAAGGTATAATTAATTGAGTAAAATGCGTGCAAGTATGGAAACATTTTATCCTGAAAAGAGTTCCGCGAAAACAAGGGGAAGGTCAGGATAGCACCACAGGCTCTATTTGTAGGACGGGCATTGCCTACCGTACTTCTAGAGATAGCGTAAAATTTGCCGATTTACTCAAAAAACTCCGAATTAAGTCTATATAGCAACCCGATCGGAAGTTAGGACGTTTTTAATTGCTGAAACCATTGATTGTATTGCATTTCCACATCGCTCTTCTGCCGACTTCCATCGGACTTCTGCTATAATTTTTACTCAGCCTAGTGACTACAATACCCTATGACTCGTTTAGACAAGTCAGCGGACCAAAAACCCCCGCAAGACACAGAAAACCCTTGGATAGAAGCAATTAAGACGATCGGCTTAGCAGCAGTCTTAGCCTTTGGCATTCGCACTCTCGTTGCTGAAGCTCGCTACATTCCCACAGGCTCAATGCTCCCCACCTTGCAAATTAACGATCGCTTAATTATTGATAAGGTGAGTTATCTATTCCAAGATCCTCAGCGAGGAGATATTATCGTATTTATGCCTCCCGACCCGGCCAGCTTGTGCACGGGACAGCCACCGCCGATCAAAGATGCCTACATCAAGCGAGTAATCGGACTTCCAGGGGACAGCGTGGAAGTGAGAGAGGGAAAAGTTTATATCAACAAGCAACCGCTACAGGAAAAATATATTGAAGAAATTCCGCAGTATCCCTACGGGCCTGTAGTGGTATCTCCAAATTCTTACTTGGTGCTAGGCGACAACCGTAACCAAAGCTGCGATAGTCACTATTGGGGCTATGTACCCAAGCAAAATATTATCGGTAGGGCAATTGTACGTTTTTGGCCTCTCAATCGCACAGGTTCCATCGATCCTTCGCCCCTTTATCCTGCTAAAAATTAGTTATAGCAGAAGGAAGTTCGGCAACGGATTATGTCACGGATGTCACGGATGTCACGGATGTCACGGATGTCACGGATGTCACGGATGTCACGGATGTCACGGATCGACAGAAGAAGGAAGAAGCAATAAAATCAATGGTTTCAGCATACCCGGAGCGCCGATTTCTTGAAGAAGTCGGCGCTCTGAGCTGACTGGACTGATTCTCAAATCTCAAATCTCAAATCTCAAATTCGATCGGGTTTCTCGATCGAGAACTTTCACAACCTTATTATAAATCTCCTCTGCCTCTTGCGGAGAATTGCCAATACTTGTCAATCCCAATTTCCCAAATTCCGACAAACAACCCATTAAATGAAACACCGTACCAGTCTCAGTACCGCTGTCAAAGTGCAGTTGATTATCAGCAATAATATCCATCAAATCATTCGGCAACAATCCCCGATAGCATTCTTTTTTCAAATTGTCAGAAGCCACATAATATTTCGGACAGCCCTGCTGACTGTAAAATGAACCTGTAGAACGTTCATACCGACCATTTGTCAACAGCTTCAGTGCCATGAACGGATGAGTTGTGCCGCCTTTTCGTAAGTTAATTTCAATTGCTTGAATGTCCCATTTGCCGTCCTCTTGCCGCACAGCCACATAATCTATGCCAAATTGCTCTAAAGCACCTTTTTCTGCCAAGTTATGCCCGATTTTCCTGCCTAATTCTTGCAATTCCAGCCGATAGGATTCGTCCGCAGGAAATCGGCAGCCCAAGAAAATTTGACCGTCTGGGCCTCCTAAAATCTGGTCATGGGTTGAGAGAATTTCTACTTCGCCACTGGGTACAATTCTCCCTTGAACGCTTGGCGATCGCTTTTCTGATCCTTCGATAAATGCTTCGGCAATTGCCCCTAATTCTGGGATTCTGCTGCTGAAATTTGCCCAAGTTTCCCCCGTTGCTTGAAAGCGCAAATGTGGAAAACAATCCCTGATTGCTTTTACTCTTTCCCAAGGTGCTGTATGGGCGATCGGCTTCAGTTCCAAAATCGCATTTCCCTCCCCGGAAAAGCCCTCATTTAGCTTAATTACCATCCGCTGCAAATGGGGCTGGCGTTCCCACAATTTGGCTGCTGCTTTTGCCAAATCTTCCCCATTCCAAACTAACTCGGAACCGTCAGGATAAGGCACGCCCGATTCTGCAAAAATCTGCCTACTGCCACTTTTTGTTCCCCAGTAGAGCAAATCAGGATCGCTGGCCCACAAAGGAATTCCCAACTTCACAGATAACTCGCGCTCTAAGGGCGTTGAGTTGTAACAAACCATATAAGATTTTGTCGGCCGCACTGCTTGACAAATCCGTTCCATCAACCGTGGCCGCTCTAAAATTTTCTGGGTGAGAGATTTGGGAGAAGCATCGTAAGTGGAGAATAGAAAAAGCCGATCGCGCGCGTGTGAAAAAGGAATGCCAGGGAGTAATTGCAAGTAATAATCAACGATCATTGGATGCAGCGGCTGGGAAGTAATATAAATCAAACGTGTGCGGGGATTTCGCAGGCGAATCAACGAAAATAAATGCCGCTCTTCGTAGTGGTAAGCACCCTCAACTTTCTGCATTTCTTGCTGATCTAAGCTGACAGAAGGAATGATGATGATGTCACAATCTCCGCTGTCGAATCCTTCAACTTTATGCCACCGTTCGCGCAGTTCTATCTGAAGATTGCGGAATTGCTGCCCGTATTCTGAGTCAGCATTTTTTAACTCTTGCATTTCCTTTTATCCCGCTATTTTAGTTGATTTTTTACACTCATTGGAGCGCAATCAAGCGTCAGCTCGCCGCACTCGAAAAAGTCTGGCGTATTCCAATATAAGCTCTAACCGACGTTGATTTCGCTTAAATGCCGATCGCAATTTTTCCGAAGGCCGGAACACCAGCGGAGGCGAATATGTGTTCAACATCTCGATGTCGGGTGACTGGCTTATTAGCATCAGCCGTACATTTTTGTCAAGCAAATAACTCAGGGAAAGTAAATCTCCCATGTTAGTAAAATCCTTACCGCGATCGCTAATTACAATTGTATCTTTGATCGACCTATTCGCGATCGCCTCTTGATTAATCTTTTTGGCGAATTCAGCATTAAAATAGCTCAAGTCTTTGCTCCACCAAGTATCCGAAAAAGCGCTAACAACACAAGATACTATACTTCCTGTAAATACCGCTGCTCAAGTAAATTCCCAGAACCGCTGCCGATTTTTTACGCTATTTGCTAGCAAATAAGCAACGGCTAGCTGCACTCCCGGAAAGCAAGAAATGAGAGAGAGGCTGACAGCGTAACCTTTGCCACCGATGATTAGATCCGGCAAAGCCAGCATCAGAAAAGGTACAAAAATTGCTCTTAAAACAAATAGCCAAGTTTAACTGGTTTTCGGCTGGTAATTTTTGTAAATAGCTGCTATAATTAAGATTAAAAATTGCAATC
The DNA here is from genome assembly GCA_003542015.1 of Microcoleaceae cyanobacterium UBA9251. Lineage (GTDB taxonomy): Bacteria > Cyanobacteriota > Cyanobacteriia > Cyanobacteriales > Microcoleaceae > Microcoleus. The sequence goes on along the minus strand of DPLL01000398.1, from coordinate 846 downwards.
TTGCAAGATAACTCCAGATACTATCCAAGCCTAAATCTAGGCCAAAAAATAGCGCTGTAAAAGTCAAAATCCCAAACTTTACCAGAGCAAGCAATCCGGGAAATCCTCGCTTCCAATCTGTAGTATCTGAGGCTCGTTGAAGATTAGTTGCTAGCACGTAGATCCAAGGAATGTACAAGATTAAAGCTGCTGTTACTGCTAAGATACTGTCAGCAAACTGTACGGCATTGCTGTCTGAGCAAATAAGATGTCAAAGGGAGATAAAGCTAAAAGTGCTGTGGCTAATAACGATGTTAAATTAGAGGCAAATATAGCCTTTCTCAGTAACAGTGGGGTGCTCTCGGAACTAGGGCATAGGGCATAGGGCATAGGGCATAGGGCATAGGGCATACCTCACCAAGATTGAGAACTGCTATAGTTCTTGAGATCGAGCGTACATTAAAGGCAGGGATAGCAAACTTAATAGTGCTGGTAAACTGCGGGATGCTGTTAGAGAACTACCAAATTCCTCCATCCAAAAACGAGCCATCAGCAAGTAGAAAGGCGGATGCTGTGGATCTTCAAGTGCTAAAGAATGGATTGTGTCTGCTGCTGTACTTCCTGGTTTAATTCGCTGATATTTTGGTAATTCCGGCGCGGTAACAATCATATTTTGGAATAGTTCGTCGTCGATTTGTTGCCTGGTGAAACCAGCGGCTCTGAGCGAGGTGTATGCTTCGTTGATGCCCGTAAAGTTTGCGATCGAGCTCAAAGCCGCGAAATCCGATGCCTAGTACAATGGCGATCGCTAATCAGCCTAGGGCGTGTTTTCAAACCCAAAGATCCCCCCCAGCCCCCCTTAAAAAG
>DPLL01000363.1 GCA_003542015.1 Microcoleaceae cyanobacterium UBA9251 | reverse complement strand
CAAATCCCAATTCCCAATTCCCAATTCCCAATTCCCAATTCCCAATTCCCAATTCCCAATTCCCAATTCCCAATTCCCAATTCCCAATTCCCAATTCCCAATTCCCAATTCCCAATGACTACTTACTTGTTTTCAAAATTAGCCCCTTGTCATCAATTTTCAAACCAGTATTCGGAAAATCGCTTTTCGTAAGACTACGAATCAACCCCACACTCCTAAAATCCTCATCCACAGAAGGAAGGCCCCGCCCATCAAGTTCCACTGGGATAATCTTACCAGAAACAAAATCCCCTTTTGGATTCATTTTCACATCCAAAATCAGAGATTGACCGAGTTCTCCAGCCGTCGAGAGGGTGCGGTATCCCATAAAATTACCCAGCGAATACGCAATCAATTTCCCCTTGTAAAGTTCCAAAGCTCTCGTAACGTGCGGGCCATGTCCCAAAATCAAATCCGCTCCCGCATCAATCATAGTTCGCGAAAACAAAACCATATTTCCCCGGTTTTCTCCGTAAAAGAACTCAGTTTTATTTCTGACATTGAGAGCACCCGTTCCTTCAGCTCCAGCATGAACTGAGATCACTACAATATCCGCCTTTTCCTTAGCTTTTTTGACAATTTCTGACCCTGCTTTCAGCTCCAGTAAGGAATTGTGAACTTCGCCATAGTTGCTGAAACCGATAAAAGCAAAGTTCACACCTTTGACATTTTTGTAGACTATTTGACCTTTTTTCCCAACGGACTTCATGCCGTTGCTGTCAATGTTTTTAATCGTGTCATTAAATCCCTGCTCGTTAAAATCGTAAGAATGATTGTTGGCAATATTCAAAATATTAAAGCCAGCTTCTTTCAAGATTTTGGCATAACTCGGAGGCGTCCGAAAAGCAAACAGCATACCTCCGCCGCCTCCTTTGGAACTGTAAGGATAATCGGTCATCGTGCTTTCAAAATTGCCAAACAGAATATCAGCGCCTTTAAGGTACGGTTTGACTGACTCAAATAAAAGCTCCTTTTTTTCTGGCAGTTTGTTGTAGGGAAAATTCGTGCCGGGGATGATGTCTCCAACTGCTTTGATGCTGACTGTTACTGGTAGATTGACAGGTTTTTGTGCAGCCTGAGAGGGTGATTTTGGAGCTGGGAGAGGTCGGGTGGTGGGTGCTGGGGAGGGGGTCGATTCCCTAGGGGATGGCTGCGCCGCGCGTACTTGTTGTACCGCAGGCTTTGCCGTTTGAGGGTTATTAGCAACGGTGCTTGAGGATTTGTACAGTTGAGAACCTAGAACCAAGGCAGATATGGGAACTAAAATCAGGCTGAGAGTACCGATTGAAAGCCAAGATTTGTGAGGTTTGCTGGCCACCAACTCTGGTTTTTGTGGTTGTGGTTGTGGNNTGTGGTTGTGGTTGTGGTTGTGACTGTGGTTGTGACTGTGGTTGTGGTTGTGGTTGTGGCTGTGGTTGTGGTTGTGGTTGTGGTTGTGGTTGGCTGGTTGGTTTGGGAGTTTCAATTGTAGCTGGTTTTGGTGGCGATTTTTCTATGGTTTGAGTCGCCGTACTTCCGACATTGGGGTTTTTTTCTATTTTTTGCAAAGCCGCAGAAATTGCGGAAGCGGATGCACTTGCGGACTCGGAAGTCAAGGGTTGTTTTAATTCTACCCTTTGAGTCCAAGCAGGCAATTGACGGCCAATCTGTCGCCCGTAAATTGTCAGGGAAGATACGTTATTTGGTTGCAGTCGCTGCAAGCCTTTGACTGCGACTCTGATGCAGGCTTCTTTAGCCGGCAAGTGTTCTCCTTCCAGCAGCAAATGCAGGCTGTCTGATTCTCGACTGGCTTTAGCCGTGACGCCAAAGCTTTGTAGTGCTTGACCGATCAGAAAGGCGATCGCCTGAGCATCGCCTTCTTTTGCTAAATTTAAAATATCTTGTTGGCTCACAAATGTCTCCACTCTCACACTAAAAACCACCTCGATATTATAACAATTTTGGCTGTACAGGATTAAATACGAATTGATTTAACTTNNGATATTTTAGTCGATCGCCCAAACACTGCTATCCGGCATAATTGCCCCCTTTAAATTAAGATCAGTCAAATCAGCACCCTCTTCGCGGTGAATCCGAGACACCGTTACTCATCTTCGCACCAAAAGCGATCGGGCAGATCATTCTGTTTATTTACTTTCAGTAGATTGCAACTTGGGGTACCGGGAATATAGATATAGCAGTTCTTTACTGTATTAAAAAATTAGCCGTATAAGTTTATACTTCCCTTGCCTCAAAACCAGAACCTATGCGTTCCTTTAATCACAGGAGCAATAGTTTTAATTAGCTCAATTAAAGAATGGGAATTGAGAGAGAGGAGGTAATTGGTAAACTTTCTTGTCCTGTTTTGTCCGTCACATCCCTATTCCGACTTCTGCCGCCGAGATGGTCTTGCAAAAGGAGAGGGGGACTACTCGTCCGCTTGTTAAACTCTTTCTCATGTCTGTTGTACCAATTTTTTATGAGGCTGCATAGAATCTGATCCCCCCTAACCCCCCTTAATAAGGNNAAGGGGGGGACAAGAGTGTGGTCTTTCGTCACCCCCTACTCACACCCTACTCCCTTATTAAGGGGGATTTAGGGGGATCGGAATATATGCAACTTCAAATTAAATTGGTGTTTCTGAGAACTTCGACGCGGGTTGGCAAATCACGCCCGCCCGAAATGCGATCGCCCCGCAAAGCTGTTTATCGCTCTGAACACCCTAACATGGTATATAGCTGATGTTCTGCTTGCCGATCTGACTAGCAAAAGGTATCCCAAACCATTGGCGAGGCCGTTTCTCCACCATTCCCCAGTGACAAAGTTGCAATCAACTTTCTGCTTTCCNNCTGTCATGGCCGTATACCGCAGTAGCTGTTTTACGCTAATTAGTTCAACACTTCGACTACGCTCAGTTACCAGCGTGTCGATCGCACAATTGTGTTACTGCTGCGCCAGAGGGCTGCCATCTCAAACCATAATTTTTCCATAGTCTGACGCCAGTTATGAGTTAGTGGAGCTCATAGCAGCTAGGATCGAGCTAGCTCAAGGTTACATTAAAGCTCGTCATACGGCGTTGCCTCTCAAAACCCCGGTTGAGTCTTATGGCGAACTACCGCTCCAGTTTATTTTTATTCACCTGCATCGCCTGTCTAGGCAGCAGTTTCAGTCCCAGTGCAGAGTCCGGGCAACAGGCCCTCAATTTGTCCTACCGCGTTTTTGCCCAAGAAACAGCTCAGACCGACTCCCCCTCGGACGATCGCCCTGAGCCTCAGCCTCAAAAACCCTCTCCAGCACCCAATAGAAGCAAATCTAAGCCGTCCCAAACGCCAAAATCCAATTCCAAAATCCCCAAACCGATTGTCAATCTAATCGTTATTTTGTCTCGCCAGCGGGGGTTGTTAATCTTGAGTTTTGCCGCCGTTGCGATCGCGGCAGCGGCAGTGTTTATCATGCTTAAATTAGTTGGCAACGATGAGTCAAATAATTACAAACGAAGACAGGCAAAAATCGAACGCGACCAACCAAGAAACTCTCAATTCACAAATCCCGCTTCTCAAAAAAAAATCCCGAAAAATCCACAACCAAGGGTTGATTTTGGGCAAGGAACAACTGTGCCACCCTTGGGCTACTCCTTAGATGTTACAAAAACCTACAGTCCCGAAAGTAGCGATCGACTGTCACCCTTGATTTTAGAACCGGGCGAAGCAGGATCGGAAGAGGGAGTGGATCAAAAGGACGATCGAATCAATCCCGAAGGCGGCAAAGGTTTCAACATTTGCGAAAAAACTGAGGGAGTGGATTCCCTGGCCAGTCGAGGGAATGAAATTGCCAGGCCAGAAACTTCTGAGCAACCTAAACCTGATATTATTGAAGCACTGATTGAAGATTTGCAGCACCTAAATCCTGCCAAGCGTCGCAAAGCAATTTGGGAGCTCAGCCAGCAAGGAGATTCTAGGGCTGTTGAGCCGTTGCTCGACCTCCTAGCAAATTCTGACTCTAAGCAGTACAGTTTAATTTTGGCGAGTCTCTCGGAAATTGGCATTCGCACGCTCAAACCGATGAATCACGCTTGGTCAATTTCACTGCAAAATGAAAACCCCGAAGTGCGTAAAAATGCGATTCGCGATTTGACACGAATTTATGAATTGGTGAATCAAATCAGTCATTTATTGCACCGTGCTACCGACGATCCCGATCCAGAAGTTCAGGAAACAGCTCGCTGGGCCATCAATCAGTTGAACCGGATTCGCCCTCGTTCAGGAAGGGATAATTAATCATTTGTTCCCATCGAAATTATTCATCTCTCTCTACTCTTCCTCTGCGTACTCTGCGTACTCTGCGGTTAAAAGATTCCGGTGCAACCGAATGTGATATAACAAATAACCAATCGCAAATAACCCATGAAAAATAACCAAATAAAAATATTATTTATCTCAACTTCTGTCGGCAAACTCGGTTCAGGGTTGGGCGGCGGAGTCGAACTTACGGTTCTCAACATTGCTAAAGAATTGCAGCGTCGCGGCCATAAAATAGAAGTGGTAGCGCCTGTAGGTTCAGTTTTAGAATCAATTCCAGTCATCGAAATTACAGGTGATTTGCAAGTAACTGCCCAAACGCAAGATTACGCTGCTCCGATTGTGATGCCGGCCGATTCTGTGCTGGCAAATATGTGGGAATATGCTCGAAAAGTTGAGCAGGAATGGGATGTTATTGTTAATTTTGCCTACGATTGGTTGCCGTTTTATTTGACACCATTTTTTAAGACTCCGATCGCACATTTGATCAGTATGGCATCCCTTTCCGCATCCCTCGATCGCATAGCCGAACAAATAGCAGTCCAGTTTCCTGGTACGATCGGAGTTCACACCGCGAATCAAGCCCAAACATTCGCCTTTGCTGATGGATGTCAGTTGTTGGGAAACGGCATAGATTTATCCCTGTACGAATTTTGCGACAAACCGGAGTCAAAATTAGCTTGGCTAGGCCGCATCGCCCCGGAGAAAGGCTTAGAAGATGCAGTAGCAGCCGCGAAAATTACAGGCATTCCCCTCAAAATTATGGGCAAAATGCAGGATGAGGATTATTGGCAAAAAATTTGTGCAGATTACCCGGATGCTCCGGTAGAATATTTAGGGTTTCTGACNNCGCTGGGTGGAAGCTTTCGGAAATGTCGCCATTGAGGCCTTAGCCTGCGGTGTGCCTGTGATTGCCTACGCGCGCGGGGGGCCGGTCGAAATTGTTCGAGACGGGCTGACGGGCTTTTTAGTGGAGCCTGATAGTGTAAATGGTTTGGTAAGTGCGATCGCCCGAATCGACCAAATTGACCGCAGTGCTTGCCGTAGCCAAGCAGAGGTAGAATACTCTTTAGTAGCTTTGGGCGATCGATTTGAACACTGGTTNNAGACAACAAAAACAACTATGGCAACCGAACGTTTAGTGCTTTTATCAAGTAGAGAAATCGAGAAAATGCGCCAAGCCGGCCGCTTAGCAGCCGAACTTCTGCTACATCTCGAACCAATGGTAAAACCCGGTGTCAGCACTCTAGCAATTAATGACGAAGCCGAACGCTGGACTTTGGCACATGGAGCAAAAAGTGCTCCCCTAGGTTATAAAGGATTTCCTAAATCTCTGTGCGCTAGTGTCAATCAAGTAGTCTGTCATGGCATCCCAAATGCTAAACAAATTCTTAAAGAAGGTGACATTATTAATATTGATGTAACCCCTTTAGTTGATGGTTATCATGGCGATACTTCCAAAACTTTTTTTGTTGGGAAACCTTCGCCTGTCGCTAAAAAGTTAGTGGAAGTAACAGAGGAATGTCTGAGAAGAGGAATTGCTGAAGTTAAACCGGGTGCTCGTACCGGCGACATCGGCGCAGCGATTCAAGAATATGCGGAAGCACAGGGTTTTTCGGTAGTGCGAAATTTTGCGGGGCACGGGGTTCATCGAGTGTTTCATACGGAACCGGAAATTCTGCACTATGGGAAGCGGGGGACTGGAAAAAAGTTGAGACAAGGGATGGTTTTTACGATCGAGCCTATGATTAATGAGGGCACTTGGGAAGTGGAAATTCTCGCCGATGGTTGGACTGCTGTAACTCTAGATGGAAAGCTTTCGGCTCAATTTGAGCACACGTTAGCCGTGACAGATTCTGGGGTAGAAATTCTGACTTTACCCTAGCAATCATTAACAAACAATCTCAAAAACCCACTTCTAGATCCAAGAATTAACAACATCCCGTAGGGGCGGGTTTCACCGACAATTTCCGCCTGAAATAAAGAATCTAAAAAACCCGCCCCCACCCAACCAAATATCTAAATGTGGGTAATGTTAATGTCGATTGTCGGTGAGTGAGTTCGGGGTGGGTTTATGAGATTGTTTATTTCAGTCGTTGATAGTTGATCAAACCCGCCCCTTGTATTTTAAAAGATGTAGATTGCGATTGATGGTGGCGCGGGGGCGGGTTTACCAGATTGCAGGTTTTAGGCAATTATTTTCGGTGAACCAGCCCCTACCGGATTCATGAAAACTTCACCAAACATGATCTAACAAATAACCAATAACCAATAACAAATAACCAATAACAAATAACAAATGACTCATCTAAAATTTCTGCAACCAGGAGATTTACTGATAGCAATTTCCCCTAGCGGCACTTTGCGAGAATTAACTAACTTTGAACAAGGTGTAGAAATTTGGAAATCTCGCGGCTATCGAGTTGAATTAAGTCCCGGTTTTGACGATCGCTGGGGCTATTTGGCCGGTGACGACGCAAACCGCCTCCGACAACTCGCAGATGCCCTCAATGACCCAAATTGTCGCGGTATTCTATGTGCGCGAGGTGGTTTCGGCAGCACTAGACTTTTGGAAAAAGGAAAAGTGGCAGCAGCAAAAAATACCCAATCACCAATTCCCGATTCCCATTCCCCGAAATGGCTGATTGGCTTTTCTGATATTACTGCTTTGCTCTGGAATTACCCTAAATTGGGCATTTGGGGCGTTCATGGGCCGCTGCTGACAACTTTGGCTGCGGAACCGGATTGGTCTGTCGATCGTCTTTTTGACTATGTAGAAGGTCGTCCTTTACAATCTTTATCGGGTAAGGGATGGGGTGGTGGAAAGGCTACGGGGAGGCTGTTACCAGCGAATCTGACGGTGGCTTCTCACTTGCTCGGAACCCCCTATCAACCGGATTTGACAGGGGTTATTCTCGCATTTGAGGATGTTTCCGAGGCTCCTTACAGGGTCGATCGAATGTTGACGACTTGGCGGATGGCGGGGGCTTTGGCGGGGGTGCGGGGCATTGCTTTGGGGCGTTTCAGTCGCTGCGAGATTGACTCGAAGATTCCCAGTTTTAGTATAGAAGAGGTTTTGCGCGATCGCCTGGGTGACTTAAATATTCCCATTGTCTCGGATTTACCCTTTGGGCACGATGGCGTTAACGCTGCTTTACCAGTGGGAATTATGGCTAGTCTAGACGGCGATTCAGGAGAACTAATTTGTGAGGGATAATTATAGCTTTAATTTAAGAGTTTGGAGGGGCTAAATAGTCCGGTTGGGTGAGGTTGACACTCGATCGCCGAAATTACATTTAAAATGGATTATATGTGGAAATCTCGCTGCAAACACAGCCAAAAAATTTTAAGACTTTCCCCAAGAGGTTGATATGAAAACACACAACTTTTTCAACAGTATTACCGCCGCTGTCCTAGTTGCAGGATTAGCACTAACAGGGATTTCATCCGGTGCTGTTGCTGAACAGATACAGAATAATACATTGACGGACGGAGTAATCCGCCGCACTTCCCCCATCTACCGTTTCCGAAATATGTGGACACCCGGAACTCCCACAGAAGAATTGCGGGGTCAAGAATACACTTTTAGTGCAAAGGAAGGCGACGACATTCAAGTTTCTTTAGACACCAACAGAGGTGGCGGCTTTACTCCTGTGATGGTGCTGTTTTACGGGAATAACAAACAAGTCGCTTTTACCCAACAAACTTCTTTTAATTATCGGATTCCCCGCAGCGGCGATTATAAATTGTTAGTGTTAGCAAAAGATGCTGCTAGGGGCGGAAATTATACACTGGAAGTTTCGGGAATTGCGGGCGACAGACGGGCTCGCAATTCGCGGGATAACAGGGGAGATAACGGGCGATACAATCGGGGTGATAATAACAATCGGTTAGACGGAGAACAGATTTTGCGAAATGATTTGGGTTTGCGGGCTGTTGATTGTAACCAAAGACGTTCTCTGGTGAGAGTCAGGTTTGATGATGGAGATACGATTTATTGTGCGATACCAACTCGCGATTATCCCCAGGGAGATTATTACTATAACCCGCGCACTAGGAATTTAGATTCGGCTCGGATTGATGATAGTAGATACGATCAAGGCCGAGATCAATGTCGGGTAATGGTGGGCGGAAAGTGCGTAACTAGGTAATGTGGAATGTAACAGGCATCTTGCCTGTTGCACAAGAAATTTTCTTAATTGTGGAACGGGCATCTTGCCCGTTTATGACATTAAGAAATTGGTATATTAATAATATTAATGATGTGGCAAAATGTATGAGCGTTAAAGAACTTGAAACAGCAATTATGAACTTGTCAGTTAAGGAACTATCCGAACTTACTGCTTGGCTGATAGAGTATCGCCAACAAGTCTGGGATAGGCAAATTGAAGACGATTTGGAGGATGGGCGGTTAGATGCGCTACTTGATGAAGTTGATGCAGAGTATGAAGCGGGATTGGCTAAAGTGTTATGAAGCATCTGACTTTACCGCGTTTTTGGAACTGCTAAGCTGTTACGCATTTAAACCACTAACGAGGCCTGTAGGGTGCGTCAGCTCGATCGCTTACGCTTACAAGGGAAACGCTGCGGGCTGACGCACCCTACAATACTACTACAAACTCGATAGATAAGTCTGGACGATTTGGGAAACGAAATTGCACAGCAACAGTGGGGTGTCCGTCATTTACAATACCAGAAATCACTTGCTAACACGCTCCATAACACCGCCTAGGGAAGCCGCAACATTGTATCCGATCCTGATACCAAAAAGCCGATGGTTTGGATGCTTTTTGCTCAGGCTTCGCGCTGCTTGTAAGCCGTTTTTGTCAACTTCATACTCACCTGTCTCAATGTCGATAATCACCATTTTACCAATATTGTTTTCTGACTCTACTTTTTCACGGATGCTGCTTTCATAAAGTTGCTTCGCAAGCTTTGCGACTTCTTCGTGACTTAATAGGATTGTTTGCATAAATAACTTCCTAGCGCTACTTTGCTTTCTAGAACTTTCTTCATTATATCTTAGGCATGAGTAGATAAAAGAAAAAGGCGACTGACAGCCGCCTTTTTTGTTGTTTCCATTCAATTAGTTTCCCCAGCGAGTGGGGAGTTCCCACAAATTGTCAAGGAGTATAACAGATTTGTTACCCCACTGTTTCCATTCAATTAGTTTCCCCAGCGAGTGGGGAGGGCAAATTCCCTGAAAAAAATCGCTCAAACCTTTGCCTAGCAATATATCGAGGGGGTTAACGACCGAATAGACACTTCAGCGATTTGCCTACCCCCTCGCAACCAATCAAATCCCCACTCCCCAAAATCGAACTCAGCCAATCCGTTCAGATAATCCCTCATCCTTCTGACAACGGACAACAGTCAACTGACAACTGACCCTTCGACTACGCTCAGGGCACCGCAACAGCCAACAGATGAATTTTTTGTCAAAAAGGACGATCGCACAGTGGTAAGCTACCAAAGGCATTAAAATAGTTAAATCCGAGAAAAGTTAAGATGTCAGCATTAAATGAAGTTCCCTTGCTACTCCGCGCAGCCCGCGGCGAAACCCTAGAACGCCCGCCCGTGTGGATGATGCGCCAAGCCGGCCGCTACATGAAAGCCTATCGAGACTTGCGAGAAAAGTATCCATCCTTTCGCGAACGTTCCGAAATTCCCGAAGTTGCGATTCAAGTTTCCCTCCAGCCGTGGCACGCATTTCAACCCGACGGCGTAATTCTGTTCTCCGATATTGTGACACCTATGCCCGGTTTGGGCATCGACATGGATATCGCCGAAGGTAAAGGCCCGATTATCCACGCACCCATCCGCACTCAGCAGCAAATCGACGCATTACAACCGCTGAATCCCGAAGAAAGCTTGCCTTTCATCAAAACCATCCTCAAATCCCTCCGCGAGGAAGTAGGCAACAAATCCACCGTGCTCGGCTTTGTCGGCGCACCCTGGACTCTGGCCGCCTACGCCGTTGAGGGCAAAGGTTCCAAGGATTATGCGATTATCAAAAACATGGCATTTTCCGATCCAACTTTACTACATCAGTTGTTGTCGAAATTTGCAGATGCGATCGCCGTTTACGTGCGCTACCAAATCGACTGCGGCGCGCAAGTAGTCCAAATGTTCGACTCCTGGGCGGGACAACTTTCCCCCCAAGACTACGATACTTTCGCCCTACCTTACCAGAAACAAGTATTCGATCAAGTCAAAAAAACCCATCCTGACACACCACTAATTCTGTTAGTAACTGGTAGTGGCGGCCTTCTCGAACGCATGGGCAAATCTGGCGCCGATATCGTCAGCGTCGATTGGACAGTTGACATGGCTGATGCGCGGCGACGTTTGGGCCCGAACATGAACGTTCAGGGAAATTTAGATCCCGGTGTGTTGTTTGGTTCTCAAGCGTTTATTCGCGATCGCATTCTTGATACAATTCGCAAAGCAGGCCCGCGCGGACACATCCTGAATTTGGGACACGGCGTATTACCCAACACTCCCGAAGACAACGTGCGTTTCTTCTTTGAAACCGCCAAACAAGCTGACAAATTGCTTGCAGTTACCGCTTGAATTTGACAGGAATTAAAACCCCCAAAAACCTCATTCTCCAAAATCCGTAGGGGCGGGTTCACTCTTGAGC
>DPLL01000364.1 GCA_003542015.1 Microcoleaceae cyanobacterium UBA9251 | reverse complement strand
CCACCTTGGCGGTTGCTATAAATGCTATAAAGGCCCAATTCCCAATGCCCAATTCCCAATGCCCTATGAGGCCGATGCCCTAAATTGTTACAATATATTTACAATGCTTCCCACTAGGTCTGATTTATGAATGTCAAGACTGTATCGCCAGCCTCCCCGCAAACTTATGCAAATTCAGGGACTCAGGCTGTACTCGGCAATCTCAAAGATGCAAACACAATTCCCCTGCAAGCAGTACAAGTAGAACTAGAGACAGAAGCCGTAACTTCCGAAGTCCTCAAATCAGCCAAAGACATAGCTTTCGAGTTGGCCGGAGATGCTGTTCGGTACGATCCTGTGGCGATCGCAGCCCAGTACCGAAATCGCCCTCTACAAGTCTGGGGAAGGCTGCTGAGCGTTGTTTGGACATTTTTTGGCTTTGCCTTCAGTTTGTGGTTCGACGGCAAAACAGGCCACACCGCCACCAACGAAAAGCGTCGCGCCGCCCGACTGCGAGAAATTCTCAGCGAACTCGGCCCCGCTTTCATCAAAATCGGACAAGCACTCTCAACCAGGCCCGACTTAGTACCGCCAGTATATTTAGAAGAACTAACAACGCTGCAAGACCAATTGCCAGCCTTTCCCAACGAAGTAGCCTATCAATTTATCCAAGAAGAATTGGGTGCCCATCCTCACGAAATCTACGCAGAAATTAGCCCAGATCCGATCGCAGCGGCATCTCTCGGACAAGTCTACAAAGGCAAACTCAAAACCGGAGAAACAGTCGCAATTAAAGTGCAGCGACCTGGTTTAGCCGAAAACATTGGTTTAGATATCTACATCCTGCGGCGCGTCGCACTTTGGGCACAAAACAACTTCAAAATAATTCGCAGCGACCTCGCAGGCATTATGGACGAATTGGGCGAGCGCATTTACGAAGAAATGGACTACACCCACGAAGGTCAAAATGCCGAACGGTTTGCCGAACTATACGGCTACATCAAAGATATTTACGTTCCCAGTATCTACTGGGAATATACCCGCCGGCGCGTCTTAACAATGGAGTGGATCACCGGCATCAAACTGACTAATTTAGAAGCTGTCAAGGCTCAAGGAATAGACGCTCCTTACTTAATTGAAGTGGGGGTGCAGTGTTCTCTCAGACAACTCCTAGAACATGGTTTTTTTCACGCAGACCCGCATCCCGGCAATCTTTTGGCAACTCCTGACGGTCAATTAGCTTATCTCGATTTCGGAATGATGAGCGAAGTGAAACCTTATCAGCGATACGGCTTATTAGAAGCTGTAGTACATTTGGTGAACCGCGATTTTGAAGGTTTAGCAAAAGATTATGTCAAGTTGGAATTTTTGACACCGGACACCGATTTGACACCAATTATTCCGGCCTTGGCTGGCGTATTTAACAATGCTTTGGGTGCTAGCGTTGCCGAACTCAATTTCAAAAGCATTACTGACGAACTCTCGGCGGTGATGTACGAATATCCTTTCCGAGTTCCAGCCTACTATGCTTTGATTATTCGATCGCTCGTCACCTTAGAAGGGATTGCAATTAACGTTGACCCCGAATTTAAAGTGTTGAGCAAAGCCTATCCTTACGTTGCAAAACGGCTGTTGAGCGACCCCGCACCAGAATTGAGAGCATCCCTGCAAGAGTTGTTGTTCAAACAGGGCGAATTCCGCTGGAACCGCTTAGAAAACTTGCTCAGCAATGCCCGCGATAGCGACGATTACGATGTCAGCAAAATCCTGAACCAAGCGTTAGAGTATTTATTTTCTGAAAGAGGAGATTTTATTCGCGATCGCATTGTCACTGAATTAGTCAAAAGTCTCGACACACTTTCCAACAATGCTTTTGCTAACGCCAAAGCAGTCGTCGGCGAATGGTTTGGAGTCAAAGCAAATCAACCTGTGGTTTCACAAACGGAACAAAAAAACTTAGAACACATCAAACGGATTTGGGATATTTTGCAATCAACTCCCGGTTTTGACGGGATGAAAGTATTGCAGCTACTTCCGCAGTTGTTGGTGAAACCAGAAGTGCAGAATATGAGCCAGCAAGTAGTCGGCGGTTTAGCTCAAAGAGCAGTAACTCGACTAATTCGTGAGTTTTTGCTTTCCCAGGAACCTGTTGGGATTGACGGGGAAGGAAGCTATCCTAAAACTTCGCCTCAGTTGTCTTTACCTGCGGCGAAGTAGTTATATAGCCCTTCTCTGTTCAATGAGTTACGCTTGGGGATTGGGGATTGGGTATAGGGCATAGGGCATAGGGCATAAGGCATCGATCGGCTTGTACCTCATGCGGTTGAAAACCGCTATATCATGTCAGGTTAATTACCCATAATTCCTGTAGGGGCGGGTTCACCAATATCTACAATAGAAACGAGAGCTCCTGTAAACCCGCCCCGGCTTTTGAGCGTGGTTAATCAACCGCACATGATATTGGATTGGGAGTTTTTAACCGCAGATCTTAAGCAGATAAACACAGATGAACGCAGATGGAATTTCATCTGTGTTCATTTATATTCCTGGACGCTCACCTCCTCCCTCGCCTCTCAACCTGCGATCGCCCCCCAACCTTCGGATCGCACCAAATCCTGCTTTGACAGCCCCTCAAGCCTCTGAAACCCTGCCTGTAGCTCAAATTCAGCCAGCACCTGCAAGTTCGATCGCGATCGTTCCTGCGCCTGCAAGTGCGATCGTACCCGCACCTGCTGTCAGCCCAAATCCCCAACAGGATTTATCTTTTTTAATTGGCGATTTATTGGGAGCTAAAACCTCTATTAGCCCAACTGCTACAACGGGAGATACCCAATTAAATTGGCTGCGTAACAACGAAACAATTATCTCCCTAGAAGTTCCTTACAGCCTGTCAGTTAACACCCTAGCCGGAGCCGAAGCAGATCACCTTATTTCTCGACATCCATCGGCTGACAATTTAACTGTTTTATGAGCATCAACTCCGCCGAAAATTATTGTTCAACCTTCGAGTTTACCGATTCCTAATTCTGAAACATTTGACTTCAATCTTTCGATTTATTGTTAAACCCGCCCCAGAGAGAAAACCTCTTAAGGTAACATACTTACAGAAAAATAGTGCGATCGAAACAGAGATTTTTTCCCCATTTTCGATCGCACTAACCGATCTACCAGATACGTCAATCAACCAAAGTCGATCGACATTCCTAGTTAGTAGCCTGAGCTTCCTGCAACCTTTGCTTGAGCTCTTCGAGAGCGCTCGCCCAGCGCGGATCTGGCTGCACCGAGCCAGAATCAGTGCTCGACGAAGTTGCTGCTGCTGGATTGCGACGAGACTTGTTGTTGTCGCGACGACGATTGCTTTTACCAGAGCCGCCTCCACCTTGGGTAGGGGGAGCCGAGCGCGGCTGTGGCGCAGGCTGCGACGGCGAAGCCGAAGCCAACTGCGGTGCCGCAGGTGAATGCTGCTCTTCGCCTTCACCCTTCTCCGATTTACCCTTAGAGCGAGGCAGTGCCTTCTCTATCTTGAGGGGGTTTTCTTTGAACATCAAGCCATTATATTTCTCAATAACTTGATCGGCTTGTTCGTCGGTGAGCACCGTCACAAAACCAAATCCTCTACATTTACCAGTTTTGCGATCGGTAATTACTTTTGTGGTTACCGATTCGCCTTCCGGTGCAAAAACGTCTTGCAGTTCTTGGCGTTCGAGTTCTTTCGGTAGATTACCCACATATAAACGAATAGACATGAAAGATTCCTCCTGACTTGAATTCTAATTAGTTCGATCGAACAGCATTATCTGAAGTCAACTGAATATTGACCGCAGAGCAAGATGACACAACCGCAGAATTTCGGCGTTCCTCCGACCAACCTTGACATATCCCCTCACCTTTGCGAACAAGATGATTTACTCTCACAATGCCGGAACTTGATGGTTCGACTACGTTCACCAACCGCCGCCAATGCAGAGAGCTGTTAAATCTCAAGTTGTTGTGTAAACTTTTAGTCATCACTCAAATGTTAGGGCTATTGGCTATTCTGTGTTACTTACTTCCGATTTTGATTCAGAATGTTTATAGCCAGCAATGTAGAAATTTATTTCCAAGGATGTCAATTTCAGGCGATCGGGATACCAGTATTTAGTCTAATACAACAAGGGATAAAATCGCTAACCTCTTCTAAAACATTTTTTAGCCAGTAACTTTACCTCGCTCCTAATGCTGAGGACTATTTACTCACCCTCATCTCCCAAGAATCGGGCTCGGCAGCGTCCGACCATTGTTTAAAGGTATCACAGCCGGGGTGAGAGTGCGTGAGTTGGGGAGAATATGATTTCATCTTTCATTCGATAAATTAGTTGCCTACCTCTTGCGAGGTGGAGGGGTATGGTTGCCCCTCCCTTGGAGATATGGTTGTCTCCATTTTTTCCCTTTCGGGTAATGTTCGCTTCGCCAATGTTATAAGAGCTTTTTACGCTGAAAGCACTGTTCCAGTGACCTTAGAACTGTTTAACTAGCAGCGACAGAGCAAGGGACTAGCGTCGCATCCCAGGGTGTCTTGACTCAAATAACGTAGTCAGCTAAGACTTAGGCTGGTCAGAATGGCTTGTTTGATTACTCTTGCAAGCCCCGTCCCTTAAGGGCGGGGTTCCTGACCCTTCTAACTAATGACTACTGACTACTGACTAATGACTTCTTCCTTAGCTCCCGCCCTGGAAAATGATGTATGCTCCCCAAAAGGCGGTAGCAAAAGCTAAAATTGCAGACCAGAGGGGATGTCCGCTGTTGCTGACAATGCCACCTTGACTACGCAGGCTTTCAAGATCGATCGCCACAGTAGCACCCCGTCGCAGCCAGCCCGTCGCCACCACCCCTCTTGGAAAACAGCTACCCACCAAATCGCTAGGGCGAGTAGTCTCTTGGATCAAAAACGGCCACAAAGAGCCGATCGGGCCAAACCTCGAAACATAATGTAACTTCACTAAGCCCGTCGCCGTCTGCAAAATCAAATCCTGTCCCAGCCAATTAGCCATACCCGATCGACCCAAAAGTTGCCCTGAGAGCCGCACCGGTTGAGCATCCAGCGGTATTGTCGGGAGATTTGACAAAATTTGAGGTAAACTCGGTTCAGCAAGCTTTCCCGGCTTAATGTCCGGGAAGAAATAATTAATCCGCATCAAAGTACCAATACTAAACCCGATCGGCAAACAGCCCCAAACAATAGATCGATCGCCCCAAAGCCAATCCAGCCACCAGATATTCGTCATCGAAAACATCCCCCCAATCAACCACAGCACCCCCACCACCGCCAAACTCATCGGCACCCCAAAAAAAGGCGCACCTTGTAACAGTAGGGGCGGTGCCCCCGTGCCCGCCCAAAATTTCCTACCCGCCCAAAATTTCCTACCCGCCCAGAATTTCCTGTCCGCCCAAAATTTTGAGTTAAAAAGGTGAGAAATGAGGAATTTACCCTTACTTGGCTCCTGCGTTCCCAGATTCGCCAAATCTAGCTCAGTTTCGAGTTTCCAGAATTGAGCATAAAGAGCCAACAACTTCAAACGCTCACCCATTAAAGGATGTGTGCTGTTAACCGTCAACCAATTGCGGTCAGGATTGCTGACATCCCACAGCAAAATCTGTTCCAGAGGCGCGTGTAAAGCAGCAGAACCAAGGGTTACAGCTTGCGCGACACCCACAGGTAGCAGCAGATCGAAACTTTCGAGGAAAAAGCTAGTTTGTTGCTGTTGCTCGATATTGCTCGCTATTCCGATCGCAATTTTAGCCAGAGCCCGCGTCAAACCATTCGGATTCCCCGTAATTTCGGCTGCGGCGCGATCGCTAAAATATGCGCGGCGGCGCGACAGCCACAACATCGGCCATCTCAGCAACTTATAAATCCCGTAACAAAAGGCCGAAATCCCAGCCGCCAAAAAATTCACCACATGACGGAAAAACTCGATCGTAATTAAACCAGAAATCCGCTCCTCCCAGTGCGCCACCTGGGAATAAATCAGGTAAGGAATCTGAATTACCAAAATCGCCAGCGACATCGGCGCAAAATCCCAGTGGGCGATGTGCCCCAATTCCCGCGCAAAAATAGTCGCAATTTCATCTTCCGTCAATTGCTCCAACAGCCCCTGACTCACCACAATCCGAGCAAATCGTGGTAAACAGCCGTAACTTAAAGCTACAGGTACATCGATCGGCAAAACTTTCAGAATCGGCGCCGGTCGCTGAGCGTAGTCGAAGCTGGCGCTGAGCGTAGTCGAAGCGCGCCGGTCGCCGAGCGTAGTCGAAGCGCAAAAACTTCGCACTACCCGACTAGCTTCTTTGCTGTGAGTTAATAAAACCGTCGCCTTCAGCGGTTCGATACCGCAAAACAGTTTCAGCAGTAAGTCTGTCAGCCACGGAGAGAAAGCCCACAGCAACACAAATACAATTTGGAGAAACTGAGTCTGATCCTGGTAAAAAAGCTGAATTGGTGCGAAAAAAGGCAATCTCGTGAAGATGTACAACTGAAGCAACACAGAATTAGCGGTTGTGAGCAGGAATTGCCAAATAAACTGCGCTACAAAAAATAGGGCGATCGTACAGGCGATCGCTTCTAGCCGAAAACCAGCCAATTTCAGCGGTTTGAGCGATCGCCAATTCTGAGCGCGCCCCGCTTGACGCCAAGTCAGTTGGTAAGAATCTGCACTGATCGGAGGGATATCTGTTGAGGAATCGGCTCTTTTTTCTGTGTCGGGCGTGGTTGCTGTTGATTTTTCCGGTTCGGAAGTCTTAAAAGTTGGCGGTTTGGGGGGTGGAGGTGGGGGCAAAACATCTTTCGATTTAGCCTTTATTTGCCCTACAGTCGGTTCAAAAGCCAAAAATCCTGTTTTCTGGTCTGCTGAGGGTTTCTCGACTGAAAGCGGTATTTTCGGCTGTTCAGTGCCAACAATTATGCGATCCAAAGGGGCGACTAAGCCGGTTTCTGGGGGAATTTCTGGGATTTTTCCTTGATTCTCCGGTGGTTTTGGGGGACGACGATCGATCAATTCTGTTAAAGTGCGATCGGCCCAAGTTTTGACTTGTGTGTTGGGATGTTTGGCGAGGGAAGAGCACAGGGCGATCGCCCCTTTCAGATTACCAGTTGCTTTGTACGCAGCCACCAATCCCATCTGCGCCCGCGTACTCAGTGGCTGGGCGGCGGTTTCAGCGACAGATTCTAAAAGGGCGATCGCCTTTGGGTAATCCCGTTGTTTCAAAGCCGTTAAACCAGCCTCTAGAGACTGTTTCACAGATAAACCCGATTGATTTGGATTAGGTGGTGATACCATGACTTTTCTGGCGATCGCAATCTTGTCTAACTTAGCCTAAGCCTGAATATGACTTACGGATTTCAATGTAATTATGTCATTCTGAGCAAAGCGAAGAATCTCAAAGCCTTTTTTGCCATATTCCTCTTAATTTATAGATCAGGATCAATTCCAGCAGCTCGCAATTTCTCTGCTAACCTCTGTGATTTTGCACGTTCTTGGTCTGCTCTTGCACGTTCCTGGTCTGCTCTTGCACGTTCCTGGTCTGCAACAAGTTGAGCTTGTTCTGATTTTGCACGTTCCTGTTCTAAACGCACTTCTGATAACTTTGTCATTTCCCAACCAGTCAACAACAAATTACCATCAGAATCCCACCAGCGCAACCAAGCCAATTCCGCATTCTGATAAACTCCTGGCCAAATTCCCAACTCCACTCCCAAAGCTGGAATTGGATAATGACCACGCTCATTAGCCGGTAATAACTGATATTGTCCATCCACTAAATGATAAAGCTCAATACTAGCTTTACTCACTTCATAAATTCCATAAAAAGGAGTGCGGATCACATTTTCATAAATCCAAAATTTACCAGGCTTTGCTCTCCCCTCTTGTTCAGAAACAAATACAGGAGTTTTATCTCTTTCCTCCGAACCATCTCCCGATACAAATTCTAAGACAATTAGCGGCGCTATAAATTCTTGCCACAACACATAAGAACGTCGCACTTTACCATCAATAGTGGGCGGCACATTAGGCACATAAAACCAATCTGGGCATTCAGCACCACGTTCTAAAGGCTCTGTCAAACGCCAATAAATGCCACAATCCTGACCTATAGCATAATCACCTTCTGGATGGAGCTTTTGCAGGACTGGTTCGAGGGAATCAGTTAATAGAACGCTTTGAGGATGCTCCTGAAAATTTTTCACAAAAGTACCATCTGTTTCTGGGAGTTCAGTATGATCCGGGAGATGAGTAATTTGGGTTGTGATATCAGGAGCAAAAGTCATAGCTTTACCTCAATTAGCGCTAATTTCCAAACCAGAAACCACCGGGGCGATCGAGTTAAGTTTCAACACAGGATGTTCACCTTCCACCTGGTGACAATTCCACTCATTTCTAAACAGCAAAACCGGTCTTCCCCAACTATCCTTAACCGTCACCGTATTAAACAGCCGCCCAACTTTTACCAGCGCATCCCAACCGCCATCAACCCAGCGAGCCACACTATAAGGTAACATATCAATCAGGGTTTCCACATTATATTCAGACTGCATTCTAAACTGCACCACCTCAAATTGCAACTGTCCCACAGCCGCCAAAATTGGCTCCCGTTTCGACTCATCAACCGAATACATAATTTGCACAGCACCTTCTTCCTGCAACTCAGAAACACCTTTGCGGAACTGCTTAAATTTAGAAGGATTGGGATTTCTCAAATAAGCAAAAAGTTCCGGCGAAAAACATGGAATCCCTTCATATTCCAGTTTTTGACCAGTGTAAATCGTATCGCCGATCGCAAAAACTCCCGGATTATTCAAACCAATCACATCACCCGGATAAGCAACCTCGATCGACTCTCGATCCTGAGCAAATAATTTTTGAGGTCTTGACAAACGCACCGTTTTACCCGTGCGAGCGTGAGTCACATTCATGTCCTTTTCAAACTTACCCGTACAAACCCGAATAAAGGCAACCCGATCGCGGTGTCTTGGGTCCATATTCGCTTGCAACTTAAACACAAACCCGGTAAAATCTTCATAGGTTGGCGGAAGTTCTCCAACACTGCTTTTGCGGGCGATCGGTTTAAGAGCATAGTCTAAAAACGCATCTAAAAACAGCTCAACCCCAAAATTACTCATGGCGCTACCAAAGAAAACAGGTGTCATTTTCCCAGCAGCAACTAAGTCTAAATCTAGTTCATCCCCTAATTCATCTAGCAGTTCCAAATCATCTTTAAATTGAGCGTAAAGATCGGGATCCAAAAGTTTCTCAAGGCGCGGATCGCCCAATTCGATCACCGTATCAATCGCAGCGCGGGAACCGTGTTGACTGCGCTCGAATAAGTGAATTTTACGTTGACGGCGATCGAAAACACCTTTAAAGCGATCGCCCGTACCGATTGGCCAATTCACCGGATAAGTCTGCAACCCCAATTCCCGCTCAATTTCGTCCAACAAATCCAAAGGTTCTCTGCTAGGGCGATCGAGCTTATTAAAGAAAGTAAATATCGGCAGATTTCGCAGCTTACAAACTTCAAATAACTTCCGAGTTTGCGGTTCCAAACCCTTAGCAGCATCCTCCAACATCACCGCATTATCAGCCGCCGCTAGAGTTCGATAAGTATCTTCGCTAAAATCTTGGTGTCCCGGAGTATCGAGCAGATTAATGTGATATTTTTTATACTCAAACTGCAATACAGTAGAAGTAATAGAAATTCCCCGCTGCTGTTCCATTTCCATCCAGTCGGATGTAGCGTGTCGCTGAGCTCGCCGCGCTTTGACAGAACCTGCTTCATGAATAGCACCTCCGTAAAGCAGCAACTTTTCTGTCAGAGTAGTTTTCCCCGCGTCGGGGTGTGAGATAATGGCAAAGTTGCGTCGGCGCTCAACAGCAGTTTGCAGTTCAGTTTCAAGTTCTGTGGTCATCCGATTTTAGATTTTAGATTTTAGATTTTAGATTGTTCCCACCGCTCAATCCGGGGGTTGTGACCAAATTGATCGAGGCGATCGCAAATCAGGTAGGGGAATCATCACCCGATCGCCATTATAGCCTGTGCTAAAGTTGCTATTAAAGGTAAACTTATCATAAATTCAAGAGAAAAGTAATATGTACGACTCCGACAAGCGGAAGCTGCTATCACTCCTGTGTCACGGCGCTATTTTTTTGAGTACATTAGGGTTGTCGATCGCAGTGCCGATCGGTATATTATTCATATCCGATGACCCCGTTGTCAAAGATAACGCCAAAGAAGCCATCAATTTTCACTTTAATGTCTGGCTGTACGCTCTGATTTTAGTTCCGCTATCTTTTGTGACATTGGGTTTGGCTGGCTTAATCGGTTTCGTGCTGCACTGGGGACTGACAATAATGGCTATCCTCCACGTTTTAAAAGAACCCAACCAACCTTACCGCTACCCTTTTATTTTCCGCTTGGTTTAGGTAGAAAATCGCTCTTCATCATCGATTTCCCAAACCCGGTTTCTTCAAAAAACCGGGTTTTTAATTGTTTGAGGACTTACGAAACCAGTAGTCGTAAGGTGCCACTATCCATTAGTGTCAACTTAAGCCTGAAACCCATGAGAAATCTGGGTTT
>DPLL01000365.1 GCA_003542015.1 Microcoleaceae cyanobacterium UBA9251 | reverse complement strand
ACTCTCATCGCCTTGGCGACTGCTATAATTCGTAATTCGTAATTCGTAATTCGATGAGCCGTATCCCTACACTTCATAAACCTGGAATACGCTGTATATTTGAGGCGTCAAAAAAAGTGCTACAATTTTTTTCCTACCGTTTCCGATCGCCTAAAACCAGCGCTTTTTCAATTGCTTTAAGTGCGATCGCCTCAAATTCCTCACCAACAGCCGCAACTGGCCCAAATTACCCATTTCACCCCCATACTTCCAGCGCACGTAAGCCTGCGAAACCTCCTCAATCACCTCTGCTTCATCAATTGCATGATGACCGCGCATCGCCTCAGCATACTCCAAAGGCGTTTGAGCGCGAGGCTTCACAAATCCCCGACTCGCCAAATCCTTCAACATTTCCTGATAAACCCCCTCCACAGGCGGCAACTTCCCCAGCCAACGACGGTAGCGCCACTTGCGCCACAGTTGCCAAATTAACCAGCCAAGGAAGCCAAATGCGATCGCACTAATCAAACCAGTAAATACACCCACCCAGCCCTTAGCAAACTGCGCCAAAAACCAGCCCACAATCAAACTAATCCAGCCAATTACAAAACCGATTACTGAATCCAGCCCGCTTCTCAGAGGCGTTGGTAGCCAACCCGCTATCCACTTCCAAAACGATTCCAGCGCGCTAAAAGTCTGGTTATCTTCCACCGAAGCCGGAATCAAAGGATAACCGGGAATCGGATTAAAAGCAAACCAGCCATTATTAGGAAAATATACCTCCGTCATCAAAAAAGCATCGGTATTTTTCACAATATACAAACCTGTAAACGGGTTGAATTCCCCCGTATCGAAACCACCAACCATGCGCGCCGGAATCCCGATCGACCTCAGCATAATTGTCAGTACCGTCGAAAAGTGATCTGGATATCCACCTGTAACTTTTTTGCCGGCCTGGGTTTTTTTATAGCCAAACAGAAAACCCTCGACTAAATCCTCACTTTCCTCTAAATAAGGCAAGGCTTTTTCAATTTTATAATTCGGGTTTTGCTTTAAATATTGAGCCAAGTACAAAGCTTTTTCGTAGGGAGAATCGATCGGTCTATCAGACGTAGATACTCTCGTCCTTGCTAGCAATATTTCCTCTGTTTTTTTCCGCACCTTCTCGGCAATTTTTGGTGGCACATCTAAATAAAACTTGCGAATGTTTTTTGGGTAATCCGTACCAGTTTTACCCAACAAAGATCGATCGCGATAAGGCACATTTGAAATCACCGTATAAGTCAAACCTTCCGCCAATTCCACAGGCGATCGCAAACCCCCCTCCGCATCAATTGCGACATCCATCGTCGGAAAATACAGTTCCTTCGGCTTGTTTAAAGCCGGAATCAAATTCGGCAACTGAGCAACAATAGTATAACTTTGAATCACCTCTTGAGTGCGGGGCGCATTGGGATACGGATTCAGATAAAATTGATAAGACCAGCGCGGTCTATTCAGCTTTTGAGCTTGTTCGTTGCGAGAAATTTCCCAACCCTGACCGGTGTATTTATCAAACCCCAATACCCGCCAAAAACCCGCCGCTTGCGATCGCACCCGCATCACCACTTGAGGTTTCATCTCGCCCCGCAAATTTTGATTAATGCGCTGGTTGAAACCATAATAAAAAGTAGAGTCCACCTCTCCTGGGCCTTGGTCTGGGTTTCTCCCCCGGGCTGGGCCAGTTCCTTTGTTATTTCCCCCTCTGACATACCCCGGATTCAGAATGCTGCGTGAGTCAAAATCCCCCTTATATTCAATGGGAGCGCTGACCGGAAATGTCCGCAACTGATAGCCAGGGAGGCGCGGCAAAAACGCAAAAATAGTCAGCCCCAACCCGACAATTATCAGCAACAGTAAGCCAAAATACTTGGGAGATAAGGTAGCCGCAAATAGCGACAGGCTTTCATTTTTCCCTTTACCTTCTACCTTCTGCTTTCTATCTTCTACCTTCTTGAGTCCCAAGCGCGATCGATAATCCAAAACCAAAGTCGGAAGCGCTAAAGCCAAAAACACCAACAGCAGCGGCCCAAAAGTCAAGGTTTGGCTGAGAGTCCCTGCTACCCCCAACAAAATTAGCCCGATTACCATCGAGTATCCCAAATCTTTGCGGCGCGGCAAATCGAAGCTGTGCAACACTTGAAGTTGAATTAACAGTTGCGCCAAAACTAACCGCGTATCGTTCAATTCTCCCACCAAGCGGCTAAAAAAAGCGAACAGCGCCACTAGCATTCCAATAGCTATGCAGAATTGAGCTGCTATATTGCGATCGCGCCGGCGGTACCAACTCCAAGTTGCTCCCACAATACTAACAGGCACTGCCCAAAGATTCAGGTTCTCTTCAACAGCAACATCCGTAGCCACAATTCCCACTATTACCAACAACTGAACTAGGATTCGCAGCAGTAAAGAATCCTCGATCACCGGCGGAGGCATTGCCTCAATCTGCTCCCACAGCTTACCAAAAACAGGTATATTTCGCAGGTTATCAGTTGTCATTTGCACCCATCCAACAATTTTAGATTTTAGATTTTAGATTTTAGATTGAATCCACAGATAAATCTGAGGCTTTTAACTAATCTCTAAAGTTTGTTGCTCTCGACGACTTTAGTCTGGGCATTGTGTTGATATTTTTGTGAGGTAACAACACAATTAAAAAACGCAGTTACTTAATTTATTCTGGCTTTTTTGTTCCTATTTTAGCCTGCAATTGTAGGACGAATAGCAAACATCAAAGGTCTGGTATCGAAGTTTTGGAACCGAACTTCTAGCGCATAAGTCTTGTGAGGTTGCGGATCAAACAACTCCACACTTAAATGACCTGAATTCGGTCGCTGTGCAGTTGCTTCGGCATCCCCTCCCTTGAGTTCCAAACTTCCTCCCCCCGGAAATTGGCACTCTACTCTTAAAGATGGAATCGGCTGTTCTCTGTCGCCATTCGACAGGTATTGAGCCTTGAGAGTTAGGGAACCCAATCCAGTCAACCACTCCCGCGAAACCGGCGGCTGATTTATCGGACAATTCAAAGTTAGAGAATCAATAATTTCCCGCGCGGCCATCAGCGACAGCACCATTTTTTGGTCGGTTGTCGCCGCTTCGTAATTCGGAAAATCCTCTAAATCTAAAAGTCCCCGCAAAGCACCTCTAAGCACTAAACCAGCTAATTCGTTGAGTTCCTGAGACTGGCCCGGAAACAAGCTATCTACAGCCCGAACTAACTTCGAGCCTTCCCGCAGCGACGACATTACCAGTTCCTGACAAGGTTCTAGCAGTTGAGCAAAAACTCCTTGGGCGATCGGAATTGGCAGGCGTCCCCATCTGAGATTTTGCAGTTGGGGTGTCCAGAGGTGCAGGGGGGGAACCCATTGGGGGGCTGCATCGTCTGGGTAATCGTGGTCGTAGCTTTGAATTTGTGTTTCCCAAGGAAACAGTGGCGGGTTTGATTCAATTTCGGCTTTAAGCCTCTGTTTTAATAAAGTCTGAAAACGATCTTGCACGGTCGGTATTTCTCCAAGTGTCATCGGTTGTGTGACTGCATTGCTGTGCGGCCCCACTTCTGTATCGATCGGGTATGGTT
This sequence comes from Microcoleaceae cyanobacterium UBA9251, assembly GCA_003542015.1. GTDB lineage: Bacteria > Cyanobacteriota > Cyanobacteriia > Cyanobacteriales > Microcoleaceae > Microcoleus. Next base: position 3,829 of record DPLL01000365.1, on the reverse strand, counting down.
CGTCCCATTCCCAGTATTCCACCCCAGCATCATCTTCTGTATCGCCCCACTCTGCTGAGGGAGGCGGCTGGGTGAGGTTTTCCTCATTTCGGCTTAAGGCATTCTCAGGCGCCTGCAATATCCAGTTCAAAAAATGACGCTCGAAAGCCTCTGCATCCCTGTTCGTTTCGTTATTCATCACTAGATGCCCCTTCTCCGGAATCTGAACGATTACGCAATTCCCCGGCCAGTTGGAGTAAGTTAAACCACCGTTTCTGTACCTGGGCTACCGTGCTGCTGAGGGTTTGTGCGATCGCTGAATCTGACAGACCCTGTTGCTTCAACTTTAACAAACGCTGTCCCTCTGGGCCAATTTGCTCGCCAAAAGCTTGCCACTCAGAAGGTAGCAAACCCAGATTTCGATCTAAGTCTGCTTCCAGCCACTGGTGAACCAGTTCCCAGCGGTGCGACATCGCAAACCTGAGCAAATGATATTTGAAGCGCTGCTGTAAATAGTCTCTTTGGCGGGGAGTGATGCCCAGAATCGACTCTATTTCATTAGTCGGCAAGTCTTGCAACCTGAGCACAAAATAATCGGCGCAGTCTTGTTGCTTCTTCTCTTTCAAATAAGCGACTAATTCCTCGATCACGTTCTGCCGCTGGGACTCTGACTCGTCGCCTTGGGGACGAATTGCAGCAGAACCCTGCCCGGCCATCGCCTCCCGCACGGAGTGTACTGAGGTGTCGTTCCAGGTTTGATCGGAATCTGTAGCCCCCCCGTCTGCGGCTTGTTCCATGTCTACGGAGGTTTCTTTGGGCTGCTGCTGGGAAAAGGTTTGGGCCCGTAAAATAATTAGTTGTTGGCTGCGGTTCCGAGGTAAAGGAATCCGCCGTTTGCCAAAGCGCTCTACAAATGCCATGTACTCTGCTAGTTCTAAGCGAGTGCGAGGGGTGTAGGTAACTTCTAGTTGCATTTCGCGCCGGAATGCCTTTAAAGCTTCGAGATAAAATCCTTGTAAAAAATCTTTGATCAGTTCTACTCGCGCTTGGTAGCTAGATTGCACCTGGGGAGGAGTTATGTAGCGGTACACGATCGCGCTGAGGGTACTGTGCAATTCTACTCGCCCCGACTCGGAGCCTAAACTGTCATAGTGGAGGCATTGTTGCAAGCGATGCTGGGCAAGGCTCACGGCCGAACCTTTTATGTCTCCAGAGGCTTGAATCCGCTGGCTTTCTGTGCATATCCTGTTGACTTCTGCTGTGATTCGTCCTGCAACATCCCGGCAGTTCTGCTCAGACGCGCTAGTGGACTTTTTGAGTTCGTCTAACAGCAGTTGAAAGATGGTTTCCACGCTCTGGCAGATTTCCCGCATGATTGTTTACAGCTAACATTCAACGTAGCACACCGATGCGACTTTTGATAGAGGATTTTACATTTCATAGCGGGCGGTGCCAGATAAGTAGGTCGTTCTGCTTAAACGTAAAATGCTCTTCTGTTAGCTCCCCGACTTGTTTAAGAAGTTGGGGAGCTGGGTATTTTGTTTTTTTTAGCCGTTGGCTCACTTATCAAAACTAGACTATATTTTGATTAAAGTGTTCCTAGATTTTGAGGCGCACTGCCTAGTATCAGATTCTCCCTCTTAACATCTCAAAGTAACTGACTGATGGATTTAGACCAACAGATTCAATCACTGATCGACAAAGCTCCTCCCGATGGTTCGACGCCACAGATTTTAAAGGCGATCGCCCCGGCTCTGCTGTTGCTCGCGCAACAGCTCAAACATCTCGAATACTCGATTCTGCAAACTTTCGAGCAAAGTTGGGCGATCGCGGTTTTGAGCAATCTCAAGCAACCGGGGCGAGAGAAAAGGGTGATTTACGCTTGGACTAGTTTTCAGGATGCCTCCCTGGCTGCGACGGCTGCGGGCGATCGCGCGAAGAGGCCGGTATCGATGCCTGTTACTCACATTTTATTTCAGATGCTGGCTCTAGAGGGTCTTGACAGTATTGTCTTTTTTGAAACTCCCGGCAATCTGGAAGTCGGCACTGAAGTCCGTCGCGAGCAAGTGCAGAACTTAATTAATGTTTACTTGCAACAGTATCGATCGACTCCTCAATCTAGTTCTAACAATCTCCCGCCGGATATCGCATGATACTGAGTTGCTAGGAATTGGGAATTGGGAATTGGGAATTGGGCATTGGGCATTGGGTATTGGGCATTGGGCATTGGGAATTGGGAATTGGGAATTGAGAATTGGGAATTGAGAATTGGGCATTGGGCATTGGGCATTGGGCATTGGGCATTGGGCATTGGGCATTGGTTATTAGCAGCCCCAAGCGAGTAACAAATAACAAATAACCAATCACCACTGACTAATGACTAATGACTAATGACTAATGACTTCTAATAAAGTCTGCTCAAAACGTAATCTGCCAAATCAATCAAAGCTTGGCGGGATTCTGAATGGGGTAGCGCAGCTAAGTATTCGACGGCTTGCTGTGCGTGCTGTGTGGCTAGTGCTTGCGATCGCTCTATGCCTTTAGAATCTTCCACCAGTGCCAGGGCCTGCTCTAGATCTCCTTCCTGGGCAAACTCCCGTTCTATGAGAACTTCCAAGTAAGGTTTTTCTTCTAGGGCAAATAGTGCTGGCGCTGTCAGATTACCGCTGATCAGATCCGAACCGGCGGGTTTCCCCAAAGTTTCCGTTGAAGCGGTGAAATCTAATATATCATCTACTATTTGGAATGCCAAACCAATGTGGCGACCGTAGTTGTACAAATCCTCTGCTATTTCCGCTGAAACCTCGCTCAAACAGCCCGCTGCTTTGGAACTGTTGGCAATTAAAGAGGCTGTTTTGTAATAACTTTTTTCTAGGTACGCTTCGATCGACAAACTGGTGTCAAATCCATTTAGTCCCTGTTGAATTTCCCCCTCAGCTAAATCCATAATCACTTCTGAAAGCAGTTTGACTACTGCCAGGTTGTCCAGATTTGCCAAATGCCAGGAGGATTGAGCAAACAGAAAATCTCCAGCCAATACTGCGACTCGATTGTTAAACCGACTGTGAACCGTCGGCACTCCCCGCCTCAGATCCGACTCGTCCACCACGTCGTCGTGGACTAGACTTGCAGTGTGGATCATTTCCGTGATTTCTGCGAGGCGGCGGTGTTTTTCCGTGATTTCCCCATCGGGCATCGTCGCCTTGGCCATCAACAAGACTATTGCGGGTCTCACCCGTTTTCCCTTTGTGCCGAATAAGTATTCCGCAGCCGCGTACAAAATGGGATGACGGGCACCCACTAACTGTTTCAAGTTTTCAGTCAACAGTTGCAGGTCTTCTTCAACCGAGGAAAATAGGAGAGTGCTAGAGATCATGGATACGCCGACTCAAGCCGTAAAGTAACAAAATTTTACATATCATATCTTTATTTTAAGGTAATTCTCTGCAATAGGGAAGAAAAATCTATGGGATCGGCAGTTATTTGCGATCGGCCACCGGCCCTCCTCACCCGACTCCCTCCGGCGATCGGCCCGCTGCCACTGGAGTTTCCCTATTGTAACGAATTGTTAAGGACACTGCTCAAAAATCTCTAAATCCCAGAAACCCTGTGCTACAATAAGTATTAAGGATTTAAACAATTCCATACATTAAGTACNNGTAGAGCCAGCCTTGTTAGTCCGATCGCAGCCAAAATTTCTGAGAGAGATTTTTAGTTCTGAGGATCTGAAAATTTTCAGGAGTTAAAAGTAGCGCATCTTATGTGCACAGTAGCTCAAAGCAGCTAAAGTGGATGATTTTAGTCTGTTTGAGCATCTGTCAAGCAGTAAGTCAGCAACTCAGGTCTAAAG